>CAYUET010000006.1:0-126995 GCA_964443875.1 uncultured bacterium | reverse complement strand
ATCACTATCTCAATGAAATTCCGGGTCTTGAAAATCCAACCTCTGAAAATCTTTGCGTTTGGGTATGGAGAAGGCTTAAGCCCGAACTTCCCCTTCTTCATTCCATAGAAATCAATGAAACCTGTACCTCCAGCTGCGTCTACTTCGGAGAGTAGGATGAACACGGTTTCTACCGGCGGTGATTCTTCAGAAAAACCCACTTCATCCCCGTCTGAGAAGAATGCCTCTACCCTGTATGAGAAAAACTGGTATGCCGTACACACCAAATCAAGACATGAAAGGCTGGTCTCAACCCTGATTAAAAATCAAAAGCTTGAAACCTATCTTCCTGTAAAAAAAACAATGCGAAAATGGTCGGACCGAAAAAAAATCGTGGAATTTCCCCTCTTTAACGGCTACCTGTTTGTCCACATCCCCCTTATGGATAAGGACAAGGTGCTGCACACCAAAGGGGTTGTTCGCCTGCTCGGCGGATATGCCCCGGAACAGATTCCTGAAGACCAGATCGAAACCCTGATGCGATTCGAACAGCATGATATGGAGGTAGATCCTTATCTTCATCTTCATGAAGGGCAATCCATAAAAGTGACCAAAGGCCCTTTAAAAGACTGCCAGGGGATTCTTGTGCGTAAAAAAAACAAATACCGTCTTGTTTTAAATCTTGAAATCATTCAGCAATCCGTTTCCGTTGAACTGGATTCATCTGATGTAGAAGGGATTTCTTAAGCCTATGAAAAAACTATTTCTGTACCTCTGTCTTTTGCTCAACTGCATCCTGATTATTCATCCTGCTTATTCATCAAAAAATGAATTAAAGATCAAAACAGGCTATTATGTAGCCAGCTTCAAGCCCCTTTCCATGCTTCATGTTTATGTTCCTTCGGATTACTCACCCGATAAAAAATATCCTTTTCTTCTGTGTCTCCACAGGCCTGAAGGAAACGGTGAAGAATTCATGAATATTCTCCAGGATGGACTTAAGCCCTACAAAGTGATCATTGCCTGTCCGGACTCTGAAAATCATTATACCTGGGGGACAAAAGCCAAATCTTATAACGATAATACCCTGATTATTAAAAAAACTCTCCGTTATATTAAAAAACATTATTCCATCAATCCTAAACAGACTTTTCTTTTAGGTCAGGGAGGAGTGGCAGAAGAACCTTGGAAAACCGGTGGTGCTTATTTTCTTCTTTATCTTATCAATTGCAAAAAGGAAATAAAACTTTTAAAAGATTTTTCAGGATTCGTCCTCTCTGGGGCAGAATTCGAGGTATTTTTTGATAAAGGGGTGAGCAAACTTGATGTTCCTGATTTAAAAAATCCGCCCTCTTCTTTAAAGCCTATTCTTTACATCCAATCACGTAAAGATTCACAAAGCTCATACCTTGCTGCACGCTGGACCAGAGATCAACTCCGAAAAGTGCATTACCCTGTTCACTATATGGAAGGAGAAAACTGGGAGGGTTTTCCGATATCCCAAATTCCTGTTATTATGGACTGGCTTTTAAATGAGCCAAAAAATTTCAGAGATGATATTGAAACTGAAAATATTTCGGAATCCATAATTCCGACCGATGAATTTTCCATATCAGGGATTCCGACTACCCGAAAAGGTAACCTAGATGTCATTTCCCCTCTGAGTGAAAAACTTTTAATTTCTCTCAGGGCTCTTAAAGACCTTAATCAAAAAAGTACTGCTCATGGAAAAAACTTTAAAGTTCCCTATACCGATGTTGAAGTAATGTTCAAAGCCTATAATAAAAAACATGAGATGGTTCATTATGACATTTATCGTTTCACAGGACTGGAACCAGGACAAAAAAATCTCAGGGAATATTCCCAAAACAATTATGCACAAATTTTCTCGAAATCAGAAACTCAGATTGATCACGATACAACCTTTATCAGTTCAAGGGAAGCCATTGTCTCTTTTACTCTTCCCAAGGGGAAAAAATACCAGTATGCCTCTTTTCAGGTTTTTAAAAGCGGACATCTGGCCGCCTTTTCCATATTTCCCAGGGGAACAGACCACCGCGAGTTTAAAGATTTAGCCCACATCAATCTTCCTGCTAAAAAAGAACCGGATAAAGAGAAGTCTGATAATAAGCTGGAGTTAAAACCGCTTCCCCCAAAAACCAATTAAAAAATCTTTTCAGTCCCCTGCCTGAGGCTTTCTGCGGGTTGCTTCATTCTGAGAAACAATTTCCTGCCAGAGCTGATCTCTTTTCTCTTTTTCCATCTGTTTGCGGAGTTCCTGCAGATATGCGTTCATCTTCATTTCATTAAACCACTGAAGATAGGTTTTCCTGTTTTTAAAAAGTTCAAGCCTCATTTTTAAAGTTTCAGAATTATTCATGTGATAGGCCTCCCACATGGTCTTTTCAGCAAGGTCAAAATTTCCTGTTTCCGCATAAGCACAGGCCAGAGTATCCATGTATTCCGCTTTCCTGTCCATCTGTACGGCTTTTTCAGCAAGTTCGAGCCCTTTTCTTAAATCTCTGAATTTTTCAGTTTCGCAGGTGATATAAAGCCATGCAAGATTATTAAGAGACCAGGAATACATGGGATCCAGACTGATCGACCTTCTGTAATCCTCAAAAGCCTCCTCAATCTTTCCGAGCTGATTTTCCAGCTTTGCCTTCCAGGCCCAGGCCTTGGCATGTTCAGGACTTAAAAGAATCAGGGATTCCAGATCCTCAAGGGCCTTATCGAGTTCATTCACCCGGATTCTGACCTGCGCCCTCATCAGATAAGCCTCAGTGCTTTTGGGGTTCCTCTCTATGACCCGTGAAAAATCACGAATAGCCCCCCGCATATCTTTGATTTTTATTTTTGACTTTCCCCGGTAGAGAACAGGCAGAATATTCTCTGGTTCCAGACTCTCGACCCGGTTAAAATCCTTAATGGCCTCCTCATAACTTCCCATTTTAAAATACTCGAAACCCCTGTTGAAATAAGCATCACTGTCTCTGGGATCAATTTTGATAGCCCTTTCATAATTCTCCAGCGAAACATTGTCCGCAAATGCCGCGCCTAAAAACAGACTCATCAATAGGATTTGACGAATGTTCAAAATATTGACTCCTTTTTATCTTACTAAAAATAAATGCATTTCACATACCAGCATCATGCATTTATCATGCAAGTTCAGGGCATCCGAAAACGCTACGTTTCACGTACCCCCTTAAGGTCTATATATTTAAGCTTTTCATCCGATTTCATTTCAATAAAATCCCCATAAACCGTAATGGCATAACTTACCCCCCCATGACGTTCCGAATGAGTGGTGCTGCTCTCGGAATCTGTTTCAAAAATAAGGATGTTTTCTGAATTAAGGTTTTCCAGTGTTTTGGTCTGATGCGTCGCTGCATCGACAAGGATCAGATTGGGATTTATCCTGTAACCGGAAAAATTTTCCTTACACAAAGGGCATTTCATTTTATCCGGACTCACCCCTGTTTGTTTTTCAATAAAGGAGTCACTCAAGCTCGCGGGCATAGAGTTATTTTCTGTTGCAAAAAATAAAACCGCATGATGCAGTTTGCGCAGATTTTCCTTGCATTGAGCCTCTCTTGCCTTACCCATGCTTGTCTGGATTTTAGATAAGAAAAGAGCGGCAAGAATGAGCAGAATTAAAATCACAACAATCAGCTCAATTAAGGTAAAACCTTTTCTTCCTGCATGTAATGCATTCATACTTCAATTATACTCCTTTTTTTTGTTAAAAACAAGGTTCTATGGGTTCCAAATTCTGATTTTTTCCATGCAATATATGGATAAAAACTTTATGCAATTCTTAGTTGCCCACTGAATTGAATTTTTTATAATCTCAATCAAAGAAAGGAAAACAGATGAACCCTGATAAGTGTTATAAAACATCCCTTAACTCCTGATGAAGGTCTGCCTCATCCAGCTGCCCCTTGTTGACCCTCATTACTCCTCCCTTGAAGCCAATGTTCCTCTGGCCGGGGCCTACCTTAAAAGTTATTGGGAAAGCCTTGATCCCTCAAAATCGGTGCAGATCGATTTTCTTCCCCAGGAACTTTGTAATTTCGGAGGAGATGCGGCCATTCTCAACCGGCTGGAAACCGGATCCTATAATATCCATGCCTTCACCGTATTCATGTGGAATCTCGAACGCTCTCTTTATCTGGCTGAAAAAATCAAGGGAAAAAATCCGGAAGCCGTCATCCTTTTCGGGGGCCCGGAAATCAGCGAAGGCAGCCCTGCCTTTAACTCCCCTTTTGTAGATGCTTTTGTCAGAGGAGAGGGGGAACACCTGTTTGCCTCACTGATTAAAAAAGTGACCCGCCGCACCCCCCTTCCCCGATTCTGCAGGGAAAAAACAGCCCTTGATCTTTCAGCCATTCCGAACCCCTATCTTTCCAATGTTCTTAAAACCCATCCCCAAAGCATTCTTCATCTGGAAACCATGAGAGGATGCCCCTTTTCCTGTGCCTACTGTTACTACCCCAAATCCCTTCATGAAATACGTTTTTTCCCTGAACAGAGAATTCCGGATTTTTTCGACTATGCCCGGAAACACCTCTCAAAAGAAATTTACATCATGGATCCCTCCTTCAATTCCTGCGGCCGGTTTATCGAAAGCCTGAAACAGATTAAAAAAGCAAATCCGACGAAAATCCCTCTTCATACGGAAATCCGGCTGGAAAATATCAATGCTCAAAGTGCAGTCCTCATGCAGGAAGCCGGATTCGTCTCTGTAGAGGCAGGGCTCCAGACGACCAACCCGGCGGCCTTAAAGCAGATCTGCCGAAATTTCAATCGCAGAAAATTCATTCAGGGAGCGGGGCTGCTCCAGGAACATAACATTGAAATACGCACGGGCGCCATTCTGGGATTACCCGGAGATACGCTTGAGGATTTTTCAGAAACTCTTAATTTTTTAATAAAACACCAACTGGAGGACCATGCTGAAATTTATCCCCTCTCCCTTCTTCCGGGAAGCGCACTCCTGTCCCGCGCAAAAAAAACTAAAATTTTTCATCAGTTCCTTCCCCCCTACTTTGTTCTGGAAACCCCTGAGATGTCTTCTTCTGACTTGTTAAAAGCTGTTTTACTGATCCGTGACAAACTCGGCAAAGAACTCTTTTTCCCGATTTCCCCCTGCTTCAGAAATCCAAATGAAAATCTGATCCGTTTTCTGGATCTCAGGCGCCCTTCCCATATCAAACTTCTTCTTGATTCTCCCTGTAAAATCGCCAACACACTCTCCCTTCTTGTTGACAAAAAAATCTGTCAGAATTCCTCCCTCATGGAGGTCATTGCCTTAACGCTCAAAAAATCGAATCCTTTTACCCTGATTCAGATCATTATTGAAGAACAGGATCCTCTGTCTGAATCCCTTTTTAAAGATCTCCTTCCCCTCTTTTATTGTGAACAATATTTTGACCGGATCAATGTCTTTAATGACGACCGCCAGAAACATTACTCTACCCGTTTTTTTCAGCTTACAGGGCAATGGGACACTCTTCAATACCTGGAACAGCATAAACTCCCTTATGATCCTGTTTTTTACTATCCTTCAGGGATAAAACAGATGCGTTTAAAGCCCCTTCTGGAACTCAATCTTCCCATGATTTTAGCTGATTTTGAAAAGCTTACCCCAAAAGAAGTACTTATGCTCAAAAAAATTTACCGTAATTTTCCTGAATTTCTTCTTTTAAAATAAATTGAACCTGCTGATCTTTTCCTCCGTAAAATCGTATTTTTATATTGTCATTATTTCATTATTTCTGGTAAGGGTTATCACACTTTAACTTCACAATTAACCTTTTTAACAGGAGAGCATCCTATGTCAGATAAATCTAATGCTTGGGAAGACAATACAGCCGGTAAATGGTATGTTGATAAAAACTGTATCATGTGCGGAGTCTGTGTTGATGTTGCCAATGGAAATTTCAAGGAATCCTCTGCCGGGGATCACGCTGTTTGCGCCAAACAGCCTGTTGGTGCCGAAGAAGCAGCCTGCAAAGATGCCATGACACAATGCCCTGTTGAAGCCATCGGCAACGACAGATAATTCAAGAAACAACGGGTTATCCTGTGAAAATTTTACTGACTGCTGAAAGCCTTGACTCGGTTCAGGGAGGGTGCAAAGTCTGTTTTCTCTCAACTGAAAAGGTGAAAACCCTTGTTGAAAATCTCAAGGAAAAGGATTTTTCCCCTCTGGCGGAAATTCTCAAGACCAGAATTTTTACCGGTGATAAAAATAAAATCCTTGCTCTTTTTGGGACAGCTCAGGGGGAAGCTTCTGTTCTGGTGAGTCTGGGCGAAGAAAAAAAAGTGACTTTTTCCTCCCTCATGAATAAAGCAGGGTCCGCTTTTCAGGAATCGAAAAAAACTGAAAAAAAACACATTCATGTGGAATTGCCCTGTATTGAAGGAATGGAAGAAGCTTCTGTACTCAGGGCAATCCTCGATGGGATTTTGCTTTCAAATTATGAATTCACCAGAAAAAGCGAAGCCTCCAGGTCAGTGAAAGCTGAAAGCCTGACCTTTTATAAGGTCAAAGGTAATCATGCGCGGCTCATACAGGAGTGCCAGATTATTTCGGATGCCGTACAGTTTTCCAGATCTCTCGTGAATGAGAATGCGGAGATTCTCAACACCATCACCCTTGCCGACGAAGCCCGGAAATTGGCGGATCAATTCAAGATCAAACCTTTCATTCTGGATGAAAAACAGCTTAAAAAAGCCGGATGCAACCTTCTGTATGCAGTAGGTCAGGGCGCAGCCCATCCTCCAAGGCTTGTGGCTCTTCCGTATTTAAAAGGCGGAAAGAACCAAAAAACAATTGCCTTGGTCGGGAAAGGCATCACCTTTGACTCCGGAGGCCTCAATCTCAAGCCTTCCGGATATCTTGAAGACATGAGGCATGACATGGCCGGAGCTGCCGCCGTATTGGGTGCCATAAAGGCAATTGCCTCTTTAAAGCTGAAAATCAATGTCATCGGAGTTATCGCCTGTGCTGAAAATGCCATTGGCAGCAAATCTGTAAAACCCGGGGACATTATCAAAGCCTATAACGGCAAAACCGTTGAAATTCTCAATACAGATGCTGAAGGCCGTCTTATTCTGGCCGATGCCTTAAGCTATACAGAAGATCATTTTAAGCCGGACTACATTGTGGATATCGCCACCCTTACCGGTGCTGTCTTAATAGCCCTCGGCAACCAGTATGCCGGCCTTATGACTCAGGATAAGGATCTTCAGGAAATCCTCCTTAAGGCTTCTGAAGAAACCGACGAGCGTTTATGGCCGATGCCTCTGACGGAACATTACATGGACGAAATGAAAAGTGATATTGCAGACCTCAAAAATATAGGGGAAGGACGCAATGCAGGAACCATCCGCGGAGCAGTCTTCCTGAAATCTTTTATCAAAAAATCCCGATGGGCACATCTGGATATCGCCGGAGTAGCTTGGAATCATAAAAAAATCGGCTATCAGCCGAAATACGCATCAGGTTTCGGCGTTCGCCTGTTTGTCAATTTGTGTCAAAAAATTTAATCAAGAAAGAAGATAGTTCCGTGTTTCGCATTGATTTACAACAAAAAGAACTTCAGCCTGACCAGATTTCCACACTTCAGAAGATGTGGCTTCAAAGTGTTTCCGACATTATTAATTGTACCAGCCTCGCGGCCTGTGGCCATCCGGGCGGATCAATGTCATCCCTTCATTTTCTGTTAATGCTTTACGCCATCGCCAATATCCATCCTGAAAACAGAAATGCTTCTGACCGTGACCGTATCATCATCAGCCACGGACATATCACACCCGGTATTTATTCCGTATTGGCACGTTATGGCTTTTTTAACAGTGAAGAAATGGTTCTGAATTTCAGGAAGCTGGGTTCCCGCTATGCCGGACATGTCGAGACCGGAGTTCCCGGAATTGAATGGAATACGGGAAATCTGGGCCAGGGAATGAGCAGCGCCTGTGGACTGGCTCTTGCCTCAAAAATCAACCATCTTTCAAGTAAAACAGTTGTCTGCATGGGCGACGGTGAACAGCAAAAAGGACAGATTTCCGAAGCACGCCGGGCCGCTGTAAAATTCAAACTCAATAACCTTGTTGCCATTATCGACTACAACCGCCTCCAAATCGGTGGAGCAACGGCGGAGGTCATGCCCCAGAACATTGAGGGGAATTACCACTCTGACGGGTGGAATATCGTCACTATCGAGAACGGTCATGATTTCGAACAGATCTTTCAGGCCCTCAAAAGGGTATGGAACAATGAAGTCGAGAACAAAGAGCACCCCACTGTGATTATTGCCAAAACACAAATGGGACATGGCGTGTCCTTTATGCGCGATATGGCTGATTATCACGGCCGTTCCTGCACAGATGTGGAATATAAAAAAGCCATGGCTGAACTCAATCTCCCTGATGTTCTTGAATCCCTTCGAGCCAAAAGAAAAGCCCTCCCTCAGAAATCGTGCAAACCTCAGAAAGAACAAATGCCTGAAGTTCACATAGACAAAGGAACTCCGATTGTTTATGCCCCGGAAGTGATGACCGATAACCGCTCCGCCTATGGCACGACTTTGGCTGATCTTGCAAAGAAAAACAATTCCGACGCCTCCAAAAATAAAATTGCAGGAATCTCCTGTGATCTTGAGGGTTCTGTAAAAATGAACTCCTTCCGAAAAGTTTCACCGGGATTATTTTTTGAATGCGGCATTCAGGAGCACCACGCCGCCTCCATGGCTGGAGCTCTCTCCAAAGGAGGAATTCAGGCCTTCTTTTCCACCTTTGGCGCCTTTGGAGTTGATGAAGTCTTTAACCAGCAAAGGCTGAACGCCATCAATAAAACCAATATCAAAACCGTATGCACCCATCTGGGGCTAAGTGTGGGTGAAGACGGTCCTACCCACCAGTGCATCACCTATATAGGACTTTTAAGAAGCATTCCCGATTACTCCATTTTTATACCGGCAGATCCCAATCAGACGGATCATATTATCCGCCATGTTGCCTCTGTATACGGCAACTGTTTTGTCGGAATGGGCAGGGCAAAAGTTCCCGTGATTACCAACGAAAAAGGAGAGCCGTTTTTCGGTAAAGACTATACCTTTCAGCCCGGAAAAGCGGATGTGCTCACCCAGGGAACTGATATCACCGTTGTGACTCTGGGAGCTCTTCTGGATTATGCCCTTAAAGTCTCTCAAAAACTTGAAAAAGAAAATATTCATGTCCGTGTTATTAATATGGCTTCTGTCATTCCCTATGACGGGGAAACACTTGTTAAGGCAGCCCGTGAAACCGGTGCTTTATTAACTGTGGAAGACCACTATGTTCATACCGGCATCGGATCTATCCTTGATGAAATTCTTGTCGCCAGCCGGATTTCCATTCCGGTCAAGCATCTGGGGGTCCATTCCTTTGCTGAATCAGGCACACCGGAAGAACTCTATCATGATCAGGGCATGGGGGTGGAAGGGATTGAATCCTCCATCAAAGAGCTTTTAAAAATAAAGTCCCTCAGCGGAAAATAATTTATGAAATATGTAATGATTATCCCGGATGGAATGGGAGACTACCCCCTTGAAGAGCTAGACGGGAAAACGCCTCTTGAAGCGGCTCACACCCCTTTCATGGACGAGTTGTCCCGAAATGGGAAAATCGGAAGATGCCAGACAGTTCCCCGGGGCTATTATCCAGGTTCAGATGTCTGCATTCTCTCTTTGTTGGGGTATGATCCTGAAAAATTTTATTCCGGCAGAGCCCCTCTTGAAGCGGCAAGTCTGGGGATTCCCATGAAAGAAGACGATCTGGTGCTGCGCTGCAATCTGATTCATCTGACAGAAGACAGGAGAATCGCAGATCATTGCGCAGGGCATATCACCACAGAAGAAGCAAAAGAAATCATACAGACTTTATCCGAGGAACTCGGAAACGAAATTATCCAGTTTTTTCCCGGGGTCTCTTACAGACATATTACACGATGGTCCTCAAAACCTGATTTTGAAGCGGAAACCACGCCCCCTCATGATGTACCCGGAGAACCCATGGAAAAGCACCTTCCAAAGGGAAAAGATTCGGAAATGCTTATCCGGATGATGAAAAAATCCCAGGACATTCTACGCCATCATCCGGTCAATCTGAAGAGAGAGGCTGCAGGAAAGCCTTCAGCCAACAGCATCTGGTTCTGGGGCGCAGGGTATAAGCCAAAACTGACAAACTTTTCAGATACCTTTGGACTAAAGGGCGCCGTAATCTCCGCCGTTGATCTCATCAAAGGTTTGGGCTCTATTCTTAAACTCAGGGAGATTACGGTTCCGGGCATTACCGGATATTTTGATACGGATTATAATGCCAAGGGCGCTTATGCTGTTGAAGCCCTGAAGGAATTTGATTGGGTTTTAGTTCATGTGGAAGCCCCTGATGAAGCCGGACACTCAGGGAATCTTCATGAAAAAATACTTTCAATAGAAAGAATTGACCGGTTTATCCTGGGGCCTCTGGTCAGTCATTTGAAATCCAGCGGAGAGGAGTTCCGTTTACTGGTCACACCGGATCATTATACGCCTGTCTCTAAAAAGATCCATGTGAATCATCCTGTTCCCTTTTTACTTTACGGCAGCGGAATTGATAACGAAGGAGTTCTCTACTCGGAAAAAAATGCCGAAAAGAGCGGTCTTTTCATTAAAGACGGGCATAAACTCATGCCTTATTTTTTAAAACTGGATTCCCGATGTCAGGAATAGTTCCTGAATCCCTGGTTTTTCTAAAAATGATTGACACACGAAATATTGTACAATAGGTTAGCCCTTATAAAAAGGCATGATTTTTTATAAAATATAACGAATAAAAAATCTTTGTCGAACAAAACCTGAAGCCAGAGTATTTGCTTTGGCGGTAGACCCTTGATTAAAGGAAAGGATGTAACCGTGCTGGACGCTCTATTTGGATTACTTTCAAATGATATGGGAATTGATCTTGGAACTGCCAATACGCTCGTTTATGTCCGCGGGAGAGGGATTGTTCTCAATGAACCTTCTGTCGTTGCCGTTCTTGAAGGCACAAGCAAAGTCATGGCCGTCGGAAACGAAGCCAAAGCCATGCTTGGAAGAACTCCCTCCCATATTGTCGCAATCCGGCCTTTAAGAGACGGGGTTATAGCCGATTTTGAAATCACCGAAGCCATGCTCCGTTATTTCATTAAAAAAGCACATGGAGAAAATACCCTGTTCCAACCCAGGCCTAAAATTGCCATTGCTGTCCCCACCGGGATCACAGAAGTTGAAAAACGGGCGGTAATTGAATCCGCACAGAGAGCCGGTGCAAGAGAAGTCTTTATTCTAAAAGAACCCATGTCCGGGGCTATCGGTATCGGATTAAATGTCGAGGAACCTTCAGGAAGTATGATTATTGATATCGGGGGAGGCACAACGGAAGTGGCCATTATTTCTTTGGCCGGTATCGTTTCCAGCCGATCTGTAAGAGTTGCCGGAGATGAATTGACTGATGCGATTGTACAATATATGAAACGAACCTATAATCTCATGATCGGCGAAAGAACCGCTGAAGAAATTAAAATCAAAATCGGATCCGCATCCCCTCTGGCCCAGGAATTATCCATGGACGTGAAGGGCCGTGATCTGATTGCAGGCCTTCCCAAAACACTGACCATTAATTCAGAAGAAATCAGGGAAGCGCTTGCAGAAACAGTAGCCACAATTGTGGAAGCTGTCCGCATAACGCTTGAGAAATGCCCTCCAGAAATCGCTTCCGACCTTGTAGACAAAGGGCTCTGGCTTGCAGGTGGTGGCGCATTGCTTAAAGGGATTGACAAGCTCCTTATGGAGGAAACCTGCCTGCCTGTTTCCATTTCTGATGACCCTCTTTCTGCGGTTGCCCTGGGCACAGGAAAAGTGCTTGAAAATCCGAAGCTGCTTTATAAAGTGATGACAGATCACTCCAAACGATAAAAGGTTTTGCCTTTTATTCTATAGATCCCCCTTTTTCAATCATTTTCTTTCCATACCTTTTTATCAGTTCTGGAAGAGTATAACGGGCGTAAAGGGTTGTTAAGACAGGCCCAGGATGTGAATTAACTGGGCTGGCAAAAAGACAGCGAATGGGCAGTCCCTGTGTCTGTTCAGCGACAAAAGAGTGTAAATTAATATAGGGGATACATTCTTTTTGAAGAAGATTTTCAATTTTAGCAAGTTCAATTTTACTAAATATATCTCCATATGAAATAAGGACTAAAAACAAATCTATTCTTTTTAATTGACAAAATATCTTTAACTCTTTCAAAACATTTTGATAATGGAGAAGATTTTTATCGGAATATAACTGGTGGCGTATATGATTATACACCCTAAACTCATTGAATTCAAAAAAAATGGCCCCAATTTTTGGGAAAAACCAAGTGAACATAGTAAAAAAAGGATTTGAAAGTAAAGAATTGTAAGCATCAAAATTTATATTTCCCATATCCGGGTCATTGTCAAACCAACTGATCAGGAGCAAATCCGCATCGAATATATTTTTCTTATCGCTGAAATTCTGTTTTAAAAACTCCAACTGATCCAGCGTACTCCAGCCGCACTGTCCCCAGTGCAGAACTTCAACCGGATATCTCTGTTTCATTTTTTTTTCAAGTTTATGACTCCATATCTGCTCCAAGGGTAACCCATCTCCGAAAACAACGGAATCCCCCAGAATAATCAAGCGGAAACAGGGGTGTGTCTTATTTTCAGGATAGGAATAATCATTGAAACCAAAAGGATGGTCTTTAGCGTTTGAAAAATGACTTTTAAGAAGCCTGGAATCTTCATTTCTAAGTGTCTGATTCCACATCGCTGAGGTATCCGAACTCAAAAAGGATTCAAAAATCATCAGAATAAATCCGATAGCAGAAAAAACAACTCCGGCTAATAAGATCTGTTTCCAATAACGACCGGCATACAATTTAAGCTGGAAAAAAAATTTTCTTAAAAAAAACATCCTGCCTCTGCTGCACAAAACGATTTAACCCGAACACTGTTCAAAAATAATTGAATATTCATTTGTAAACGTAATTTATCTATTTTACTAATTATCTTAATTCTTCAGAAAACGCAACTTGCTCCGTGTTATTTTATCGGGTCAAAACCCAACTATTATTAAGTATTAAGCAAACCTGACTTGCTAGTCATAAGCAGATATTGTACTCCCGGTCACTATATGCAAAATTTGGATTGATGCAATTAGCCTGCATTCCAGAATAAATAAAAAAAACCCTGTCCTACCTTCATCCGATAAGACAGGGTTCATATTTAACGATTATCAGGCCAGACGTTTTTTGAGAGCTTCCATTTGTTCCAGAAGTCTTTTAGGAGCCTTTGAACCGAATTGATCGAAATGTTTCTGGATATCCGGAATTTCCGCACTCCATTCTTTCTTATCAATGTTCATCAGGTCCTTCATATTGTCGGCCGAAAGAGGAAGCCCTGTCAGATCAAGTTCTCCATCCGCTGGAATAATTCCTATCGGACTTTCCTTACCTTTAACTTTTCCCTCCAGGCGCTCACACATCCATTTGAGAACGCGGCTGTTGTCTCCGAAACCAGGCCAGAGCCATTTTCCCGTAGGACTTTTTCTGAACCAGTTGACATAAAAAATCTTCGGGGCTTTATCTTTGAGCTTATCACCCATGGAAAGCCAATGGCTGAAATAATCCCCCATATTATAGCCGCAGAAAGGTTTCATGGCAAAAGGATCTCTGCGAAGATTGCCAACAGCACCGATATTGGCCGCTGTGGTTTCAGAGGCAGCGGTTGCCCCCATGAACACTCCGTGATCCCAGCCATAAGATTCAGTGACTAAGGGCACGACACTGCTTCTGCGTCCGCCGAACATGAACATGTCAATGGCAACACCCCTGGGATCTTCCCAGTCTTTGCAGATAACCGGGCACTGACCGGCAGGAGCTGTAAAGCGGGCATTGGCGTGAGCAGCCACTTCCTTGCTTGCAGGAGTCCAGTCCTTGCCTTTCCAGTCAATCGCATGTGCCGGAGGTTCTCCGTCCATACCTTCCCACCAGACATCACCGTCATCCGTTAAAGCGCAGTTGGTGAAAATGATATTCTCTTTGATGGTGTCCATGGCCATAGGATTGGATTTATAGGAAGTACCCGGAGTAACGCCGAAGAATCCACCTTCCGGATTGATGGCATAAAGACGTCCGTCCGGACCGATCTTCATCCAGGAAATATCGTCTCCAATACATTCGCATTTCCAGCCTTTAAGCGTGGGCTGCAGCATGGCCAGATTGGTTTTACCGCAGGCAGAAGGAAAAGCGGCAGCCACATGGTACTGTTTCCCTTCAGGACTTGTAAGTCTTAAAATGAGCATATGTTCTGCCATCCAGCCTTCACGCTTAGCCATAGCCGAAGCAATTCTCAAGGCAAAACATTTTTTTCCCAAAAGAGCATTTCCTCCGTAACCTGAACCATAAGACCAGATGAGATTTTCTTCCGGAAAATGGCTGATGTATTTCTTTTCAATCGGAGCACAGGGCCATTTAAGATCCTTCTGACCTTTTTCCAGGGGATAGCCAATGGAATGAAGACAGGGGATAAATTCGCCGTTAGTGCCCAGAAGATCCAGAACTTTTGTGCCCACACGTGTCATGATATGCATGTTGCACACCACATAAGCACTGTCGGTAATTTCCACCCCAATTTTAGAAATAGGGGAACCGAGAGGCCCCATGGAAAAGGGAATGACATAAAGGGTTCTGCCCTTCATGCAGCCCTTATAAAGCCCCCTCATGATGGTTTTAAGTTCCTCCGGATCGTACCAGTTGTTGGTGGGTCCTGCATCTTCTTTATTCTTTGTGCTGATATAGGTACGGTCTTCCACGCGCGCCACATCCGAAGGATCTGAACGAAATAAAAAGCTGTTAGGACGCTTGGCTAAAGGAGTCGCCATTCCGGCATTCACCATCTGCTGCATTAAACGGTTGTATTCCTCTTTGGAGCCGTCGCAGACATAGATGGAATCCGGAGTACACATCTTTGCCGCTTCCTCAATCCACTGTTTTAATTTAGAATGCCTAATCGAATCCAGTAACATTTTTTCCTCCCTGTGAGTTCACGATTCAGTTGAAAGATAAAATAAATTATGAAATGATAATTGAAACACTGTTTCAGGTCAATTGGATTCACCTGATTTTTTATAAAATACATTTTTTTCCGGAAAAATCAAGGAGTTTACATCTCATGGGGAGTATTAAGCCCTTCCAAAAAGAAAAACTGATAATCGGGATAATCTATAATCCTCAGTTCGCGGAACTTGGATTCATTAAAGAAAAACTCTGTGCACTCTATGGCCCTGTGGACATAGAAGCCGGACCCATCCCCTTCATCTACACTACCTATTATCATGAAGAAATGGGGCACCCCCTCCTGCGGGTTCTTTTTTCCTATGAAATCCCTGTTGACCCCGCACTTCTTTCATCCATAAAAATTCAGACCAATGAACTGGAAGACACTCTTTTTTCCGTGGGATCAAAACGGTATGTCAATATTGATCCGGGTCTTGTATGCGGATCACATCTCATGCTTGCCACAACCAAAAATTTTGCCCATCGCATTCCCCTTCAAAACGGAATCTACGGCGAAATCACTCTGTTCTACCGCCATAAAAAATGGGACTTTCTGGAATGGACTTACCCGGACTTCAAAACAGAGGATTACCTTCGATTCCTCTCAAGAGTCAGGGATAAACATGTAGAATCCCCTACTGCGGGGAATACTCCGGAATAATCATGAAGATCCAGCCTCTGAATACTTTTTCGCCAAAGAATTATCCGGGGCAAGCTCCAGGACTTTTTTGAAATATTCCCCGGCTTTCTTCCTTTCCCCCTCCTCCAGGAGAAGCTGCCCATAATTTAAAAGAGCAGGAATCAGCTTCGGATCATATTTTAAAGCCAGCTCATAATGGGTCCTTGCTTTATCTTTCCTCAGGGTCGCCCCATAAGCAACTGCCAGATTACATTGAGCAAAGGGATCTTCAGGTTTAATTTTCAACGCCTCAGAAAAATGAAAAACGGCTTTTTCAAAATCTTCCTGTCCTAAATAAAGCACACCAAGATTATAATGGGCCGGATAAAAAAAAGAATTCCATCGAACTGACTCTTTGAAATATAAGAATGCTTTTGATAATTGTCCCAATTCCATATAAATATTCCCTAAATTGAAACTGATTTGATCCTTATTAACGGATTGAATATAGGCTTTTTTCAAAAAGACGATTGCGGCTGAAAAATCCTTCTTTTGTTTAAAAATAAGCCCGAGATTGTTCAAAACGTCACCATTGAACGAACCTGATGTTAAAGCGATTTTATAATGAAAAAGGGCAAGATCATAATTCCCCAGATAAAAATAAATATTCCCCAGATTATTATGGGCAATATAGGCCCGGGGATTTTTTTTAAGAGTATCTTCCCATAAAATTTTTACATTTTTATATTTTAAAGATTCATGAAGCGTCTGGCCCATCATTCCTATTAAAATAAGAATCCCCCCATACTTCATCCATCTTTTATTCTCTGCCAGCCTGCAATAAAGCTCACCCGCCAGGGTAAACAGGCCGATGCTGGCCAGATATTGAAAATGATCCGCGACAAAGGAAAATTTCATGGGATAAACATTAAAAAATCCCAGAGCCGGGAAAAGGGTTATGCAAAAGAAAAAAAACGAAACAAATATCCCTTTTCCCCCTCTTTT
Organism: uncultured bacterium; assembly: GCA_964443875.1. Taxonomy (GTDB): domain Bacteria; phylum Auribacterota; class JAFGBW01; order JAFGBW01; family JAFGBW01; genus CAYUET01. Next base: position 110,241 of record CAYUET010000006.1, on the reverse strand, counting down.
ACAACATATGATAAAAAACAGGAAAAGGCTGACCGGAAGAATCAGTAAAACAAAAGGATCTTCCGGAAGAATCCATTTTTCATAGATAAAAGACAGATTGACCGGGAATAACAATTTAGAAATATAAAAGAGAACAGCCCGAGTTGCAATATACGATCTCTGCAGAAAATTCCAGGAAAAATCTTCCCCGCTTGCCCCCACCACATTTACTTCAAGAAAAGCGGTCAGTAATCCTAAAAAAATTCCTACCCCCAGAAAAGGGATAAGGGGAAAAATAAGTTTTTTACTGACGCGGTTCGTTTTATACCAGATCACCAAAAAAAGAATGACCGGCAGGGTACAGGTTACTGTTTTACTTAACAGGGCCAGAATAAAAAATAAAAGTGAAACAGAATAAACCTGCCAGGATAAACTTTTCAGAAAAAATCTAAAAAAACATCCGGCACTTAAAAGGTAGAACAACCCGGACAAAACATTCTTCCGTTCTGTAATCCATGCGACAGATTCGAGATGAACCGGATGAACGGCAAAAAGCAAAGCCGAAACAAAGGCCCCTTTGAATTCAAGGAAAAGAAGTATTCTCCATAATAAAACAGCATTCAGGGCATGAAGCAATATGTTCACGGCATGATAGCCGCAGGCATTCATTCCCCAAAGATGAAATTCCAGCCAGAAAGAAGAATGAACCATCGGATACCAGGGTTTCCCCGGCAAAACAGTGCTCCAGATTTCAAACAAACCTTTTAAAGTTTTTACCGCCTTATTGTTAAGGATATAATCGTCATCATCCCAGATAAAGCCTGCGTTAAAAACAAAAAAATAAACCCCGAGGGTGAGCAAAACAAGAATCCAGGGAATAAAGACAGGACTAATGCAATTCCCCTTGCTGAAAAGGCTCATCCATTTTTTCAGACAGAACAAAAACCTGTTTTTCACCTCATCTTAATTCCTTTTTTATTGTCTCCCATGTATGAAAGGTAATTTCACGAATGCTTTTAACTCATATCCTTAGAAAAGTCAAAATACCTCTGTTGATTCTTCACTGCATTACCGATCTCTTTCTTGACAAGTTTAATCCATAAAGCCATGATAGAAATGGAGAAAAAATCATATGATAAAAGCACTTCTTGTTGATGATTCCCCCACGGCCCTTGAAATGATTTCAACTATCCTTAAAACGGATCCGGAGATCGAAATCATGGGAAAAGTATCCAATGGCCGGGAAGCTATTAATTTTTTGGAAAGTCATCCCATAAAACCCGATATCATTACGGCGGATATCAATATGCCGGTCATGAATGGGTTCGATATGATTGAACATATCATGGCGTACAATCCAATTCCTATTTTAATTGTAACTGTTCTGAATAAAGATGAAAATTTCATGAGAGCACTACATCTTGGAGCACTGGATATCATTGAAAAACCCGCCCCCAATGCGTGGGAACAGCTGCCCAAAGTGGGAATGCAACTTATTGAAAAAGTCAAATGCCTATCCCGGGTTAAAGTGATTACCCATCTTTCCGGGAAAAAAAGACAAACGCTTAAATCAACGTTTTTAAAAAAGAATCTGCCCGGAGTAAGTCAAAAAGTCGTCTGCATCGGGGCCTCCACAGGCGGACCCAATACCCTCCTGAAATTATTCAAGCTTCTTCCGGGAACTTTTCCTGCCCCCATTTTCGTTGTGCAGCATATTACGGAAAGTTTTTTTGTCAATGGGATGGTTGAATGGTTCAGATCCAGCCTCAACCTGAAAGTTGAAAAAGCAGAACATGCGCAGGTTTTTAAACCTTCCACTATTTATATTTCTCCTTCCCATTGTCATCTCACGGTTAAGGAAGGAAAAATTTTCCTTGATAATTCTGCTCCAGTCAATAACCAGAAGCCTTCCGTTGATGTCCTCTTTGAAAGTGCTGCAAAAAACTATGGATCGCAAACCATCGCCGTTGTCCTCACCGGAATAGGCAACGACGGTTCCCGGGGCGTAATGGCCGTAAGCAAGGCTGGAGGAAAAGTCTTTGCCCAGGATGAGAATTCCTGTATTGTATTCGGAATGCCGAAATCTGCAATCGCCACAAATTGTGTTGAAAAAATATTAAACATTGAAGGCCTTGCTCAGGAACTTTTGAAATCATTATAAAAGGAAACGTTCATGGGGCAAAAAATTTTAATCATTGATGACGAAAAATATGTCCGAGAGTTGATTCTTATTCATCTGGAAAAAGAAGGATATGAAGTTCTTTTAGCTTCCTCTGCTTCAGAGGGGCTCCGGATTGCCAAAATTGCAAATCCGGATTTAATTCTCACCGATCTTTTGATGGAGGGGAGCAACGGCATTGAAGGCATCCGGAAAATGAGAGAGAATCAGATCACCTCCCCCATTGTCGTACTTTCAGGAGATCCTGTAGAGGAAGAACAGGAAAAAGCGATTAAAGCCGGGGCCAACGGATTCATTTTAAAGCCTATTCTTCCTCCAAAGTTGTTGATAGAATTGTCCAGATATCTTAAAAAAGAATAATGCATTCTTTTAAACATAAAAATTTTCTGGTCGTAGGGGGAGGCTCAGGGCTTGGTCTGGAAATTGCCATGGGTTTTGCAACCCGCGGTGCCCGCATCGCCTTAAGCGGAAGATCCCTTGAAAAGCTCAAAGCAGCCGGACAACTCTTTAATTCCCGGGGATTAAATCCGCCACTGCTCATGCCTATGAATGTCTGTTCATACTCCTCTGTGGAACGCGGGGTCTCAAAATTACTCAAAAAATGGGATTCTCTCGATGGGGTCATCTGCACTGCCGGAATTCATCTTAAAATACCTGCCATTGAAATGACCTCCAAACAGTGGAAAACCGTTCTGGATACCAACCTGAACGGGACTTTTCATGTCAACTCTGTCTGCGGAAAAATAATGATCCGGCAGGGGCATGGAAATATCATCAATATTGCCTCTTTGGGATCAAAAGTGGCCCTTTCCCTGACCTGCGCCTATAATGTCAGTAAAAGCGGAGTCGAAATGCTCACAAAATCCCTGGCTTCGGAATGGGCCCCTTTGGGAGTAAGAGTCAACGCCATTTTACCGGGGGTCTTTAAAACAACCTTGAATGAAAAAGCTCTTAGTGATAGTGTAAGAGCTGGCAATATTATAAACCATACCCCGATGAAACGCTTCGGGAAATTACCCGAAATTGTTTCTGCGGCCCTGTTTTTAGCCTCTGAGGATTCCAGTTTTGTTACCGGAACCTCGGTGGTTGTGGATGGGGGATTTCTGGCCTATGCAGGCTTTTAAGCATAAGTAAAAGGAGCGGTTGATATGGACGACTGTTTATTCTGTAAAATTCTTTCAGGTGCCATTCCCTGTAAAAAAGCGTATGAAAACGACTCTGTTTTTGCTTTTCATGACATCCATCCTGTCAGTCCGACTCATATCCTTATTATTCCTAAAAAACATATCCCCAGCATTGCCGAATCCAGCAAGGCGCACAATGAAATTCTTGGGAATCTTTTACTCGCTGCAAAAGAAATCGCCTCTGATCTTAAAATAGAAGACTATCGACTTGTGATCAACAATGGAAGAAAAGTCGGACAAAGTGTATTTCATATCCATATCCATCTTTTAGCCGGCCGTTTTTTTTCATGGCCGCCCGGATGAAAACAGCAACTTTAACCTATTAACCGCGTGAAATATCATGATAGCAAAACTGTTAGTTTTAGAAGGCCCGGATCAGGGGAAAAGCTATATCTTAAGGTCCAGAAATATTTTTGGACGCCATCCAGACTGTTCCTTTGTCTTAAATGATAAGGGAATTTCAGGAAATCATTGTAAAATTGAACTGGTCAATCAGAGAGAATTCGTCATTTCAGATTTAAACAGTTCCAACGGAACTTTTCTGAACTCAAAAAAAATAACAAGTGAAAAACTGAAACCCGGAGATATCCTCATTCTGGGAAAGACAAAACTCATTTATCAGACAGAATCAAAACATCAGGATGATTCCACACTCATGGTTGAAATGTCCAAGATTACCGCTGAAATTCAGGAAAACATGCATTGCGACAAACCCGTTGCCAGGGACTGGAAATATTGCCCTTATTGCGGAAAAGCCATCGTCCTCAAGCCTTCTCATGACCTCTGATTCTCATATTCCAAGAAAACCTCCCTGGCTTAGGAAAAAAATACCTGCAGGCCCAGGATATGCGAATTTAAAAAAAATCAAGGAACACTATGGGCTTGCAACGGTCTGTGAGGAAGCACGATGTCCGAATATGGGTGAATGCTGGGAAAAAAAACATGCAACCTTTATGATTCTGGGCTGCCGCTGTACACGGAACTGCCTTTTCTGCAGTGTTGAAAAAAAGCTCCCCTTCCCACCCGATACAACAGAACCTATAAGGATCGCTCAGGCCGTCAAAGAGCTTGGGATCCGTTATAGCGTCATCACTTCTGTAACCCGTGATGACCTTGAAGATGGCGGGGCAGAACTTTTCGCCCGCACTGTCGAGGCCATAAGAAGACTGAACCCACACGTAGTGATTGAACTTCTGATCCCGGACTTCAAGGCAAGAATCGAAAGCCTTCAAAGGGTAGTTTTTTCCAATCCTGATATCCTGGGGCACAACCTGGAAACCTCCAGGCGTCTTCATCAGACATGCAGAAGGACTTCAAATTATGACCAGTCCTTAAAGGTGCTTGCCCTCATCAAACAAATCAATCCGGATCAGATCACTAAATCCGCTTTCATGGTCGGTCTGGGGGAAACGGATGACGAAATTCATGAAATGCTGAAGAATCTTAAAGAACAGCGGGTGGATCAAGTCTGTATTGGACAGTATCTTCAGCCCAACAAAGCCAGCATGCCTGTCGCGAGATTTCTCACGGACTCTGATTATGAGAAATACCGAAACTGGGGAAAAGACTTAGGTTTTTCTTCAATTCTGGCCGGCCCTTTTGTCAGAAGCTCCTACCAGGCTTAAATCTCTTCGTCTTCCTGAATTCCTAGGGTGAATTAAAAAGTTCCCGATCAATTTTAACCACTACCTTTTTATAGGGCCCCGGAGCGGAAAAAACAGTCTGAAGCTGTGTCAGATGGGCATCCTGGGGGAAAAAAACAGCGAAAAAACCAGGCTGCAAAAGAAATTCAGCAGATAGAGACTCTTTTTTTTCGTAAAAAACAACATCTTTTTCCTGATTATAATCGCCCAAGGGAGATAAACCAGAATGAAGTGCCCACTCTATTTTCTCCTGACCATGAAGAATCACCTGTACATCAATAAAACGAAGGTGAGATTCCAATATCCCCTCTGCCCTCTTTTTTGGATAAAAGGTAAAAACACTGCCATAGAGTTTTTTCTCTATAAGAAAAGTCTTCCCTTCCAAAGATTCAGAATCCAGAGTTTTAATCCATTCAAAAGCTTTTTCCCAGGCTGAACCAAAGGGATAGCTGGGATAATTGTCAAATGCATCCAAAATCATAAAGAGACTCCTTATTCACTCGGATGGAGTATGAAAAATCGATAATTCTTTCAAAATTTATTTTATTTCTTTATAAGAAATTAAATTTTATTTTTAAAAACAGCAACAAGAAACACATGAATGAATATTCTCATTGACTTAAGAGTTTTAAGCGGTCCCTGGTCCGGAATTGCGGTTTATACCTCGGAACTGATGAAAGCCCTTCAAAAAAGTAAATCTCCTGCTCATAACTTTTTTTATATTCTTTCCAAAAATCAATCTTTTGAAAAAAATGCTTTGTCCTTCCTTAACACTTTATCCGGGAAACGCATCTTTTTTTCTTATGGCGTTTATGATCCGAGAAATATTGTTTCCCTGAACTTTATCATTCTTAAAAATAAAATTAATCTGTATTTCACCACCCAGTATTTCTGGCCCTTTGGCCTTCTCCTTTGTCCGGTGATCAACATGATCCATGACATCATTCCTTTAACCCATCAATCCCTTCTGGCTAAATCCAAAAAAACACGCATGAAAAAATTTTTTGAATGGAGCACACTCCTTGGTCTGAAAAAAAGTTTCAGGACAGTTGTAAACTCCCAAACAACCCTCTGCTCTTTAGAAAACTTTTTTGGGAAAAAGCATGTTTCCAAATGCAGGATCAACTACCCTTCCCTTTCCCCCTTCTCATCAGGATTCAACGCCGACCTTACGAAGCTGGAACAGTTCAGACTCACCCCCTCCCTTTATGTCCTCTATGTTGGTCGGCAGGACCCTTACAAAAATCTTCCACAGCTGATTACGGTCTGGAAAAAAATCAAGAATAAGGGCTTCCCTCATAAACTGGTGATTGCAGGCAAGAACGACCCGCGTTATCCGCATGCTCTTACAACAGCACAAAAGCTTGGAATGAGGGATACTGTTATTTTTACAGATTTTGTATCTTCAGAAACCCTGCAGACCCTTTATTCCGGGTGCCATTTTGTTGTTCAGCCCTCTCTCGCTGAAGGCTTCGGTTTTACCGCTCTGGAATCTTATCTTTACGGGAAGCCCAGTATTATTTCCGACATCCCTTCCTTCAGGGAAATCTTTGAAAGCGACGCTTTATGGTTTGATCCTGAAAATCCTGAAGAGATGCAGGAAGTCCTTGAAAAAGGCCTTAAGATGTCAGAACAGGAGTTGTCACTTTGGTCTCAAAAAGGAATAAAACGACTTGAACTCTTTACACCCGAAAAATGTTTAAAAACCTGGCTCTCTATTTTGAAAGAACTTAAATAATAAATTTTGTTAACAAACAAATTCTGAGAGAAATTAAAAAATCAACCATTATGAATAAATCTGATATAGTCTATCTTATAAATTCTGAGATCTTATGTTTTACATTATATCTGTTAAGTATAAACAATTCATTTATTTTTCAAAATGAGGGCATTGTCGAGATTTTTGAAAATTTTCTTTTATTTTCAAGTATTTTAATTTCTTCCTATTTATCAATCGTTAAAACAATTAGCAGAAAACTATTCTTATTTTTTCTTTTTCTTTCTTCCTTTCTTTTTCTGGAAGAAATAAACTATGGACAAAAAATTCTTAATTTCAAGACACCTTTCATTTTTTTATTATTAACTGATCACAGACAACTAAATTTACACAACATGCCAGTATTTACATGGATTTCACAAGCAATCTTTTTCTATGTCTTCATTAAGAATTTTTCACTTATTAAAAGGAATTTTTTAAACATGTTATTCCTATTCCCTTCTGTTTTACTTTCAGTCTATTTAATTTACAAAATATTTTTTTATCATTTCACATCTTTTCTTTGTGAAGAAATAATTGAAACTATTATTTATTATACTATATTACACATTGTCGTAATTTCAATAAATTTCAAAAAAATTCAACTGTTGGATTTAAAAAAAATACATTTTAAATTATGAAATTTAGTCACATTTGTCCAAAATAAGATTTAAGAAAACATGACGCCCTTAAGGTATCGTTGGGGGGTATAGACGAAATAATACAGTCAACATCAAACGATGCAAATGAAACGAGAAATCCAAAAATTCTTAAGAATATGTTTTACCGGTTATTAAACCTGCTCACGACCTTCATGGTCATCTAAAGAGATACACGAAATCCTTTTTTATTATGCAATATTACACGTTGTTATTATTTCAAAAAAGTCACTTTAAAATCAGCACTTTAAAAAACGATTAGACTCTATCTCCTTAACACTTTTAGGCACCTTAGTCAGATTGATGCAGCCTTTATCTGTCACTACCACATTATCTTCTATTCGGATTCCCCCAAAATCCAGAAAGGAATCAACCTTATCCCAGCAAACGAAATCTCTGTGCTGTCTCCGGATAGTTTTATCTGTCAAAACATAGGGATTAAAATATAGTCCGGGTTCCACGGTAATCACATAATTTTCCTTTAAAGGGATATCCGCCCTGACTTCTGCAGAAGGGGATTTCTTTTCCTTAAAAAAAACATCATGAGCATCAAGTCCAAGCATATGAGAAATCCCGTGCGGATAAAAAAGCCTGTAGGTTTTGTGCTGAAAAACATCTTCGGATAGTCCCCTTATAAATCCCAAATCCTTAAGCCCTTCCAGAAGCCGGTCAATGCAGATTTTCTGCAGACAACTGATCATAACCCCTGAACGGATAGCCTTCAAAACTTCTTCCTGAGCTGAAAGGACAAGATTGTAAATCGCTTTCTGACGGGAAGAGAATTTTCTTCCGACAGGAAAGGTGCGGGTAAAATCAGCGGCATAACCCTGATATTCGCCTCCGGCATCTAAAAGGCAAAGATCGTTTGTCTTCAATCGGTCATTATTGGATGAATAATGAAGAATAGAAGAATTGACTCCTCCGGCACAGATCGTAGGAAAAGCCGTATTACGGATATTGTTGAAAAAAAGTTCAGACTCGTAAATCGATTGAAGTTGAAATTCATATACTCCGGGTCTTGCCGATTGCATGGCTTTCATATGCGCAAGTGCAGAAATTCTTGCAGCCTCCTTCATAACCTTTAGTTCAGCTTCCGTCTTTTGAGACCTGAGAAGGGAAAGCCCCTGCAGGAGGGTCGCTTCTCTGACCTCAACCAATGGATTTTTTTTCTTTATCTCTTTCTTTAATCCTTTTTCGGTATGACAGAGGGGATATCGTTTAGAACAAGAATCAAAAACTTTATTAAAATCCTGATTATAAAACACCTGGCTGAAGGCAAAAAATTTTTTTAATTCCGCAAGAGAAGCATCTCTTCCTATCCAGATTTTATGATTCATATTTATATCCGGTATAAAAAGATAATCCGCCTTCGGGGTCAAAAGACAGGAACATCCCGGCAATGAAACTCCGGTCAAATAGAGAAAATTTGAAAATTGCCTGAAAGAATAATAAGAATCTCCGGTGCGGATGACTTGCTCCCGGCCTTTAAGATAGATAAGAGAATCAGGTAAAAACGCTTTTAATCGTTCCCGGTTTAAGGAATAATTTAAACTGTGAGTATCCATTTGAGAAAAGACTATACTTTATTTGGGATCCTATGTCATAACTTTTTTATTGGACTTTCTGGTCTAAAAACAAATATAAAAATAAATTCTCAATGCTCTGCTTGTTCTGCTCTATTTTTCCATTTCCATACTTTATTACTACCTCACAGGAACTCTTATTTTAGATTTAAGCAGTACCGAGCTTGAATTTCTTAAGGAATATTTTTTCAAAAAAACAATAAAAAGATCTAAAAATACCTCCGGATTCAAATAATAGCGAAAGCCGGACCGTGATGTGATCCCTGCTTTAGTCATTTTCGAGTATAATCCGTGTTTTTGCAGTAATTCCTTGAACAGGAGGCAGAAGATAAGGAATTCCCTTCACAATCCTGGACTGAAGATTCCCCTTAAAATCCTTCACGGAGACCAAAGATAAAGACACTTTCTGATTTAAAGGAGTTTTGAGTATCACATTCAAAGGCAGACACATGCTCATCTCAAAGCAGGCAACAAGATAATTTCCTTTTGAGGCTTCCAAAATCTCTCCTGCAGGAATTTCATAGGTCTCCGTCCGTCGCCTTTCCTGTTCTGATTCATAGTTACGTCCGGTCTGGTTAGCTTTGTAAAAGCCGTGTATCCAGGGTCTCACCCATTTTTCTCTTATAGCTTTCAAAGTTTCAGAATTAAAAGTTTGGAGATAATCCATAAGGACATCAAGGAGTTCAGTCCCTCTGTTAAAATACCGGTCAATTCTGAAGCAACCTATTCCCATTTGACTGATCTCCTGCCAATAGGGAAGTAATGATAAATCCTTTGAAAAATAAATCAAAGTTCCAAAAGATTTTTCAATTACATCAAATAACTCTCTATTTCTGATAAAAGAAGTTGAACATTTGGCATGACAGGGTAAAGGGCCGGGAATCAAAGGAGATAAAAGTTTTCTTTTGGAATAAAAAAGTCTTAAGGGTCCGATTCCCAATATTTCCATTTTACAGCCAAATTCAGAGGCCCATTCCTGAAGGTTTTTCGCTGTTAATTCATAAGGAAGAACCATACGCTGCAGTAAAGGTCCAAAGGCCCCCTGAAGAGCTTTAGCGGCATTTAAATTCCGAACCCCGGCTTCACAGATAAAATGAAAGGGATGCTTCAGCACGGTTGCAATATAGTTTGCGAATCCAAGATCTCTTACCCTTACAGCATCAAAGAATTGAAGAGGAATTTTACTTAACATGCTTGCAGAAAGATCAAAATTCGACTCAGTTATCAGAAGATCAAAATCAAGGAACAGGTGACTGGACGGATCTTTTTTCCTTATAGACTGGACCACGGCAATTAATTCCCCAAGATCCATTTCACCGCTTACAGAATAATCCTTCAAACCAATTATGAATTCAATGACTCCGGCATTCTTAAACAATTCATATTCTCTTAAAGAATAAATTTGAGTGATCACCTGCATGTTGGATCCTTTTTACGCCGCAGGACATTTAAAGGTTTAATGCCCTGAAGATAATCCATGCAAAGCACTGTATTCGGTCTTGTTTTCTCAACCAAATTTCCGATAGGGTCCCTTAGCTTCTGAAGGTTAAGAGAAATCGGAGGCCCCTTAAAAGGAAGAGCTTCCACTTCATCCCCTGGGCAGAAAGGGTTCGCAATCCATACCACCATTTTCTCTTCAGAAGGAAGGACCTCCAGAACAATTCCCGTAAACTCATAGGGTTCGGATTCCCCTGATTTCTGGTAATAAATCGTATCCGGATTTTCAGAATTTTTTAAGAAGCCATCTGTATAGGGTCTGTGCCGGATACGATCCGTTTCCTTCAAAGAGACCTCTGAATCAACAGGGTCTCCCTGCTGAAGGCTGTCCAAGACTTCCCTGTAAGCTTTTACAAGAGTTGCCGCATAAAGAGGGGACTTCATTCTTCCCTCAATCTTCAAGGCATCAATTTCATGATGAATGAATTGTGAAAGAGAATCAATCCCGTTAAGATCTCTGGAGTTTAAATAAGTAACATCCCTGAAGGAATTTTTTTCATGAAAAAGATCATACCGGAATCGACAGGCCTGACAGCATGCTCCGCGATTAGCATCCCGCCCCTGAAAAAAATTAGATAAAAGGCAGTGGCCTGAAAACCCCATGCACATGGCGCCGTGAACAAACATCTCCACTTCAACCCCGGAATTTTTTTTAATTATTCCTGCTTCTTCTATGGACACTTCCCTTCCCAGAACAATTCTCTGAACCCCCATTTTCTTCCAGACTTTTGCTGTTTCAGCATTCAGACAGCTGCTTTGCGTTGAAAGATAAACAGGAATCTTTGAATATCTTCTGATCATCTGAACCACTCCGGCATCTGAAGCCAGAAAGGAATCCACCCCGGCATTCACGGCCGACTCAATAATAGAAGGAAGCCTTTTGATTTCATCATCAAACAAATGGGAATTCAGGAGATAATAAACAGAGGTCTTGTGTTCATGTGCAAACAAGGCACCTTCCTTTAATTCATCAAAGTTGAAATTTTCGGAACCCAGGCGCAGATTAAAATCCGCACCTCCGGCATAGACTGCATCCGCACCATAAAGACAGGCTATTTTTAATTTCTGAAGACTCCCTGCAGGAGCGACAATTTTAGGGATCATTGATCTACACCTGTTTCTTGAAGTCCGGACGATGCGTCATAAGGCAATGAATAACTGCATACACAGGGATGCCGGCGCACAGAAAAAGAATTCCAATACCGGTTTCGAAATATTTATAATCCAGAGCGGCTTTGAGCATAACCGCGCTCATCACAATAAAAACAAGCGGAGGTAAAGGATAAAAAGGAATTTTAAAAGGAATCTGCCCCTCCTTATTGCGCTGACGAAAAATAAAAACACTTCCCACAATCAGGGAGAAAAAAATCCAGACCACCCCCGACGTAAAATAAAGCAGACTGTTAATTGTCTCGGGTTTAAGATCGAGAAGCAGGATCATTCCCAAAATGATGATCAGATTAAACAGCAGAGCCCTTTTAGGAGTAGATTTTTTCTTATCTATTTTCGCAAACCATTTTAAGGAATGGAAATCCTCAGCAAAAGCTGACGTCATCCGCCCTCCGGTAAAAATCAAGCCATTCACGGCCCCGGCCGAAGCCACAAGAATCACGGAAGCCATAACAATCTCCCCGCTTTCTCCAAACCAATTTTTCATAAGATCCGAGGCAAACGTCCAGTTTTCTCCCAATCCTTTGGGAGTAAAATGCAGCATATATACTACATTAACCAGAAGGTAAAGAACAGAAAGGACAAGGATGCCGGCTGTCAATGCCCTGGGGATATTTCTCACAGGATCCTTTACTTCACCGGCAACATAGGGGGCTTCATTCCAGCCTCCAAAGACCCACATGACAGGGATGAGAGCCATGCCTACCCTTTTGACAAGATCTCCGATATTTTCTTCAGGAAGAAACAGGAGAGGAGCCAGATTTCCCGTCATCTTCCGTCCCAACCACAGTCCCGAAATAATAAGAAGAAGAAGTAAAAAAAGTTTAATCAGAGTCAGCCCGTTTTGAAGCGTCTTGCTCACCTTCACCCCACGCATGGCAACACAGGTAAATAAAATCAGAAGGAAAACAATGGCAAAGCCGACTAAAAACTGAAGTGTGGGTTCTTCCGGCACAGGAATCCCGATTCCCTGGCAGAAACGCATGAAAAGAATTTTAAAATTAAGGCCAAAAACAATAGATAAGCTGATTAATGAGGCAGGACGAATTACAAAAATCTGCCCCCATCCAAAGAGAAAACTCAGAGGGGAAAAATCTTTATGGGAATAGGCCTCCCTTAAAAAAACATAATCCCCGCCGTTGACAGGATAAAGGCAGGACAATTCGGCATAACAGAGGGCTCCGCACCAGGCAATCCCCGCCCCTACACTCCAGCTGATGAGCAATAAGAGGACAGAAGGAGTATGTGCTGCTGCAAGGGTTGGGAAAACAACAAAAATCCCTGTAGCCAGCATGATGCCGATAATCAAAGCAGAACAATCTACCCAGCTTAATTCCTTTATCTGATTTTCTGCTTTTTTATCTAAGTGAGTATTGATAAATGCCCCCAACTTAACACGAATAGCGGATAAAAAATCAACTCAAATTCTTTTAATCCCTGATAAATCAATCCTTCCAATCCCAATAATGACTTTAATCTTGGGGGACAAATTGCACCCCATCTTGTATCCAGACAAAAAAACATTCCTTTTGCCTGCACAAGCCTGTCATGTCTGCGCCAAACAGGTATTTCATCCCGAATATCTGACGTTTAATCGCAAAATTCGGATTGAATCTATTCGCAGATTTCAGAGCATCTCTTGTTTTTTGAAAATAATTTCAAGCTTAACTTATAAAGCTCCATCACCCAGAATGGGGTCGACGCAAAAAGCAGAACAACTGCCAGTTCATGCGCTGTTAAGGGGACTGTTTTCAATACATTCTGAAAAAACGGAAGATATAAAGCGCACATATTTAAAATAATGGAAACGGTTGTCGCTCCTATTAATTTTTTATTCGTAAAGATTCCCAGAGAAAAAAGGGATTCCGTCTGGGATCTGCAATTGTAGGAATGGAAATCCTGACAAAAGGCAAGAACAATAAAAGCCATGGTTCTGGCCCTTCCCATCATCAATTCCTTCATATCCGGAGAAATAGTAAAAATTTTCCCCAGAGCCTCACTATCAAACCCTAAAAGAACGGTCAATAATTCCTGAAGGGTATGTCTTCCCTCCAGATAATAGACGTAGGTAAAAGCAAGCAGAGTACATACGGAAACAACAAAACCCTGAAAAATCATCAGACAAACCCTGTTTTTCTGAATTACAGGTTCCTTCAGGCTTCTGGGCTTCTGTTTCATGATATTCTTGCTAACAGGATCAACACCCAAAGCCAGGGCAGGTAATCCGTCTGTAACAAGATTCACCCAGAGGATATGAATGGGAAGTAAAGGGATCGGCATTCCGATCAAGGAGGAGATAAACATGACCAGAATTTCTCCGGCATTGCAGGAAAGAAGGTAGTGGATAAATTTCTGAATATTATCATAAATTCCGCGGCCTTCCTCCACAGCGGCAACAATCGAGGCAAAATTATCATCGGTCACCACCATGTCGGAAACTTCCTTGGTAACATCTGTTCCGGTGATTCCCATGGCCACGCCGATATCCGCCTCTTTAACCGCAGGGGCATCATTCACACCGTCACCGGTCATGGCCGCTACATGCCCTTTTTTTCTCCAGGTCTTCACAATCCTCAATTTATGTTCCGGCGAAACACGGGCATAAACCGGAGTGTTCTCGATGATTTCATTCAATTTCTCATCGCTGATTTTATCCAGCTCCTCACCCGTCATAGCAATGGATTTTTCCGTGAAGAAACCCAGGGATTTTGCTATGGCAACCGCCGTATTCTTATGGTCACCCGTAATCATGACGGTCTTAATCCCTGCGGTCTTGCATTCCAGAATCGCCGCTTTAACCTCTTCTCGGGGAGGGTCGATCATGGCAACAAACCCGACAAAAGTCAGATTTTTTTCCATTGTTTCAGAAGCGATTGAAGGCGGTATTTCAGGATATTCGGCATAAGCAACGGCAAGAACGCGCAGCGCCCTTAAGGCAAGTTCATCATTTACCTTTAAAAGATTCTGCATATCCGAAGGAAGAAACTCCTGAGCAGAGCCCTCTTTAATCAGATGGCTGCAGCGTTTCAGCAAAACATCCGGAGCCCCTTTGGTGATCGAGACATAGGCATTTCCGTGTTTACGGATGATGGTCATCATTTTTCTGTCCGAATCAAAGGGAATTTCCTGAAAAAAATCATACTCTTTTTCAGCTTTTTCTTTTAGAATCCCCCCTTTGGCTGCCGCAGTTAAAAGGGCCCCTTCCGTCGGATCTCCCACGACAGACCAGGCTCCGTTTTTCTCAACGATTTCCGAACCATTGCAGAGGACTGAACATAAAAGACATTCTTTAAGGCCCTTATTCTTTTCTATTTCCGCTGGCGTATCCTTCAGGAGAAATCTTCCTGTCGGGGCATAGCCGACACCCTCAACGGCAAACATTTTTCCATCCGCATAAACGGCCTGTACGGTCATTTCATTCCGGGTCAGGGTTCCTGTCTTATCCGAACAGATGACAGAAGCGCAGCCTAATGTTTCGACAGAAGGAAGCTTACGGATTAAAACATGACGTTTTACCATGCGCTGCAGCCCCAAAGCCAGGGCAATAGTAACAACGGCAGGCAGCCCTTCCGGAATAGCCGCAACAGCAAGACTGACCGATAAAAGAAACATCTGAACAAACAACGCTTTAGTAAAGGCCCCTGTTTCCTGAATCCCTCTCCATAGCTCAACCGTAAACACGATCAAAACAAGAACAATGCACAGGTAAACCAGCCATTTCCCGAATTCCTCAAGTTTCTTTTGCAAAGGAGTATCTTCTTTTGATGCCTGCTTTAACATACCGGCAATATGGCCAAGCTCTGTTTTCATTCCTGAATGGACAATCACAACCTTTGCTTTTCCGGCTGTAACGGAAGTCCCCATATAAACCATATTCATGCGGTCACCCAAAGCCGCCTCTGTTTTTTCAATCTTTTTCTCGTTTTTTAAAACCGGAGTGGATTCACCGGTTAAAGACGCTTCCTGCACTGAAAAATTTGTGGTTGTCCATACCACACGCCCATCCGCAGGAACATTATCACCGGCTTCCAGTAATACGAGGTCTCCCGGGACTATCTCAAAGGACGGAACAACAGCCAGTGTTCCGTCACGGTAGGCCTTGGCATTCGGACTGGACATTTTCTTCAAAGCCGCCAGGGATTTTTCAGCACGATACTCCTGAACAAACCCTAATATGGCATTAATAATGACAATGGTAATAATCGCAATTGCATCCACCCATTCCTGGAGAAAACCGGAAATCAAAGCCGCGCCTATCAGGACCCAGATCATAAAATCATTAAATTGTTCGAAAAAAAGTTTCCAGGGACTGGTTTCCTTTTCCTCCGCAAGAGCATTCGGACCATATTCTTTAAGTCTTGAAGCCGCATCAGGTGAAGTAATACCCGCAGCAGAATCCGTTTTTAAAGATTCAATAACCTCTTCCTTCTCTTTGTTCCACCAGTTTGTCATTCAACAGTTCCTTTTTAGAATTGAAAATTAAAATTTTCGTTGTGACCCACTTTCAACTTTTAACGAATTCAGAACGCATCTTCAACCTAATTCAACACACAAAACACATTGACAAAGGGCCCCAAGAAGACTAGAAATTTTTTTAAATATTTTTTATCCAATAAAAAGGAAACTTTATGACTTTACACTCCGAAGTTGAGCCGATCTTAAAAGTTCAGAATATTGACCTTGAAATTATCAGCATTAGAGAATCCATCAATCAGATTCCTGCTCAGATCAAACTTCTTGAAGAAAAAAAAGTCCAATTCAAAAACATTCTCCAAAATATGGACGATGACTTAAAAAAACAGAAACTTTCGCAAAAGGAACTGGAAAAAGACATCGAATCAAAAAAAGCAACTCTTTTGAAGATCCAGTCTCAGCTTAATGCCGTCAAAAAAAATGAAGAATATACCGCCTTACTGAAAGAAATCGACCTCCATAAGAAGGAAATCTTTCAGGTTGAGAATAAAATCATTGAGATCATGGAATCATTGGAATCCATGGAAACGGCAAAAGATAAGAAGAAAAAACAGATTCAGGAAGATGAAGCCCAGGTTAACCATGACATTCAGGAAAAAAATCAGGAATTAGCCGCAATTAAAAACAAGGTTTCTGAAATGGAAAAAAACCGGACAGAGGCGGCTTCTTTATGCTCAGGGCAGTTATTTAAAAAATACCAGAAATTTGTTGAAAAAAAACAGACCATTGCCTTGGTCCCTCTTGAAAAAAACGGTTCATGTTCAGGATGTCACCAGGTTCTTCCTCCCAATACCAAAAATGATGTTATGAAAGGAAGGATCGTTCAGTGTGATAACTGTGCACGTCTTCTTTTCTGGGATAAAAACACAGATGAGAAAGCCCCGGATGAGGTAGTCAGTTAAAACGGGCACAACTCCCGGCCCCGGAATGCTTTTCTGCCAGGATTTCATTTCCGTCTAAAACCTTAACCTCCCATACTTCAACACGGCCTTTTTTTGCACAATCCTCCGCACTCCACCAAAACCGGATACGATTGCTCCTCGTCAGGGTGAGATTTTTAATCTGGGTTTCAGGAGTCTTAGAAAGCTTGGATTTATAGGTAAAAACCACTTTAACCTTTCTATTTTTATCCGGCTTGTCCGATTTAATCTTAATCCAGAAAAATTCCGGCTGGACAGTGTCCGAATCAAATTTCCCGGGGAAATCAAATTTGTTGACCCTGGGCTCTCCGATCACATTTTCTTTATAGGTAAAAATATCCGGATAATCGAGATCCCGTGTCACAGAAACAATGTTTACAGCAGAATAGACATTGAATGTAAAGGTCAGCATTACAATAAACAGATAAACTCTCATCCGCGAAGTCTCCTTTTGTTAGCGCATGAAAATTTTTACTTTATTCGTGCCTATAAATAAAGTAAAAATTAAAAGATTTATTTTTTCCAATGTTCCAATTACTAGGAGGTCTATGTGAAAAAAGTTTCTGTTCTTTCCTTTGTCGCCTTTCTTTTTTGTGTTTTATCCCTCCGGGCTGAACCTGAAACAGAAATCCAGGTTCCCGGTATTTTTATTAATCCCGAAGGATACATTGTCACCCCCTATCAGGAAATTGCCGACAGTACGGAAATAAAACTGAATTTTAATGATTCTGAAATAATCTATTCCCTTGCATCCTCGGACTCCTTAAATAATCTGGCTGTATTAAAGCCGGGGACTCCCCTTGCAGTGCATCCGGCCACCCTCCTTCTGGATAACGCAAAAGAAAAGGATCAGGTGATCTGTCAGCAGTTTGTCAGCTATCCCTCCATTGCTCCCGTATACAAGGCTGTTGAAGGTACTGTCAAATCAAGCACCGGAGTTGAAGGCGATATTCACCATTTCCAGATTGAACTGCCTAAAGAGACTTCTTTAAAAAACGGCTTTGTTTTTAACCGTAACGGAGTCTGTCTTGGCTTCATTTCGAACAGGCAGACCGACATTTATTCGCTGATTCAAATTCCCCTTACCACTTCACAAATAGCCCTTGTCAGAAAAATGGAATCTCTGTTCCCTCTTGTTAAGGATTTAAGCGGAGTAATCTGGAGCAAATCAGATCTGGTCATGAGCTCGGAAGAGATTGAAAAAACCCAAAAAGAAAGTCTTGTATCCCTCAAAGTCAAAATGCATGTCCCTGCTGTTGAAAAAGTCTCTGATTTCACATCCCTCCGTTCAAAAATTCCGGCCAATGCCCTTTTTATTTTCGTCGACATATCCTCAGGCTTTGAACAGGGAGGTTTTGGAAGACTTTTAATGGATGCCCTTCAGGA
This sequence comes from uncultured bacterium, assembly GCA_964443875.1. GTDB lineage: Bacteria > Auribacterota > JAFGBW01 > JAFGBW01 > JAFGBW01 > CAYUET01. The sequence goes on along the minus strand of CAYUET010000006.1, from coordinate 91,812 downwards.
AAAGAAAATCGGGGCAGTCGTAGATCCCGCTTTAAAACAGAGCTATTATGCCACCATCTTTGAAAAATTCGGGCAGCCTAACATGACCCCTGAGGAACTGGTAAAAATGGCTGCTGATCTGGCTGACGGTTATTTTCTCAAGGCGTCCTGTTCTATAGCCTCGGGGACCGCCGAAGATTCAGTGATTTTCAAACTCTACAAACCCAGATCCAGTGAAATTCTGGCAGAAATCAAAAGAGCAGAAGTGCTTTCTCTCGATTCTTCCGAAACGCTTAAACAATTGACTCAGAATGCGGTTAAAAATCTTGCAAAAGAACTGAAATCCAAAAAAATAAAAAACCTGTTCGTCAAATAACCGGCTTTAGAAGAAACAGATTCCAACTTATCGGGTAAAAAATTTTTTGCCCGGTTTTTTTATTCTCTGACGCTTACACACAATATTCTGGCTAACGGGAGCTTAAAAAAGCATGACGGTAATGAATACAGTTCCATTCCCCGGAAGGCATTTTTTCAACGCCCACTACATCAAACCTGACAAAGGGATTCTTTAAGCCGGAACGCTGAAGATAGTACTGTGCCACACGGATAATTTTCTTCTGCTTGGCAAAATTGACAGCCTGGGCGGCAATGCCGTGGGAAGTATTCTTTCTGAGTTTCACTTCAACAAAGACAAGGGTTTCTTTATCCCTCAAAATCAGATCCACCTCGCCCAAACGGCAGCGAAAATTCTTCTCCAAAAGCTTCATTCCTGTTTTTAAAAGCATCTCCAAAGCCATCTGCTCCCCGAACCCGCCTTTGCGGCGTTTATTCTCTTCAGGGTTGAAACCGGATGGCGTCATTAAGAATTAAAGCCTGACCTGAATTCCGAGTTCAACCACAGCATTCGGAGGAATCCTGAAAAACTGCGTGGCATCAAAGGCATTATGAGAAAGGAAAGAAAATATTTTTTTCCGCCATTTCGTCATACCTGTTTTATCCGCTATAATCAGGGTTTCCCGGCCAAGGAAATAAGTCGTTTTCATGGGATCAAATTTAAGGCCTTCCCGTTCAAGCTGTTTTAAAATCTTAGGAATATTAGGATCTTCGCTAAAACCGTATTTAACCGAGACGCGGTTAAAACCGTAACCCAGTTCTTCAAATTCAGCTCTTTCCTCTTCCTCAATGTAAGGAACTTCCTCGGTCCTTACGGTTAACAGAATAATCTGCTCATGAAGAATCTTATTATGTTTGAAATTATGAAGGAGAGTCCTGGGAATGCCGCTGGGATTGCCGGTTAAAAATACAGCCACACCGGGAACACGGGTGGGGCTGGTTGCAGCCACATCATTTAAAAACAAATCCACACCGAGTGTCTGATTTTCAAGATTCATCCGCAGCACATTTCTTCCTTCCTTCCAGATGCGCATCAGATAAAAAACAACACCCGCCACCATAATCGGAATCCAGCCTCCTGAAAAGAACTTCAGGGCATTCGAAACAAAATAGGAAAGGTCAATACTTAAAAAGAATACAGCCACTGGAACAATATAAAGCAGACGGATGTGCCACACATAGTATGCCGCAAAAGAAATAAAAAGGCTTGTAATCACCATGGTGCAGGATACGGAAATACCGTAAGCCGAAGCCAGGTTTCCTGATTCCCTGAAAACCAGGATCAAAACCACAATACCGAAAAGCAGAAGCGCATTGATGACCGGAATGTAGACCTGGCCGATTTTCACATTGGAAGTATGCTCAATATCCAGACGCGGGAAAAAACCAAGCTGCACGGCCTGCCGGGTCATGGAAAAAGCCCCGGAAATAACAGCCTGGGAGGCAATAACCGTGGCCAGGGTCGCCATAACGACCAGTGGATATAAAGCCCAGTCAGGAGCAATCCGGTAAAAAAGGTTTTCCACTTCCTGGGGATGCTTTAAAAGATGAGCCCCCTGTCCGAGATAATTCAAAAGCAGACCAAGGAAAACCACTTTAAACCAGCCTGTCCGGATGGGGGATTTTCCAAAATGTCCCATGTCCGTATAGATTGCTTCAGCTCCGGTCACAGCCAGAAAAGTAGCTCCCAGAATGGTGGCCCCTTGCAGGCCGTGATGCTGGAAAAATTTAAACGCATAATAGGGGTTCAAGGCATATAAGATTTCAGGAGCTTTCACAATCGAAGAAAGGCCTAAAAGTCCGAGAATAAAAAACCAGAGCAGCATCACAGGACCGAAAACAGCCCCTACTTTTTCTGTTCCCCGATACTGAAATAAAAACAAAATGACCAGAATGAACAGTGAAATGGGGACCACATAGGGTTTAAAAAAAACAGTGGCCACATTAAGCCCCTCAACAGCGCTCAATACTGAAACCGAGGGAGTCAGCATCCCGTCTCCGTAAAGCATTGCAGCACCAAAAAGCCCCAGAAAAATAAAACTGTTCTGCAGCCGGCGTGGAATTTTCCTGTCATGAAGAATTAAAGTCATTAAAGCGAGTATTCCGCCCTCACCCCGGTTGTCCGCCCTTAAAACAATAAGCATGTATTCAAAACAGATGATAATAGTCAACGTCCAGAGAATAATGGATAAAGCACCGTAAATATTAAGAGGTTCAACGGCAAAACATTTTTCTCCGGAAAAGCATTGCCTCAGGGCATAAAGAGGACTGGTTCCGATGTCCCCATAGACAACACCCAGCGCACCTATCACAAGGGTCCTGAAAGGAAGCCCGGATTCTGATAAATTATCTTTAGATTTGTTCATGAAAAGATCATTTGCCGCTAAACGGTTTTCAACCGGTTAGGAAATCTCCTGCGTCATCTGGTCATAAAATCCGACATAATCATCCGGATTTTCAGAAGCGCGCATTTTAATGGCATCTCTCGGGTGCACGTTCATCTGACCGGTGATAAAGTAGGGAATGGAATAGCCCCATTCCATTTTACCGCTTTTCTGCAATGGCAGAAAATGATCCTGAATGCACTTAAGAACCGGACGCAGCCGGAATTTCGGATTTTTAAGGAAACCGATGATCAGTTCCAGAGGACAATTGCCTGCCCCGCGCCCCATACCATTAATCGTGGCATCAATCCGGCTCGCACCATAAATCAGCGCTTCAAGGGTGTTGGCATAGGCAAGCTGCTGGTTGTTATGGGCATGAATGCCGATCTCCTTGCCTGTTCCCTCCACAGCCTTCAGATAAATTTTTGTGAGGTCCTGAATTTGCTCGGAATAAAAGGAACCAAAGCTGTCAACGATATAGATCGCATCTGTTTCAGATCTGGCAAAGGCATTCAAGGCCTCCCCCAGTTCCCGGTCCTGAACCGTAGAGACCGCCATCAGGTTGACTGTCGTTTCATAACCTTTGTCTTTGGCATCTTTGATCATATCCAGGGCCATGGGGATTTGATGAATATAGGTGGCCACTCTTACACAGTCTATGACACTTTTTTCTCTGGGAAGAATGTCCTGTTTATAATCACAACGCTGTGCATCTGCCATGATGCAGAGTTTCAGGTCTGTCTTTTTATCCCCGACAATTCTCTTAAGATCCTCTTCATCACAAAATTTCCAGCGGCCGTTTTTATTGGCCGGAAAAATCTTTTTATCCGCCTTATACCCGATTTCCATGTAATCAATCCCGGATTCCACACAGGTATCATAAACGGATTTGACAAAATCCTCTTCAAAAAAATGTTCATTGATAAGGCCGCCGTCCCTGACCGTGCAGTCTAAAATTTTAATATCCGGTCTGAAAGAGACCCAGCTTCCTTTGGTTTCCTTATCTTTTGTATGCAACATTTTGAAATCCTTTGTTAAAACTCAGCAACAAATCAACTTTTGTATTTTTCTAAATGGTGGCAGATTATACAAGGATAAGCCCCCTTGGGCAAGTAAATTGTTCCCTGCGCCCCGATCCGCGCAAGGGATTAATTCTTCGTTTAACTCAAAAACTCGATTTTTTTTCCCTCTTGCCTGATACGGTTATCCTGTTTCAGCCTGAACAGGAGCCTGGACAAAGTTTCAGGGTTGGTGTCAATGGCTGCGGCAATGTCCTTCTGTTTAAAAGTCATGTGATACACCTTTCTTTTTCCATATTGCTTTTCCAGAAACTTGATAAAACGGACTTCCACGGAATCGCGCGTTCTCTCCACCAGCTGTTCTGTCAGATACCGCTGTTTTTTCATGAGAATACGGATAAAATCCGTTCTGAATGCCTCTCTTTCAAGAAGGGTAAAAAACTTAATTTTTGATATGACATAAAGTTGTGAAAAATTAACAGCTCTGGCATTCACAGGATAACAATCATTTTCAAAAAGAATCACTTCAGCAAAAATCTCTCCGGGATCTATGACCCTCACAACCACCTTGCTTCCATCTGATGTTGTTTTATAAAGCTCGACATTTCCGGAAATCAAAAGGAAAACAGACTCCCCCTTGTCTCCTTCTGTAAACAGATAAGCATTGTTTTTGATTTCCCTGACTTCACAGATTCTTTTAATGGCTTCAATGCTTTGAAGGCTTAATTCCCTGAAGAGGTCATTTTTTTTCAGCAAAGAATAAAAAATATCAGACTTTTTTTTCATAAATCCTGTTTTTTCTTGATCCAGGTCAATGAATTATAATGGAAATACGGCTATAGTATAATTAAAAAATAAAGGAGAACAATATGAAAAGAAAAATCATAACCTTTGATCATGATAAATGCAATGGCTGCGGAGTATGTATCCCTGCCTGTCCTGAAGGCGCTATCCAGCTTATTGACGGAAAAGCAAGGCTTGTCAGCGATCTTTTCTGTGATGGGCTGGGGGCCTGTCTGAAAACCTGCCCTCAAAACGCCATTTTAGTTGAGGAAAGGGAAGCCGAACCCTACGACGAAGAGAAAGTCATGGAAAATATCGTTAAACAGGGTGAGAACACCATAAAAGCCCACCTTGAACATTTAAAATCTCATGGAGAGGAGTCCTATTTGAAAACAGCAATCGAATTTCTTAAACAAAACGACATTCCTAATCCTCTTAACGCTTCAAGTCATACAGAGCATTCCCATAATACAGGAGGATGTCCGGGCTCCAGAATGCTCGACTTCAGAGATACACCCCAGACTTCAGAGGAAAACACAGGCACAAGGGCTTCTCAGCTCAGACAGTGGCCCGTTCAATTGCACCTCGTATCCCCCAATGCCCCCTATTTTAAAAAACGGGATGTGCTTCTTGCCGCAGACTGCATTGCCTATGCCCTGGGCGATTTTCACAAGGACTTTCTGAAAGACAAAGGCCTTGCCATTGCCTGCCCTAAACTCGATGAAGGAAAGGAAATCTATCTCGAAAAACTGAAACACATGATCGAAGAGTCGCAGATCAATTCCCTGACGGTCATGATCATGGAAGTCCCCTGCTGTGGAGGCCTTTTACAGCTTGCGATAGAAGCCCGGGAGCAAAGTAAAAGAAAAATCCCTGTTAAAAAAATCCTGGTCAGTCTCAAAGGTAAAATTCTGGAGGAGGAATGGATATAAAATATATTTTTAACAGGCAAAATAAGTAAAAAAGAATAATACGCGAATTCTTAATTATCGAAGTGTATAGGAATGTCCTTACATCAGGATCCGTTATGCACATTTGCGGGTTTCGTTGAAACGTGGAATTCCTGCCTTTTCCAGAATGCCTCCATCCAGCAGTTCTCTCAATTCTTCAGCTTTTTTAAATGCATTCTGGACATCCGTTGCCACGGCTTCAATCAGTTTAAACAAGCCATATTGGTCATCAATCTGCTTTTTATTAAACCTGAAGGCAACAGCCCCCGGGTGCCCGCCGCCATCACTGTAATTGACATTTAATTTTAAAATCCGTTTCCCTTCAACCCAGTCCCCCTTGGTTTTCCAGAATTCAGGGTCGCTTTCCGGAATACCCCTGAAACTCCTCAGAGAATCCTTAATCATTTCAAATCTCCATCTTTCAGCGGCCAGTTCATCGGCCTTCAAAGGATCCTGTTGCAGGGTCCTCATGGCTTCCAGGCACGCCTTCAGGTCCGTAACCACCCGGAAGAGCTTGGAGTTTTTAATCGAAACATTAAGATTTTCAGAGGCAATGAAATCAAGAGTCTCCCGGATGTTCTGTTCAAGGATTTCCGATTCTTTTATCAGATCCTCCATTTTCACCCATCCTATCCATTCCTCCAGCTCCAGCAGCTCTTCAAATTTTTCAGACTTCATGGATTTTATCCATTCCGCTAATTTTTCCGCCTTGACGAGATTCTCCATCAGATGGATAAAGGCCGTAAAAAATTCCGCCAGGATGTATCTGTTCGGATCTTCATTCTTCTGTTCATTGAACTGTGAAGTGATGAAAAGTTTTTTACCTTTCAAAAACTGAACAACTGAAAATAAATCGGCTTTTTCCTTGTCCCCGTCATATCTCAGGGAGAACTTATAAAGATTATCCTTCTGAACATCCTGAAGACAGGCTACAATTCTAGGGTTTTGAGTCTTGGATTCCATTCGAATGATTTCCGCATCAACCGATTTCGTGATATCAATCTCATATTTCTCATTTCCTATGAAAAAACGGTGAATCTTGTTCACTATCTGCTTTTGAAGATCAATGCATATGACTTTTTCATTCTCAAACAAAGGATTATAAAGAATCATGCTTGCAAAAACCTTAACCTTTTTGTCCATTGTGCGCTTTTCATGGATCCATTCAGCAATGTTTCTCAGGGTAATATCACCGTTATTTTCCAGAATACTCTCAAATGCCAGCTTTCCCAGGGAGGAAAGGTACCAGTTTACTGTCTGTGCTATTTCCATTAAATTGGTTTTAATATTCACGGTCTCAATCCTGTGCCTTTTGTGATCCCTCCGCCCAAAAGATAAAAAAATCTCTTTCTGGTTTAAAAGAAAACCGCCCTGATAATGCTCCTTCCCATCCTTCCATTTTATTTCAGCATACCCTCTGTCTCCGATGATCCCGGCAGCCAGAAGAACGGGCAAAGGCAGATTCAAGTCCGCGGTATTGTCTAATAAAGGCCGTTTTCTTCTATCTTTCATTTCATTAAAAATCAAAGCGGTCAATGCAGAGGCCGGCATATGCTTCGATTCCCCGTCATACCCGATATTATTCAGATTAATAAGATGAAAATGTTTCCGATCTGCTTCGGAGAGCTGCTCCTTTTTCACAACACCGACATGATGGTCAATGACAATAAGATTCCTCTTAATTTCCTGACCGACATCATCCTGGAAATATAATTTCTGTGTCCAAAAGGAATCCAGCATGATAATTCTGTCAAACGTTTCAAGAGGCAGGCTCTTGAATTCCTTCTCAGTCTTCTTGACAATGGGAAAAGGCCTGAATTTACAATTTTTAATGCTTCCGAATTTCATCAGGGCTATCTGAGTTATTTTGGCTGACATCACTCCGTCTGCATCATCATGATACCCAATCAGAATTCTGGGAGCGGGATTATTCCTGAAAAGGCCTTCCAGGTCAGCCTGCAGATTTTTCCATCTTTTAATAAACTCTTGATTCCGGGTAATATCCATTCCCTTGTTTTCAATCATAGAAAACAGGGGTTTTTTTACCAGTTCTGAAAAAGGACTGTGAACAAGAATACTCTGGGGGTTGAGAACATGCTTTTCACAGAATAAAGAGCTTTTGTCTGAAAAGATTTCTTCTGCAGAGCAAATTATAATAAATAAAAAACCCATAAAAATGACTCTAAAAAGAATTTTCATCAATCCCCTTTCAACTGGTATCAATATACTTGCAGAATACGGAGCAGTCAAGAGTCCAGGGCTTTTCAAAAAAATCCTTTGTTGCTTAAATCAATGCCCTGAATTTGTCAGAATCAACACAAATACGATCTAAAAAACAGCAATAAAATTCAGAGTTATTAAGATAAAATAATTCCTTAAGGAATTGATCTTATTAAACCGACCGCTGCTGAATTTCCTGACGAGATTGGAGTCTGTCAGGAGCGGGGGATAAAAATTTTCTGGATTGCGCTATGATCCTGGCCTCAAGAATTGAAAATTTAGATTCCGTCCTTTGAGAAAACAGAAGCCTCTTTCTTTGAGGATCAAATACTTTTCCCCCGTTTCTATAAGTGAACAAAAACTCCAGGGATTTCTGACCTCCTGCATCTGCTGTATAACTGGCCGTATCACATTGATAAAAAATCGTTAAATACTGGAAAAAATTATAGAGAGGAATTTTTAAATTCTGGGCCAAAAGCAGGATCTGCCTTTCAGCTCCTTCCAGGGACAGTTTATCCCGCAGATACATGCCAATCACGTCTTTTTTTATAATCGCAGCTATAACATCAATAGCTTCATCCCTGAAAGGAAGATCTGCTCTGAGTTTATTAATCAGAGCAAGGGTATAGGGATGCTCCATGGCCTTGTTCCCTTCACGGATCGCTCTTGGTTTCCCTGCATCATGAAGGGCCAGAAGAATACGAAAAAAATCGGGATTCAATCCGGCAGGCAGTTTCTGTTGTGCAAAATAGGTTTCAAACTGATTCAGTACCATGAAGGTATGCTGTTCCAGGGAGTATCCTTCCTCAACTCCAACAGATCTGGGAAAGTCATTGCTCAAGACTGGATCATTCTTAAGAATAGCAATGAGAGCTTGGGGATTAAAATGATTCGGAGAGGAAAAATATTCCATAATCATTTTCTTTAAACGGCTTTCCTGCACGTAACTCTGGGGGGCCAGAAAATCCTGACTATATAAGGGGCCAAGGAAAACAGAAAAAAAAATAAACACAAAAAAATTCTTCATTCTCGCATTCGCTCTGTTAAAAGAACTTGTCGTATTTTTAAACCTAATTCAGCACTGCAGCACAACCGCAGATCTTATTTTTTCTAACAATATCAGGATCAGGCAGAAAACTGAACTGATGCCGCCGAATCATTAAGCGGATTGGAATTCACATCAAACATGTTGGCAAATAAAAAATCATTTGTTCTGCGAATTTCCTGGCCTTCAATGGAACCCACTGCTTTTTTGATGGCTTCATTGGCAGCCATTAAAACAAACATATCCGTATTTAAAGAAGTATCAGCCTTAACAGCATCTGTATTGACTCCTGACATCTTTAAAAAAAGCTTGTTAATAATCTGATTTTTCCATTTTAAATCCTGATCTTTAAGGGAAGAAAGCGTGTCGCCAACTTGAAGTACCAGGGAGGGGAATTTTTGACTGGTTAAGGGATTGACCTGATACTTGATAAAGGAATTCAATAAAATCGGGGCCTTAAGATCACAGCCATTCCCCTCTGTTAAAGCTTTTGTCAATTGGGCAAAAACAGATTTGGACACTTCTGAAGTTTGAGAAGAAGAAATCACTTTTCTATCAGCAAGACTTTCTGCAATGGAATCGGCATAATTGTTTAACATTTTCATTAAATGATATGCCTGTTCAGCATAATTCTTCTGTTTACCCTTTAAATCAGACATATTGAAACGTTCCGGAACCTTGTCATCTACAGTTGTAATCCCATTATATTGAGTCAGCTTAGTGAATACAACATCTGTCACAGGTGCAAACGTTTTACCACTGGAAGAAACCTCCACAGCCCCTATGGTCTTGGAAGCTCCGGCAGCCTGAAGGCCATTTATCTTTTGAACAGTAGCCCAGGTATCTAAAACTAATTTCTGTAAACCGGCTTCCATCAGTTTTCTCTTATTGGCATCGGATATGGTATTGATTTTTCTGCTTAACAATTCCTTGAGGGTATTAAAGGAAACATTATCGCTGATATCCGTAAAATCAAGCCCTGCATCAATCAAATCATACTGTTGCTTCTGTGCTGTATTTTTACGTTCATTCACATGAAAAATATAACCATTGCCCTGTCTGTAAAGATTTATGGATTTGGATTTCAAAATCTTGAGGAAGTCGGCAAAGGCAGCGCCGTTGGTTGCCTTTTCAACCTCATTCGTCTTCATTTCATTTTCAAGACTGGATTCTAAATTACGTGTCCTTTCGATTTCTGTCATCGTATAGCTTTGATCACTCAATACAAAAAAGAGTTTTCCATCCTTATGCCAGATATGGGGATTTCCGTTGACCATGTCATAGCCTGTGTACTTGGAAATATCACCTTCAAGAAAAGAAACGAAAGTAGGATTTCTCATGATGGTTAATATATCCTCACGGTTTAAACCGATTCCATTAACGGAGACGGGTAATTTTTCTTTATCCAGAGAAAGCTGATACTTTAAAACCCCGGTATAATCCTTTTTATTTATTTTAGAAGAATTTTCTATGGTATCCAGAAACTGAGTAAGCATTAAACGAGTTTTCAGTGTATCCATGGTATTGTCGATTTTGAACTGACGGATAAGGGCCGTCATCCCTATGTTTTTCTCATCCTGCAATTTATTGATTCTTTCTGAAACCTTTTCGGGACTGAATTCAGACATTTTTGAAAGCTTACTCATCGCTAAAGATTGAATTCTTAAAGCATTCTGCTTTTTCAACTCCTTTAATTCTGTTGTAACATCTTTTAAACTGTCCAGTCTTTCCAATTCAGAGTTTGTGTTTAAAACAATATTCCTTAACTGCTGAGCGTCATAATTATCAAGTTTTCTTTCCATGCTGTCTTTATACACTTCTGATTCAAGAATAAAGGTGTAACCATGAGCCTTATCCGCTAAAGAATCTTCAAGAATGGACTCGATCAATTCATGAAAAATAGTTGATTCATCAAATCCGGCATCCAGCACCATCAGAAGGGTTTTATTCCCATTTGCATTCATGCCGTTAAAATAAATAGCCTCTGCTCCCTGAATACCGTTTTTGGCTTTCTGAATACCTAAGCGTATTGTCGGATCGTTCATATCAAAAGCTTTGCCAATTAAATCTGCCAGGGAAGGATCCAAATTCAATTTTTTAAGGGCTTCCCTGATAGCAGGAGTCCTGGAAATAATATTTTTCTGAAATTGTTCTAATTTGGCTTTTTCTGCCGCAGTGAAATCTTCAAGCTGTTTATCAAAATAAATTCCTTCCGGAGTATCGGTCATTAAAGAGGAAATATCCGACCCGATTGTTTTAGACGCACCTGAAGGTCCGGAATAAGACTTTTGAATCTGCGCCCAGGTTTCAAGGATTGTATTCTGTATGGCTCGCCGTACCGGTCCGGATTTTTCATCCTCCATCCCTTTTAATTTCTGATTAATGATAGACTGAAGAGACGCAAGAGATGTAACTCCGGAAAAAAAGGTATCCAAATTTAACTGATAACCCACCATTGAATAAGTTTCCATCTCATTTGTATTCAACTTCGGATTTAATCTGGAAATTACCCCTTTGCCGTCTGTACTGAAAACAATGGACTTCGTTTTTAAAAGCCTTATAAAATCTTCAAAAGCAGGGCCCGACTTGGTGGCTTCTTCGGGGGTATTCGCTTCTGTTTCTTCTTTCTTTTGTTCTGATTTCTTTATCTTTTCAAGATCAAAATTCTGATCCGACAAAATAAATCTCAGGCGGGTAAGACCATTTTCACTCACCAGTCTGATACGTGGATTCTCGTTGACGATTTTCTCACTGCTTGAAACCTGTGAAACATCACCTTTTTCAATAACCCATCCGTTTTCATTTCTCATAAGAGCCTGAATATCAAAACTGGAAAGAGCAATTCCGCTAAGCAGATGGGTTTTCCCATCGCCCATATTCATATTGAACATCCCATTATAATCATTATTTCGGGTTAAATAATCCGTCTGACTTTCCATATCTTTAAAAAACTGGGCAAATAAACGAACATCTGATTCCTGGTTTAAATCATAATTTCTGACTATAGTTCTCCCGCCTTTTGACTTTTCACTGAGGTACCCATCCTGAAGGAAAGCTAATCGGTTCACCAGTATATTCTTGACAGCATTTCTGATGCCCTGATCCGTTGAGTTTTCCAATAATTCCGCAAGGGTGTAATTATCCTCCCCTTCTGCAGGTGATGCTAATCTGGAAAGAAGAATTTTTCTCGATTCCTCTTTGATCCTGTTTGCCTGTTCAATTTTCTTATGCAAAAGTGATTTAAGGGTATCATTCTCAGCTGAATCAATCGCCTCCTTGATCGCGTTGATTTCCGCGTCTGTGTTATCTATAAGTTCAGAAAGTTTTAAATCATCATAATTAGACAATTTACGGATCATACTCTCATTATACAGTGCGGTTTCAGTCATGAAGGTAAAACTGTGGGCCAATTCCTGCATACCTGGATTGGCAAGACTGAAAGCGGCTTCAAACATTTCATGAAAAAGAGTGGACTCCTTGGCTTTTTTCGGATCCAGAAAGATGTTTAATTTATTATCTTTTACTTCAAACTTCGCCTCACCACCGTTAATCTTGGTTATGGTAATGTTTACACCTTTAAGTGAAAGGGCTGTATTTAACCAGGCCAGAGTCTTGTTGATATCCACATTGGGATAATCCTTATACAAAGAGGAGATTTCTTTGACTTTGGATTTCATCCCCTCAACCCATTTGTTCACAATTTCCTTATCTTTATCCGTTGCCGGCCTTGATTTTTCCGGATCTATTTCAACACTGTCATAAAGCTTGCCAATATCTTTTGAGGCTGCTTCTGCCTTCTGATTACCTTTATAATTGGGATTGTTTACTGTTTGAACATATACACCCGTTTCATCGACCAGTCTGCAGCAAATGATAGCCTCTGCGGGAATTTCTCTTGCTACAGATATTTCTGATTCATTTCGATAAGAGGCCGGCCCATTTTCAGCATACGCAGCCCACCAGTTCGGATCAGTTGACTGAATTTCCTTTCTCCGGGAATCAAAATGATGGCGGGCAAATACAGCTTCAACATATGCAGGATCTATTTCCACTACTACACCATAAAATTTTTGATTGGAATTTTCTTTTGCGGTCGCGAATTGTTTGGCTTTATTCCTGTCAGAAGAAGTTGAAAGGAATCCCGATTGAGCTCCGGCTGCTCCACCCAGATGAGTCATTAAATCAAAATTAGGATTTCCAAGGGCGACACCGGCAGAACTCCAGCCCTGTTCAAAGAGAAAGCTGGACACATTTTCGAATTTTGAAGCGTCATTTCCCTTTGTCCCTAAATTAAACATTCCGCAAAGCCCATCCAGATTATATCCCCTGTAAAGAGTGCTGACTGTATTGCCATATTTTTCTCTTCCGGGAATGGTATATATGTCTCCGGATTTAGTAAGCAGGGGCTTCCCCTTTTCAAGCCTTTGATAAAGCAAACTTTGAGTTGAAGATCGAAATTTCTCAAATTGATCGATAATTGCCTTTAATTCCTTGTCCCTTGAATGTTCAAATGAAAGATTCTGATAATAATTAGCTAAAAAATAAAAAGCATTCCGATACTTATTCAAAGCCGCGTTGATGGCTGCCTTGTTTTTTGATGCAAGTGATTCATTATATTGAATTAATCGTGATCTCAATCTTTCTAAACCTTCTCTTGCTTCCTCAAGAGAGTCTTCATCAAGAGATTTATCTGCTTTTGCTTTCTTAGCCCCAACAGCATCCGACTTGGCATCTTTGGAAGCTCCGATAATAGTGATTGAAGGGAAAACAGTTCGTGGCGCCAAACATTGTGCATCCCGCTTCCTGGAAGCATCAAACCCATTCAAGGCAAAGCAGTTAAGAGAATAAAAAATCTGTAAAATAACCGTAAAAATATGAATAAAGGTTTTCATTCCGCACACCTCATAATGGGTTAAACTAAACTAGTTACAACCATATACCATATCCATGATAAGCTGTAAAGGGAGGCAGGCAAATTTTTGGTGCTTCTAAAAAACCGGAGGTCTAGACCACTTAACGTGATTAAAAGTAAAACGTTATGCTGTTTTTAAGCCTGAAAAATAAACATTCGAAGACAAGCGGATTATTTTGAATAAAGGCAACGCTTTGTCCGTTTTTTTGGGCTCAATAAACGGCAGAACATCTCTGGGAATCAGACGCCCCGCCTGATAATCCACCAGAATCATGCGTGAAAGATATTTATTTCTGTACTCCTGGCCTGCCTGCTCGACAAGTTCCTGAAAAGACCCGTTAAAACCTTTGGGCTTAGGGAAATGCACTACTTCAAGAAATTTGATGGGATTTTCAAATCCCTGCAGGGAAAAGTTATTCTGGATCAGATGAGCCAGCCCATAATTTTTAACCTTTGAAAAATAAAACCCTTCAGGAAAGCAAATGATTCCGCCTGAAAGATTCTCCTTTATGGAAAGTTCCAGTTCATTCAGATAGTAAAAAGCCGTTCCTTCAGTTCCAAAAATATCTCCGCTCTTTTTAAAGGCGTCAAAATAAACTGAAAAAAGATCTTCATTTTCCTCAAGCAATATTCGTTTCATAGCCAGAGCAGTAATAATAACCTGTTTGGTTTCTGCTGTTTTTATGAAGTCTTCCAGAATAAACTTTTTTAAAGCCCTGTAATCCGTACCATGCAGAAAAATAATATCCGGTGATGCGCTGTCTTCAGTCCATCCTTCAGAAGGCTTTAACTTTCCTCCGCCGATAATGCTGTATTTCTTACTGCCCTTAACCGCTTCTATCCCTTCCTCCAGAACCCATAACTCCTCATTTTTCCTTTCCAGTTCTCTGATCTGAACCAGGGAAGATTTTTTTTCAGGAAATAAAAACCGGCTGGAAGCCCAATAAGCAGCGCCCATAAGAACCCCTAAAAAAAGATAAAAGAAAAAACGTTTAAACATGAGTTTTTTGTCCTTCCTTCATAACTCTCAGCATTCCCGACGCACCCAGGACATAGATCAATGCAGACAGAATCAACACAAAGGAAAAACCGCCCTTGATCGCCAGTAATACGCTCAGCACAGAGCCGATGACTGTAGCATAAGCGTTAATCCCCCACATCCAGGGAATCAGATCCCTTGCCTTTTCATCGACAAGCTTGATGCCGATGGGGAAAAACATACCCATGACTATTCCTAAAGGCGCAATTAAAGCAAAGGTAATCAAAAACCTGACCCCAAGGGTATGGGTTAAACAAAAACTCAAAACAGGATTTAAAAATAAGACCATGCACACAATTTCAATTAATAAAACCAGGGAACAAGTCCATACAATCGCAGGTAAACGATTCTTATCTTTAAACAGATTGGTTAAAAAACTGCCCATTGCACTCCATAACAGGAGTGAGAAAATGACCGCAGATATTGAATAAATAGGCACTCCCAAAAAGAGAACAAATTTCTGAATCAGACAGATCTCTATGAGTATAAAGCCAAGTCCTATGGAAAAAAAGAACCCTAGAAAGGCATAGCGGTGAGGCGAAGGCGCCCCCTGTTTTTTCTGACTTAAAAGCGGAATAAAAATAAACAATAAGGAAAACAAAGTCGCTTCAATCAGCAAAACAACAAAGGTCAAATCCGCTGCAGATATCGTGTTCCCGAGTTTCTTTACATTATGAATCCAGCGTACATCTTCGGGAGTCGATGCATCCTTTAAATCAATCTTCCCCAATCCTTCAATATGTTCAAAAAAAGGGCAGTTATCCGTCGGAGTATCCAGGTTAAGCCCTTTTAATCCCTTGAAATAATTTTTCCCGCCTTTCTTTAACAAACGGACATACCAGTTCATTTCATTCTCAGTTAAAGCGGAATAGAGAACTGTGACGTTTCTTTCCTTTGCCAGAGATTCAAAGGTTTGAATTTCTGAATCAGTGAAAGGGGATTTTTTCAGATAAAAACCATTATTCAAACGATCTTCCCCCTCAATCACGATCATATGCCGTGAAGGGTTGAGTCCTTTTTTCTCCAGAAATTCCTGCGCCATCATGGCTATCTTAAAGGTATTATGCCGGTTTAAAGCCAGAATTCCATCGGATTTCAGATGCTGCCAGTAATCCTCAAATGCCTCCAGGGTTAAAAGATAAGATTCGGAAACATTAATAGCACCCGAGGCCATGGCAATAGGTGTAAAATTATTAACCTGCTGAATGATATCATATTTCTTGTTGCTTCTTTTAATAAAGCTTCGCCCTTCATCGCAGTTAAGCTGAAGTCTCGGATCTTTAAAAATATTCCCTATATATTCTCCATAGGTTTTGCTGACGATCTCACAAATCGTAGGATCCATTTCTATGGCATCCACGCTTAAAGGATTGTTGTTCAGGGCCACAAGTACTTCTCTTCCGCCTGAAGAACCGATAATGGCCACATCGGCATTTTTCTTGAAAAGATGGGGGATGGCAATTGTGAGCTGGTTTAGCTGATTCACCCGGTAGCCTCCATACTTTCCATCAAATTCAACCAGTGCAGATTCATTGGTGCCCCCGTCAATCCACAGCCTTTTCCATCCGGGCTCCGGAGCCATGGCAATATCGATTTTAGATAAGGCCGACCATCTGGAATATTCTATGTTGCCGCATATCTGATCCTGTTTATAGCTTCGTTTAAAATCATGAACCCTGACGGGGATATATCTGAAAGAAGGAAGAATAAAGGCCAGGATTAACAAAAAGAGACTCAGGACAAGGGTTCTTTTTTTATTTTGAAACTCATTAAAAAACAGGGCAGCAAAGGCAGATAAAATCAAAATCCAAAAAAATACCTGAGCACCGCCCCAGAATCTGTATACAGGTATAATCAGAAGACATCCAAGGGCAGCACCGACAAGGTCAAAAAAATAAAGCGTGCTGATACGACGGGTGTAAAGAAAAAATACCGTGACAATCGCCATTCCTGAAAAGAAAAAGGGGACAATCAGGGCAAGATAATAAATAGCCAGATAAATCATTTGCAATGGCTTATGAATTTCAGCAAGCTGAAGCGGCACCTCATTGATTACAAAAAAAGCCCCAAGGGCTGTTGCGCCGAATGCAAGGCAGTATCCGATCAATCCTCCGGGTGTTGCAAATCGTTTCATTGTTCCTGAAAAAAGAGAAGAGCATACACCGCTTAAGCCGAAACCGAAAAGCGCTGTGGATATAATCATAAAGGCATAGTTTGAAAAAATAATAACCGAAAAAAGCTTTGTCAGAGAAAGTTCAAACAAAAGTGTTGCCATGGAAAGCGTTAAAAGGCCGAAAAACATAACACCCCTTCATCTTAATTTACCGCATGTTAGGATAAAACTTGTGGAATGAAACAATTTTTACTAACATTTTCAAGTTATTTTGAGTAGGCATATATATCGATGCAAACCTATAAACGCAAGCAAAAATATGATAAATCCTTTTAAAAATAAAATTCAATTTTCATACTCTTTTCACCAAGATTCATGCAGAACTTTCTCATTTAGCCTCTGAATTCATATGAAAAACCTATATAACCATGTGAAAGATTATATTCTGCTTTGCTTCCTGCTGATGGTTCTGCTTCTGATCTATCTTTACCCTCTTCCTTTAAAGATATGGGATCATCTGCCGAACCATCCTAACCCTTCGCTTCATCTGACTTCAACGCTCTACTCGGCAAAATCCATTCTTTCAGGACATCTTCTTCCGGATACGAATGCTAAATTTTTATATCCCTACGGCAATTCCCTTTGCTGGAATGATTATTACCTTTTCCCGGCCATGGTTTTTATTCCCTTTTATCTGGTAACACATAACATCATTTTCAGTTTCAATGCAGCCTTCATCCTTTTATGGATCTTTTCCGGGCTGTGCATGTATTACTTTCTGAAAGGCCTGACAAACAGTAAAAGTGCGGCTTTCTTCGGAGCTTTTGCCTGGATTCTCTGTCCTTATCGGACAAGTTACTATATGGAATACAACATGCAGCTTCTGTTCGGTATTCCTCTGAGTTTTGCCTTCATGCTGAACTTTTTTAAAACACGGAAGTTAATCTATATTCTGTTCTATTCTCTGGCTCTTATTCTTCAGGCCCTGAGTTCCTGGTACTATACCCTTATTATCGGAATCTGCAGCCTGCTTTTTTTTATCCTCTGCTTTATCATGAAACTTTACCGTCCCAGGCTGAAAGAAATACTTTTCGTTCTCATTGTGGGAGCCGCCACCTATCACATTCTCCTTCCTTATGCCACTCCTTATCTGGAAAACGCCGGGGAAGCTCGTTTTGAAAGCACTATTAAAGCCAGCGAACAGTTTTCCGCAGATATCTCTTCCTACTTATCCATTTATGAAGGCCTTCATTCCCACTCAAAAAGTCTGATTCACAAACCTTATTTTGAACCTCTCAGCGAAAATCTCATCACCCCGGGTTATGCCGTCTATGGGCTTGGATTCATGTACATCCTTCTCCTCTTTCTAACCCGTAAAAAAAGGAACCGGGCTCTCTGGCTTCAGATCGTTCAAAGAACCCTTACCCTGGGAATTCTTCTGTGTGCTTTTTCCATTGCAGGATTTTATTATTTTAAATCCATGAAAGGTCTCTCATTTATCCACCTCGCCCTTGAAGAAATTACCCAACCCGTGGAAATCCTCTTCCTTTTATGGCTGCTGAAAATCGTGCTCAATGAACGTTACCCGGCCGGATCCGCGGATTATACGCCGCGGATTAATGTCCGCCGCTTCTCGCTGATACTCGGATTTATCGCTTTTATCTTTTTCATTATTTCCCTGGGACCGGAAATCCGCTGGATGGGCCAAAATCTCGGACACGGCTTTATCTATTATATTTATGACCTGCTTTTTCCTCTAGAGGCTGCCCAGGTCTTAAGCCGGTACGCCATTATTGTCATCTTCACCTCCATTGTATTTGCGTCCATTTTTGTTTCCCTGACCCGGGTGGTATTCAGCAGAAGGAAATGGATTGCCAATCTTTTTCTAAGCCTGTGTTTTGTGATCTGCGGGCTTGAATATATCTATGAACCCTTTCAGTTTGAAAATAAAGCTCATTATCTTGAACCCCCGGCCTGCTATCAGTATCTGAAAAAAATCAAGAGGGAATATGCTCTGCTTGAGGCCCCCTCAAATAACCCGGGGTTTGAAACTGAAGCCATGTTTTTTACGCATTATCATTCCCTTTTTTTGCTCAACGGATGGTCCGGATTTCCTTCCGTCATCTGCCGTGATGTTGTCGCGGATCTTTATCAGCGTCTTTTTCCAACCTCCCCCACCCCTCCGCTTTCTGATTATAAGAAAAACAGGATGAACTATTCCAGAGTCTACCCGCTGCGTTATCTTCTGGTTCATCTTCAAAAACTTTCTCATGAAATGCAGAAAAAATGGTCCTTTGTTTACAAAAATCCTCCCCAATTCTTAAAACCTTTAAAAACTTTTGATCAGGAACTTCTGTTTGAGTTCGCTGAACGGCCAAAAGAACTCCCGGAAAGCAAAGTCTTTTCCTCCTCGTATATCCAGAAGAACCCTTTTGTAACCCTGACTCTGGATGTTCCCACAGATCCCGATATTGCCTGTTTTTTTCTTCACCTTAATCTCTTTGATAAAGATCTCATGGTTCTTCCGCTTTCTCCGGCAGGAGGAGAACAAACCCTCCCTCTTTATTTTAAAACCAAAGGATGGAAAACAATCCCGAATAAATTAATAATCAATTATTATTACAAACTGAATCCTCTGGATTTTTCATCCCGGCCGGAATTTTTCATCGGAAAAACAGGAACTTATGTTCCGGCAAATATTGAGCTCATAAGCAAAGGCAGGGATCAGGGGGACGAATCCTCCATTCTGATTAATAATGTGGAGTATTCCCTGAACAGAAGAGGGCTGAATGTCGTTCTTCTGGATGATAAAACAAATGTAACAACTCAGGATAGTTTTGATCCTCTTTTCAGCCTGAAGGAAAACAAACGCTGTATGCTTTTCTTCAACAGCCTGAAAAAAGGAACGATCGTTCTCTTATCCGTCAGAAATGATTTCAGTTCTGCAGATGAAGCCGTTTTAAAGGCTATTGAGCGCTGCGGATTTTCAAATCTTACCAGGGGGCAATCCTGCAGCTCTTTTGCCGGAGCAGGAGTTGTCGGCGCCTTACCCCGGACCGCTCTGGAAAAAACCAGTAATGAAAAAATCAGTCTTTTAATCGGCAAAAAAATCCATGCCCCTGTTCTTACTCATTTTGAGTGTAAAAATACCCGCTAAGAAAAAAAAGCTTTATAAATGATATTAATCTTGTATTATGAAAATCTTTTATTGTTATTCACATTTTTCCATAACCAATCATAATAATGATGTTTATAGTTAAAGGGTCACTTCATGAAATTTTTAGTTACCGGCGGTTTAGGATTTACAGGTTCGGCACTTGTCCGTTTTTTAATTGAAAAAGGGCATTCCGTTGTCAGCCTGGACACTCAAAAAGGACTTTATTATGACGAATTTTCAAAAAAAGGTGTTGAAATAGTCTTAGGCTCTGTCACAGACAGGGAAACTGTAAAAAAATGTCTCGCGCAGGTCGACGGAGTTTTCCATCTTGCAGCCGCTTTCCGAAAAATCAATGTCCCGCAAAAAGTATACTGGGATGTGAATGTGGAAGGAACGCGGCTCTTATGCGAAGAGGCCCTCAAAATTTCAACCCTGAAAAAATTTGTCTACTGCTCCACACAGGGGGTTCACGGAGATGTTAAAATCATTCCCGGAGATGAAAAATCCCCTATTGCCTGTGAGGATTATTATCAATTCACCAAATGGGAAGGCGAAAAAGTAGTCACCGAATTTGCAGCTAAAGGGCTCAAATCCGTTATCATCCGTCCCATGGCTATTTACGGACCCGGAGATCCTGAACGTTTCTTTCATCTTTTCAAATTTGCCAGAAAAGGCCGCTTCCTGATGTTTGGAAACGGAAAAGCCTTTTATCATCCTTTGTATATTGATAATCTTGTGGACAGCTTCTGGCTGGCCTTTGATTCCGATAAAACAAATGCAGAACCTTATCTGATCGGGGACAATGAATATTACCCCATCAAAGACCTTGTAAAAATGATCGGGGAAAGCATGGGAATTAATGTTAAAATCATTCATTTTCCCTTCTGGCCTCTGTATCTTCTGGCCTCTCTCGTTGAAATGGTCTGTGTCCCCCTTAAAATACCACCACCCCTTTTCCGCAGACGCGTGGAATGGTTTAAGCAGAACAGGGGATTCAGTATTGCCAAAGCAAAAAAAGAACTGGGCTACAACCCAAGGGTCGGTATTCGTGATGGGCTGAAAAAAACAGGGGAGTGGTATCTTTCAAACGGGTATCTTAAATAATAATTATCCAGGAGAATCGAAATGCAGACTCTTATTTCTTTCTTTCTGATTTTTCTCGTTCTGATACTGCCTGTCTTTTCCGAAGATTCACTCTCAGAAGGAGCGGGAACTTTAAATCCGGGACTTTCCTCAGAAGCCTCAACAGTTTCTTCCCCATCTGCTCAGGTCCCCTGGTTTAAAGGCAGATTCAAAGAATTCGGGGAAAGGACAACCCATATTCTGGGCGATAAAGTGTCCATAGGAACCCGGATGGAATATTTCAGGCTGAAAACTGAAAAAGATGATTTTATCGGTTCCATTGATAAACTGGATGCCAGACAGAACTATGATCCTACACGCTTGTTCCTGGATGTAACCCTTACCCGCCTCTGGAATATGGATTTTTTTCTTGAAGCCTCATGGACTCGCATTGCCATGGGAACGATCACGACTTATAATTACAGTCAGAATGATGGGACACTGGAATTATCCGGCCCCCTGCTCTGCTTAAACGCCTCTTATTCCAATGATTCCCGCTTTACGCCCTATGGGGGAGTCGGCGCGGTTTATTTCAATGACACTTCCGTCAGTAAAGGCTGGTGGCATTACGGCTTCAGCCCGGATGAAAACGGCGACTGGAGACCCGCTGACAGGGAATACGCTTACTGGAGGGCAAACGGCTCCCCTTCCTGGCCCAACGGCGGCTTTACACGAACCTTTGAGCTGGACAAAGCCTGGGGATGGCTTGTTAATCTGGGATGTGTGGTTGAACTGATCGAGCATCTTCATGCGGATTTCAATTTCCGGTATACCGAGGTCACGGTGGACAACACTTACACCATGGCCTTTTACGGCAATCCCGTGGATGTCCGTTATAACGAATTTGACCTCAGTCATTATACGGCCTCTGTAGGCATAAAATACGAATTTTAACATTTTCAAGACGGCTACATGAAAGAAATCAGTTATAGAGTCCGTATGGAAATGGAAGGAAAATCCTCCTCAAAAATTCAAAAATACTGTGATCTCGTGATTGGACAAAAAGGGTTCTGGCCTTTATTCAAATATGAATTCATCATGCTCTGTTCTTCATGGGTTCCCGGTGCTCTCGGTTTATTTCTGCGAGGCAAGCTCTTCCCCCTGCTTTTAAAAAAATGCGGAAAAGGCGTGGTCTTCGGTTCTAATATTAATTTGAGACATCCGAATAAAATTGAAATCTGCGACAATGCCATTATCGATGACAACTGTCTTCTCGATGCCAAGGGGGATACCAATCAGGGCATCCTGATCGGCGACCATGTATTTATAGGCAGGAATACCATTTTAAGCTCCAAAAACGGGAATATTATCCTTGAAAAACATGTCAATATCGGCTTTAACAGCTATATTTTTTCCGGGAGCACAGTAAGACTTAAGGAAAACTGCCTTGTTGCGGCTTACTGTTATTTTATCGGAGGAGATCACAGTGCTTCTGAACTGGATAAAACCGTTTACGAACAGGATTCTCTCTCCAAAGGAATTGAAATCGGCGCCAACTGCTGGTTTGGTGCAGACGTAAAAGTTCAGGATGGAGTCACCATTGGAGACCACTCGGTGATCGGTACAGGGGCGGTTGTCACCCGGTCCCTTCCTGAATACTCAGTGGCTGTCGGGATCCCTGCAAAAGTGATAAGAGACCGGCGCAGCCCTTAAAAAAATTGCTGAAAGGATTACTATGTGTGGCATATGTGGTTTTAACTGGAAAGACGATTCCCTGGTCAGCCGGATGGTTCAGAAAATTCACCATCGAGGACCTGATGCCCAGGGATTTCAAACATTTGAAGACATGTCGATCGGAAATGCGCGTTTAAGCATCATCGACCTATCCCCCAACGGCAACCAGCCCATGCATTCCGAGGATAAAAGATACTGGATAGTTTACAACGGAGAAATTTATAATTTTCTCTCCATCCATGATGAACTGCTTAAGAAGGGGTATACGTTCAAAAGTAAAACCGATACAGAAACCGTTCTTTACGCCTTCATTGAATGGGGTCCTGAATGCCTTAAACGTTTTAACGGCATGTTCGGAATCGCCATCTGGGACAATCTGAAAAAGGAACTCTTTCTGGCCAGAGACCGTCTCGGAATCAAACCTCTCTATTATTATTTCAAGGATGGTAAATTCCTCTTCGGCTCTGAAATCAAATGCATCCTTGAATCGGATGTTGTCAAAAAAGAAGTGAATCTTCAGTCCCTTTACTATTATCTGGGCTATGAATTTGTTCCTGCGCCCAACACCATGTTTAATCATATCAGCAAGCTCAGGCAGGGGCATTATGCAATTTTTTCAGAAAACAACCTTTCCATTCATAAATACTGGGAGCTTAAATTCAAACCCAGAGCCTCCGATGAGGAAGAAATCGCGGACAGGCTCTACCAGGCGACCGAAGAGGCTGTCCGTAAACGACTTTTAAGTGATGTTCCTGTCGGGGTCTTCTTATCCGGAGGTCTGGACTCTTCGACAGTCACCGGATTTGCCAAAAAACTTTACCCCCAGACTCTCAAATCCTTTTCCATCGGCTACCGGGATCAGTCCTTTTCAGAACTTCCCTATGCCAAACAGGTTTCGGATTACTATAAAACCGAGCATAATGTTTTAATGATTGATCCGGTAAGCCCCGACGATATTGAAAAAAGTCTTTATCATCTGGATGAGCCCATGACAGACCTTTCCACTCTTCCCTTTTATCTGATCTCCTGCAAAGCCCGTGAACAGGTCAAAGTCTGTTTAAGCGGCGAAGGCGGAGACGAGGTTCTTTTAGGATATGATCGTTTCAAAGCCGCAAGGTTAAACCGCTATTATGAGCTTGTCCCCTCCTTTATCCGTAACATGGCCCTGAATCCCCTTATCATGAGGCTTCCTGACCAGCCTCAGAAAAAAGGCGCCATCAACATGCTGAAACGATTTATTGAAGGCTCCATGCATCCGGATCCCGTGGGGGCCCTGAGATGGCAGTATTTTATGCAGGCTGAATTTGAAAAAAGCCTTTTCATTCCCCAGGCCGCTTCCAAAATCCAGTTCACCCCTTTTGACCCGGTTTATGCCATTAAACGCCTCTGTGAATCGAAAGATCCGGTGGATCAGGATATTTTTGCCGATATCAACCTGACCATGGTCGACAGCGTTTTAATGAAAGTGGATAAGATGAGCATGGCCACATCCTTGGAAGTGCGAGTCCCCTTTCTTGACTATGAATTTGTAGAATTCTGCGGAACGATCCCCCATACACTCAAATTAAAAGGATTCACCACCAAATACATCCTCAGAAAAATGCTTTCAAAATATCATTTTCTGCCTGAAAACATCATTCAGAGAGGCAAACAGGGATATAGTCTTCCGGTCAAAAACTGGCTCAGGGAAGATCTGAAGGATTTCATGGTTTCCCTTTTATCGGGCTCGCCTGTTATTCAGGAGTTCATCAATCAGGACTATTTAAAAAGACTGATCCGGGAACATTTGAATAAAAAACATAACCATAATCATATTTTATGGGCATTGATGAATCTGGCCTTATGGCATAAGCGTTTTTTTTAGGATAAAAAGTATTTCCATGCCTTTTTCCTCTGACTGCGAAAACCGTCCGGAAATTATTTTTTAACCGTATAATACAAAGCGCCATCACTGACCAGCACCTGAAACAAGGACGTGTATCCCAAAAGGGATTCTGTAGCCCCAAGGAATAAAAAACCTGAGGGATTCAAAACAGAATGGATATTCTGAAGGATCTGTTTTTTCAGGCTGTCATTGAAGTAAATACAGACATTCCGGCAAAAAACAATATCCTGATGCCCAAGCCAGCCGAAGGAATCCTTAAGATTGAACTGTCTGAACTGTACCAGATTCTGAATCGCGTCCTTGATTTTCCAGTTTTTTCCGTCGGAAACAAAAAACCTGTTTTTCTTTTCTTCAGACAGCCCCCGGCTGATCGAAAGATAATTATACTGGGCATCCTTAGCTGAAGCCAACGCCTTGTTCGAAATATCAGTCGCTGTAATTTCAAAAACATCGGACGGATTCAAATTTTTAGCCTGGCAGAAAAGATTGGCCAGGATAGCAATGGAATAAGGTTCCTGTCCTGTGGAACAGGCGGAAGACCAGATCCGTATTTTTTGTTTTTTGGCATAAAAAACGGAATCCAGAAGCTGTGGGAACAGGATTTTTTCAAGAATCACAAAGGGCTTCATATCTCTGAACCAGAGCGTTTCATGAATAGTGAGCGATTCCACTATTCGCTGTTTCATTGCCGGGTTGTTCTGCTGGATCACTTTCTGATAAAAGTCAAAAAAATCCCTGCTGCCTGTTTCAACCAGAAGGCCGTAAAGCTTGTTTTCAAGAAGATAGGCTTTGTTTTCATCAAAGCAGATCCCGCATTGTTCCACAATAAAATCACGCCAGAGTGAAAGTTCTTTAGGATTAAGCATTGCTTTTCTTTACATCCTCGTTGACTTTCTCAATCAATTTCTTCAAATGCTCGATTTTTTCTTCCGCTGAACCTTTGGAGTTAAGAATATCCTGGATTCCTTCCACTGTCTGCATATACAGGTAGAGCTTTATTTCCAGGGCTGACAAATCATGACTGGCGCTGCTTTCCACCATTTCCATGGCATAGCGGTAATCCTCGGCCTCTTTCTTCTGATTCACAAAATCACAGACATTTCTGACCTTTTCCATCATCATCGAAGTATCTATGGGTTTGGTGATATAATCCCTCGCACCCAGCTTCATCGCCGTTATAGCGGATTCAATTGAAGCAAAACCCGTAGCGACAATAACCTCAGTTTCCGGAGAATGAAGCTTGGTTTCCTTTAAAAGCTCGAGTCCCGACATATCGGGCATGATGAGATCCGTAATAAGAATATCAAAATGATAGGTATGAATAAGATTCAAAGCTTCATCTGCATTTTTTGCCAGCGAGATTTCATTTTTCTGAAAACCATTCTGCAATAGGACATTTTCATAAATTTTGATAGAAATGATGTCATCATCCACACACAAAATCTGCATAAGCGTAATCTCCTGTTAATGGATCAATTTCGAAACCTGTTCTGCAAGTTCAGGCAAGGGAACAGATAAATCAGATAAACCCGCCTCATCCACAGCTCTGGGCATTCCATAAACAACACAGGTTGATTCCGACTGGGTTATACTGAAGCAGTTTTTTCTTTTTAAAGCACGAACGCCGTTAAGCCCGTCAGAACCCATACCGGTCATGATAAGGGATAAGACAGATCCCTGCTTGTACACAGAAGCCACGGATCGGAATAAAACATCGACGGAAGGTCTGCAACTGTTTTCCGGGGGCCCGTCATTCAGGGCGATCACATTCTTTAAATCCTTAGTCATTACAGTCATATGTCTGCCTCCCGGAGCGATGTAAACCGTACCTTTCACAACAGGCTCGCCCTCTTTTGCCTCGACCACTTTCACTTTTGACTTCCTGGCCAGACTTTCCGCCAGAGAATTTGTAAAAACAGGAGGCATATGCTGCACAAGGAGGACAGGAACAGAAAGGGATTCCGGTAGAAAAGGGATGAACTTGTGAAGGGCTTCCGGTCCGCCGGTTGAAATGCCCACAGCCAAAACATCTACATGCACGGGGGGCAGCGTCTTTAAAAAAGGGGGGGCAGGTTTTACCGGCTGAGAAACTGTTACCGGCAGAATTTTTTTATCGTTTCTTAAAGGAAAAATATGCAAAACCCGCGAAATTTCATTTTTCAAAAAAATCAAATTGGCCTGCGGATCCGTCTGGGACGGTTTCCGGATAAAATCAACAGCCCCCAGTTCAAGTGCTGAAACCGTATCCTTAACATCCGAGGGATTCCCGCTGCTTACCATCACTACTTTTGTTTTGGGATGATCCTTCCGGATATGTTTTAAAGTTTCAATACCATCCATCTCAGGCATGAACAAATCCAGAAGAACGATATCCACAGGCTGAAGCGCAATTTTTCTCAGGGCAATCACACCATTAGGGGCTGTGCCGATAATTTCAATATCCGGCATCGCGGAAAGAATATCCGATAATATTTTTCTATAGGTAACGGTATCGTCTACTATTAAAGCTTTAACGGCCATTTATTGTTTTCCATAAAACAATTTTAACTGTTCAAAACAATCTTTCATTTTTTCATATTTAACAAGCGCTTCTTCAAAAGTGAAAGGATTCATCTTTTCTATTTCTTCTGCCAGTTTCCTTATGCCTTCAATTCTCATATTTCCGCAGGAACCTTTGATCGTATGCGAGACTGTTTTTACCTCTTCCCTGTTTTGAACGCTTATCAGCTGATGAAGCTTATCAAAATAACCTGGCAGCGTCTCAATTAATTCGTTCAGGATATCCTTCGTGACTTCCTGATTTAATTTCAGGATAGCTGATATTTTCTCCACAGTTGGAAAATCAAAATCCGGGGGAGGTATTTCTTTTTCACTCATTTTATTATACTCCTCAATTTCTTAAGCCCGAAAATCGCAACTATTTGATAAAAATTCCATCCCCAAGGAGTTCAACCTCATCTGTATTTTTCAGATGAAACAGTTTTTAAAATATCAGTATAACAAAATATCAGCCTTATGGACCCCTGGGATGGATCCTGCCAATATAACGTCAGGGTTTACTAATAAAACTTTTATGAATCATTCTTTATCCTGAGAAAGAATTTTTTTAAGATTCAGGAGCATTAAAAGCTGGTCATCCAGGGTGACCACCTTATCCAGAAAAGAACCGTCCAGTTCGTCGATATTGGCAGGAGGAGATTCAAACCTCGACTCGTCAAGAGCCATGATGTCCCCCACCTTGTCCACCACCAGTCCTATCATCTCTTCAGATCCTGTTGTTGAAAGGGCTTCATTTTCTCTCTGGGCTTTGAATTTTTTAAGAACAATACAGCGGCTGAGTTTGGTGATTTCACGCTTAGGATAACCGAATTTCACCCCAAAATCAAGAAGAGTGATAATCTGCCCGCGGAGATTCATAAGTCCTGTGACATATTCAGCGGTCAGTTCCACATGCGTATATTCAATATTTCTTATGATTTCCCGGACATAGGACATGGGAATCCCGAAAAAACTTCCATTAAGATAAAAAGTGGCTATTTCTATCATTTCTTAAACCCTTTCCTCTCCGCTTAACTGAAAAAACATATCCAGATCCAGAACAAGCAATAATTCCTTTGCATCCATCAGAGTCCCTGCTATCCCCTCCAATTTGACATTGGAAACATCAATGGTTCGGGTTGTCTTTAGAGTATCAAAAATATGACTCACCAGAATTCCAACCTGATTTTTCAATCCTTTGGGTATTAAAAGATAAGAATTCTTTCCATCAGGAACAAAAGGCTGAAGACGGATATGGTGATCAAGCCGGACAACTTTGATGGTGGCATCCCCTTGAATAAAATACTGATGCTCTCCGATGGTTTTCAGATCTGCTGCGTTGACTTTTTCAATACGGTAAAGTTTTTTAAGCGCCATGGCAATTTTTTCAGATCCCCCCAGGTCGAAAACAAGATATTCATTTTCTTCAGCAGCTTCCTGAAGCTTTTCTTCTTCGGCCTGTTTGTCCAGATGCTCAAACTTCAAATCCATAAATTGCGAAATCCCCATGGGGTCTAAAATCATAGCCACTTTTCCATCGCCCATGATCGCGGCACCGGCATAACATTTGGTCGTTTTTAAATAGGACGACAGGGGTTTTACGACAATTTCTTCATTATCAAAGACATCCTCCACAACCAGGCCGAAATTACTTTTACCGGCCTTTAAGACAACCACCTTAACCGCATTATTCTGACTGTTTCTCCTGTCTTTGTCCTGAGCTCTCCTTTCGCCCGTTTCCGAAGCAAAAGTTTTATTCCCTCTGCGTTCAGACCATCTTTTCCGTCGGTCTTCTTTTCTTTCTCCATTTTCAGGATCAAAATAGCTTGATCCCATGCCCAAAACATCGGAAAGCCTGATGAGAGGCAGTAATTTTTCCCTGAGCCGGAGCACTTCCGCATTTTGAACCCGCTCGATTTTCTGGGTTAATTCCTGGGCTCTGATTCTGACCAGTTCCTCAACGCCGACCTGAGGAATTGCAAATTTTTTACCTTCGGTAGAGACTATCAGAGAAGAAATAATAGCCAGGGTTAAAGGCAGTTTTAAAAGAAAACGAGTCCCTTTTCCGGGATAGGAATAAATCTCTATAACTCCCCCCAGTTTTTCAATGTTACTTTTAACAACATCCATTCCCACACCTCGTCCTGAGATGTTCGTCACTACCGTGGCGGTTGAAAAGCCAGGGTGAAAAATAAGATGCTGAATCTGCTTTTCTGTCATTTTATCCGCGTCTTCTTTTGTAACAAGACCTGTCTGAATCGCTTTAGCCTTCACTTTCGCCTCATTAATGCCGCTGCCATCGTCTTTCACCTCGATAATGACTTTCCCGCCTTCATGGTAGGCATTTAAAAAAATCACCCCCTGTTTCTTTTTTCCCGATTTTTCACGGACTTCAGGCGCTTCAACCCCATGGTCAACAGAATTACGGACAAGATGAGTCAAAGGGTCTGATAACAGCTCAATGATCGATTTATCGAGTTCCACATCCTGTCCCGAAACAACCAGTTCGATATCTTTATTGATGCTTTTGGACAGATCCCTGACCAGTCTCGGGAATTTGCTGAAAACATTCGAAATGGGCTGAAGCCTCGTATTCATGATGTTTTCCTGAATTTCACTGGTAATCTTATTGATGCTTTGAATGAGTCCGTTTATTCTGGGAATTTCTGAAAGACGTATATTCATCTGGGCATCAATATTCTGTTTGATGATCCCCAGTTCACCTTCTAGGAAATCCCTGATCGTTTCCTTGGACTGAATCGCTTTTGTCTCCAGAATATGTTCATAAATCCGGGACAGATGGTTTTCCAGTTCCCGTGTATTTTTATTATTATTCAAAAGATCCGTCATCCGGTTATCCGAAGCCTGCAAAAGCTGATTACGGTTCAAAACCAGTTCTCCGGCAAGATTAACCAGATTATTTAAAAGAGCAACCCTCACTCTCAGGCTGTCTGAAGCGGTGTTCAGAGTCGCGGGGATTGAAACCGCGCCCGTTACAGAGCCCGGGGATGAAGACATTTTATCCACTGTGGAAGATTCCTTATTTTCCTGAATGACAGGCATATCGGGGCCCTCCTGACCTTTTGTATGATTCTCCTGCTTAATTGAAGTCTTTTCCTTTTCAGGAATAGTTGCCTGTATCTCAGGCCTCTGATAAATCAGTTTTATCTTTTCTTCTGAAAGATTAAAAGCGTTTGCCAGCAGATCTTTTTCCAGAATAGAGGCCACAACAAAGAAATAGTCTTTTCCAGGAGCGATTTTCTTTTTTTTGTCAAAAAAGGCAGGTTTCCAGAGAATGTCCGCAAAGGGGGCCAGAATTTCCTCAAACTGCGCCGGAGAAATCTTTTTTGAAATAAAGTCGTCCTTGCCTTTTAAATGTATTTCATAAATCTTTTTTCCCGCATCGCAAAGAGCCTTTAATACTTCGGGGGTGGGTTTATAATGTTCATCCTTGAATTCAGAAACCGGGGCAGCAGGGCAGGAGACAGAAGAGACAGTGTCCGTCTTTTCTGTTTTGTTTAAGGCAAGAGGTTCCGGATTCAAATAGAGATTGATGGACATAACCTCATTTTCAATGGTAATCATTTCTGAACGCTGAAGATCGTCAATCAGCACTCTTAATTTGTCAATTCCGGAAAACAGGGCCTCCATCATAGGTGTTGTAATGGTAAGCTGTCCGGCACGGATCTTGGAAAGAAGAGTTTCCATGGCATGGCTGATTTTTGTAACATTTTCAAAACCAAAAAAAGCAAAGCCGCCCTTGATGCTGTGTATGGCCCTGAATACCCGGTTGATCAAATCTGCGTTGGTCTGGGCGCCTTCCTTTTCAAGGGTCAGAAGATCGGGTTCTATGGTGGAAAGATGTTCTCTGGATTCTAAAACCAGATCGTTTAAAACATCCTGATTGGTATCGCTCATTTATGACTCTTTCATTAAAGGTTGTTTGATTTTATCCTTAGTAGAAGAAAGTCTCAATAAAAAACATGAATCATTCTGCATTTTTTAGGGCGACAAAATTTTCACAAATGTCAGCAAAAAAATAAATTCTTCTTCATTCACAAATATCTATTTCTGATAAAGTTAATTATTATCTATTCTAATTTAAAAACAACAATAAAAACACCTGATTCTGCCGTCTATAAACATAAAATTAAACAAATTTTAAAAAAATTCATATTTTTAAAAACAAGTGGGTTGACACAATACCTTATTTTATCTAATATCCGAGGCGATTGTTTAAAACAAAACTCTAACCAAAAGGAGAAAAGGATGAATAAAGCAGATCTTGTCGAAGCTATTTTAGGTGACAAGGAAGCAGGTTTTGCCTCCAAAGCAGCCGCAGAAAGAGCTCTGGATGCAGTTATTGATGGAATCAAAACCGGTCTTAAAAAAGACAGCACTGTTCAGCTCATCGGTTTTGGAACCTTCAATGTAAAGACTCGCGCTGCCAGAACAGGCAGAAATCCTCAGACCGGGGAAAAAATTAAAATCAAAGCATCCAAGACAGTCGCTTTCAAATGCGGTTCCGATCTCAAGGAAACAGCAAAAAAGGCAAAATAATCATCCTATACGATGTTTAACCCCGCCCCAAAAGGCGGGGTTTTTTTATGAAAAAAAAATGTTCTCTCTTTCTGAAAAAAGCCTTCACTCTACTTGAACTTCTTGTTGTCACCTTTGTCATTCTTATCCTGATCGGCTACTTTGTTGCCAACTCCTCCTCCGGTATCGAAAAAGCAAAAATCGCCAGACAGCAATTCCAGCTGGCTAAAATTGCCGAGGCCATACGGCTCTTTGAACAGGACTGGGGAGAACTTCCCCCTGATTTAAGCCTGCTGATCAATCCCGTGGGGCTGACACAATATGCGGAAACAAAAGGCGTAAACATTGCCCCAAAAGCCTATCTGGATGCTCCTAAAAATCATTGCATTCGATTAACCTGGCTATGCTCTCAGCATCGAACAGATTATAGCGATCTGACACTTTTTAAAGGCATTCATTCGAATTGTGAAAAAACTTCATGTGGAACAAAAACTGAGCATTATGTGTATGATCTCTCAGATGCTGACGTTAAAACATTATTAAATATACCTAATGTAACACTCGATAGGACTCAGACATATCATCCTTACACTTATGCTTTATTAGATATATGGGGAACACCAGTTTATTATCGTCCTTTTCCTCCTACCAGTAAAAACTATGGAAAATTTGCCTTATTTTCTGCCGGACCGGATAAAAAAGCAGCCATTACAACTTACAGTACTACAGAATGGAAAGTGGGCAGCATAACATTTTCTAATTCTGAAATAAAAGACCCAAATAAATATGATACGCTGGCCAATCCTAAAGAAATACTAATTTTATTAGACCAAGCTGATGTAACAATGGAAATGGATACTCAAAATAATTATAATAAAGACAATATTATTTACTCGCCACTTGAATAAAATTCTACAACCCATCATGAGCTGAACCAAAACATTTGGATTCAATAGGAATTTCTACATTCATTTGTTTTTCATCGTGTTCAATACACATACTACGAATCCCCCTTCTATAACCATGTACTCCGGGAATGTCCTCAATAGAGCTTCCATCCTCTCTGTCTATTTTAACAATGGGATAAGAAATTCCCCAACACAACAAATCGTCATAAAGACTTTTCATAACTGCCCCATAGCATGTTGTTCCGGGTAAAAATTCAACATGTCCATCTGCAAAAACAGCATTAATCCCTTTTCCCTCATGAATAAGTTCACAGGTACGAGTCGGGCCAACTGTATCTTTCCAAATATTTTCTGTGGTATAACCATAGACATAACAATTAGTTTTTTTAGGATCATTTGTTTCATTAGGATCCTTTACATTTGCATAATTTATATCACAAAAAATAACAGCTTCACTTGGATAACGTAGGATAAAATTCAATTTATAGTCGAAACTATGTAACGGATGTTTCAGATCCTTACCATAATAATCCGGTCCAAGGCCTAATTTTAATGATGGAGAAATTGATCCGCCTAAACTCATATTATACTGATAATCCATAATCTGATATCCAGGACTGCAAACATCTCCGGCTTTTACCCCTGAAACGCGATGAGTTATAGGCCAGGTAGGAGGAGCCTGTCGATTTTGATTATCTTCCCAATATTTATCCCAAGGCACATAATTTCCTGATCCATCAGGAAGTTCTCCACCATGACCATAATACTTATAGTTATTACCTGGACATCGCAATACATTCAATGTTCCATTTTCAAATTTCTCGTGTGAGGCATCACCCAGATATGGTCCGAGTTTATAGGCGACCTCATAAGACATGAAAAAATCCCATTTTCTACTCGTATTAAACATCAAATCGCCTTTTTCAGTATCCCCCTGAAGATCCCCGGCATTGGGATTATAGGGAGCATAGCCGTCATTTTCGAGAACATACTGATGAAAAGCAGCTCCCAGCTTCTTTAAATTCTGCGAACACACCATGAGATTTCGTTTATAGGAGACCTGTGTCAATTTGGGAATGATCAGAGCAGCAAGAATGAGCAGAATCAAAAGAACAGCGATCAGTTCAATCAAAGTAAAGGCCTTATTCATGCCTTATCCGCCTGTGTTTTGACGGGTTAAAAAAACAGAGTCCACATCAATTTTATCAACATTGATGGGATTACGGGTCTGAACCAGATCAAAGGGATTGTCATAGCTTGCCGGTTCTCCAAGTTCCCTGTTCCAGTAAAAACCTGTGCCTATGGGATCTTCGGGAACAGCCGCGAGCAGCCCGGATTTTACCAGATCTTTGAGATCCTGTATGTCCTGCCCGTATTTTTTCTTATACATCACCGCTCTTTTGGAAAGCAGGGAAAGCGCTTTAAACCAGTCCTTTTTTTCTTCCAGACTCTTTCTTAGATAGGGATCTTTGATCTGTTTCAGCTGTTCTTCTGTGGAAAAAACAGCCTGATCAAATTTCTTTTCAAGAGCGAATGTCGCCTGATACATATTAAAAGCACTTCTCGGGGCATTGGAAAAACCCTGGACCTTTTTAAACCAGACTCTTGCCCCTTCGTAATTCCGGAGGCAGTAAAAGTCCAGCCAGCCGATATCAAAGGCGTAGTCCCACCGGGGAGATTTTTCATAAATATGTTCCAGAACCTTTACCGCCTTGCTCATCATCTCATGATTCTTGGATAAATGCATTCCGAATTCTCTTACGAAAAGATTATCCGGATCAAACTCAAGAGAGAGGTCCATGAGCTTATAAAACCGGTCTGTATCAAAAAATTCATCAATATTTTTCAACATGTATTTTTTTATAATCAGCCGGGTCTTCTCGGCGACATAATCTTTCACGGAGGCCTCATGCCCTGATCCGGGTTTATGCAGGCCCATGCAGTGTTCGCAGTATTCCTCGGGAAGATCAAAGCGGATATAATGGGAAATCATCTGAAACTGATAAAACTGGCTGATGGCGATGTTCCTGTTTAAAAGAGCAAGACAAATTAAAACCTTTGAAGGAAAACTTGCAAAATACTGTTTTTTAAATCCGGCTTCCCCGGAATGATCCAGATACGTCTTGCAGACCAGGGAGCCATATAAAAGAAGCCCTGTCAAAAATACGACTTTTAACGGCATCGTCACTTTCTACACTTCCCTTTTCTTCAGAAATACATTGGCAAGGCCCAGCAAAGCCAGGGAAAAAAGAAAGGCATAGAGGCCCGATGCAAAAAGATAAGTGAAAGAGACCTGCTTCTGATAAATAATATGATTTTCAAAATTAAAATATCCAAGCTTGGGGAATAAAAAATAAAGGGACGCATAGAACGCTTTAATAAAAGGATTCGCAGCTTCTACAGAAATCTCTTTTGCTGTTTCCAGAAAAATACTGCAATAGAGGATCAAAAGTCCCAGTAAAGAAGAAAGGCCTGAAGAAAATAGAAGGGCATAAAGAAAAAAACAAAGACTGATAATACAGGCTGATTCACAAAAAAGCCCGAAAACAAAATAACTTAAAAAGATCAGGCTGTTCACAGTCGCCCCGTTTAAATAAGCAAGCACCCCGATAAATAGAGAGGAAAGAAGAATCAGTGTAAACATCAGCATTAAAAAAGCCCCAAACTTCCCGGTATAATATTCGGAACGGCTTCTGAGCTTAGACCATAAAACCTGCGCGGTTCCTCTTTCATATTCGAGGGAAAGGTGGCTGACCGGCAGAAAAAGGGACATGGCGACAACAAGGAGCTGAGTCATATTCATCCCGAAAGCAAGAATCGTGCGGTGAAATTCGCCAAAATTATAATTAATGGAAGACCCCATCCAGCTGATCCCCAGAATCAGAAAAAGAAGACCCAGGGCGGAAAAATATATTTTACCGCGCATCTGTTCAATTAACGTATATTTTAAAATCTGAATCATTCGCTTTCTCCGTTTAAAGGGTGCCCGATGGCTGTCAAAAAAACCTTCTCAAGGCTTTTGCACTGATACCGCCGCAAAAGGCCGTCTACCGTATCAAACGCTTCTATGCTCCCCTTATGCAGAACAGCCATATGCGTACACAGATCCTGAATTTCAGAAAGGTTATGAGAGCTGAAAAACAGGGTTTTCCCCTGATTGTAAATGGATTTGAATAATTCCTTGAGTTCAAAGCGCCCTATGGGATCCAGTCCGGAAAAAGGCTCATCCAGGATGAGGATCTTTGGAGAATGAACCATGGCCTGTGCAATTCCAAGCCTCTGCCGCATTCCCTTGGAAAGCTGACGGATCAGAAGCGAATAAGAGCCCTGAAGTCCGACCTGTTCCAGCAGGGCCTCAACCTCTTTTCTGGAAAGCTCTGTTTTCCGGATCAGAGAATGCGCGTAATTTAAAAACTCACAGCATTTAAGATCCAGAGGGGGCTGAAAAACTTCGGGCAGATACCCGATGACTCTTTTAAAATGAACAAGATCCAAAGGTTGATTCTCAAGTGTCATGGTCCCGGAATCCGTTTTCAGAAATCCTAAAAAGCACTTGATCAAAGTAGACTTTCCGGCTCCGTTGATGCCTGCAAAACCAAAGAGACTTCCTTGAGGAACCTTGAGATCCACACCCCTCAGTACCTCCATGGGGCCAAAAGACTTTTTTATACCCTGCCATTCAATCATACCGCACTCCTGTTTTCTTTCACCATTTGAAACAAAGATAAAAGTCCATATCCTGACGCCAGGAAAAAGACCAGAAGAAACTGCCCCCATCTGAAGGGTTCGCTCTCCCTGCTGACAGCGGTTTCTGAAATACCTTCCCGGCAGATCAGTTTTTTTCTGTTTCCATAAAGATAGGCGACATTTTTGGCGCCGCCGGATTTGTCGTGCCCCTGATAAAGGCTTACGGCCAGGCGGTCAGACTGATCATAGTCTCCCGGCGTATCATAATAAAACTCAAAAGAATCCATTTTTGAATCCGGAGGCTGAATTTCAATTTTAAAAAAAACATACGAAAGGGAAACCTCATGCAGATCTGAAATCTTTAAATTCAGAGCTTGCTTGTTTGAAAAAAAATGAAGACGTTTTAAAACCTCCTTTTCCAGCTGACAGACCTTTGGATTCACACGGCTGAGCCCCGCCTGTTCTTCAATTTCTCCGGGATTCAGGTCAAATCCATAGAGGGCTTTAAGAACATAGGCCGGAAGATAAAACTCCATACGCAAACCCTTGTCATACACAAAAAAATCCGCAAGCGCACCATAGCGGCCCCCTCCGGAATGAGGGTGTTCCGCATGCCCGTAACTATTAAGGCAAATACTGAAAAGAACAATGATAGTGAAAATTCCGGCCTTCATTTTTCTTCCAAAGATTTTAGTTAATCCCCATTCTGATCCATGCTATAATCATTATCTTAATTGAAATTCTCAAAGAGTCAACTATTAAGGGGTGCGGCATGGCTTCTGAAAAACAGATCAAGAAAGAATTGCGGATTGAAACCGGACTTAAACTGGGTAGGACCGTTTCCTCCCGGACTGAAATCAAAAGCATCGCTCTTCCGGTTCTGGAACACCTTTTAAAAGAAAACAGTCTCCCTATGGAGGATTCCAGAAAAAATCAGATTCTGGAATCACTCTGCGATGATTTCCTGGGATTCGGCCCCATTCAAAAACTGATGAATGACCCCATGATTACCGAAATTATGATTAATGGACCCCATTCCATTTTTATAGAAAAAAAAGGAATGAAAATCCCGGCAGAAGAAAAATTCGAGGATGAGGAACACTTGAGGAATATCATTGAAAAAATGCTGGGATCAACAGGCCGGCGCGTGGATGAAAGCTGCCCTTATGCTGACTTCTCCCTCAGGGACGGATCGCGTGTAAATGTGATTATTCCTCCCCTTGCGCCGGATGGCTCCACAGTGACTATTCGTAAATTCCTGGAATCGATCATTTCCCTGGATGATCTGGTAAACCTGGGGACCTTGAGTGCGGCCATGGCTCAATTTCTGAAAGCCGCCCTTGCAGCCAAGCTCAATATCCTTTTTTCAGGAGCGACCGGCAGCGGCAAGACGACAACTCTCGGGGTCTTATGCTCCACCCTTCCGGAACATGAAAGAATCATCACCATAGAGGACGCGCTTGAACTTCATCTCGATCAGAAACACGTTGTCCGGCTTTTAACCCGGACTAAAAATATAGAGGGCAAGGGCGAAGTGAGTGTCCGTCATCTATTTTCCAACACTCTGCGCATGCGTCCCTCACGGATTATTCTCGGTGAACTCCGCGGGGAAGAAGCAATGGATTTTCTGCAGGCGGTCAACAGCGGCCATGACGGCACCCTGGCGGTTCTTCATGCCTCAACTCCCGCCGACGCCATGGGAAGGCTTGAAACCATGGCCATGTACGCCGGCTTGAATCTTCCTTCTTCTGAAATAAAACGCCAGATTGCCTCGGGGGTTCATCTGATCCTCCAGCATGAACAAATGCCCGACGGTTCCAGAAAAATAACCCATATTTCTGAAATCACCGGCTTTTCAAACGGCCTCATCGGGACAAGCGATATTTTCCGCTATCTTCTTGACGATGAAATAAAAGACGGTAAAATTTCAGGATCCTTTAAATGTCTCCATAAACCTGAAATCCTGAGACGGATTCATAAAAAAGGAGTGGATATTGATACCTCGATTTTTAACGGATAATGTTCTGTGACTCAACCTTTAGCGTCAGATAACGATCTCCTGATCGTCCGCAAGGCCCGCAAAAAATTTATAGCCATGGCCGCAACTTATTCCCTCAGTATTTTCAACGATAATTTTTTCAAGCAGGCGGCACTTCTTTTGGCTGTCAATGCCGGAATGAATGATGCCCAGGGCATGGCCACCGTTCTTTTTACCCTTCCCTATCTTTTTCTGACCTCCATCGCCGGCTGGCTGGCGGATCGTTTCACCAAAAGAAATGTGGTGATCGCGGTCAAACTTCTTGAGCTTGTCGCCATGACCGCAGGGGCCCTGGGGATGATCTGCCTTAAAACCGGAAACAGCCTTCATTCTTTAAGCTGGATCCTCATCCTGACCATGGTTGCCCTCATGGGAGCCCATGCCTCCCTTTTCAGCCCGGCCCTTAATGGAACGATCCCGGAAATCTATCCCCGCTCCTATGTCAACAGGGCCAACGGAATCATAAAAATGGTCTCAACGCTTGGTATCCTGACAGGAATCGCCTCGGCAGGCTTCGTTCTGGACTTCACCGGAAATTTTATTCTGACGGACTATCTTCATGAGCACAATCAAACCCCGAAAGGGCAGGCTCTGCTTGCCATCCTCGTTCTTTTCACGTCCCTTCTCGGGCTGGTTGTAAGCCTGGGGGTTCCGGCTGTCCAATCTCTGAAAACCCGGACCCCATTTCCATGGTCCGGCCCCCTTAAAACGTTTTCCCATCTCAGGGAAATATCACAGGATGCAATCCTCAATCTCTGCGTCTGGGGAAATACCTTCTTCTGGTTTGCCGGTGCGCTCATTGTGCTTATTGTCAACGAACTTGGCACAAAAGAGCTCGGGCTGAACAATACCCTGACCTCCGTTCTGGGTGTCGGAGAAATGATGGGCGTGGGCGCAGGAGCCCTTCTCTCTTCCTATTTCTCAAAAGGACAATACTGGTATCGACTGTTATGGAAAATGCTTTCAGGGATGGGCCTGTGTCTCCTTCTCTGTTCCTGTGTTTCTTTTTTCGATCCCCCGGCAAATGAAGGGTTTTCCGTCTCCTTCCTCTTTGTCTTTTTTTGCCTTACCTCTGCCGGAATCTTTGGAGGCCTTTTCCTGATTCCCATTGAATCTTTCATTCAAATCCGCCCCTCCGCTGATTCCAAGGGGAAAGTGATTGCCGCCGGAAACTTCGTCGCCATGGGCGGGGTTCTTCTATCCGGGGGATTTTACTGGGCCCTTTCCTTCCTTCATTTACTTCCCTCTTCTCAATTTCTTATATTAAGCCTTATTACCCTTGCCGGAGCGTTGCTTTTAAACATAGTCTTCAGCCGTTATGAACAACAAACCCTTATCCTGGAAGGAAATTCCGCATTAAGCCTATGAAAACACTAAAATGCTTTCTATCCTCTCTGCTGGTCTGGTTATTCGAAAAAATCCTTTCTCTCCGCTATGAAAGACAAATTAAGGGATTCAAAGAAATCGCAGATAAAGGCAAATCCTCCATTCTCTTCCTCCCCAACCATCCCGCGTTAATCGATCCCATCCTTCTCACGCTTCTTTTATACCCTGAATATAAACCGAGAGGCGTGGGTGATGAATACCAGATCGATAAACCCTTTCTTAAACACTTTGCCGATCTCTTCGGCGTGATTCGACTCCCCAATCTTCAGCGAAGAGGCATAGCCGGCATAGATGGAACTCAGTCTGTCATTCAAACCCTTGTATCCATCCTGCAAAGCGGAAACAATCTTCTTCTCTATCCTTCCGGGCATTTAAAAAGAGAACGTCTTGAAATCCTCGGTTCCGCCTCTGCTGTCGAAACCCTTCTGAAAACCGTCCCCCAATGCCGTATTGTGCTTATCCGCCAAAACGGATTATGGGGCAGTTCCTTCAGCTATGCTTACAATGGGAAGCCTCCCCATTTCATCACCTCCATGATCCGCGGAATCGCGGTATTTCTGAAAAATTTCATTTTTCTGACCCCTAAAAGGATCATAACCTATGAATTTTTGGAGCCCGAAGATTTTCCCAGAAATGGAGACCGGCAGACCATCAACACCTATCTGGAACAGTTCTACAATGCCCAGGCTTCCCCCAATACGCGCGTTTCCTACAGTTTTCGGGATCCTGTCAAAGTCGTGACTCTGCCTGAACCCAAACCTTTCAAAATAGAGGGAAATGCGGACGATGTCCCCTCCGGAACACGGGAAGTTGTTTATGCCAAGCTGAAAGAACTGACCGGGAAGGAAAAAATCGAAGACTCCATGAACCTTTCTGCGGATCTCGGAATGGACAGCCTTGCCGTGGCCGATCTTGTTATATGGATTGAAATGGAATTCGGTTTTGCCGTGGATACACCCGAATCCCTGAAAACCGTAAGCGATATTCTTCTGGCCTGTTCAGGCCTTGGCATTTCCGCCCGCGAGGAGGACCTGAAACCCGTCTCTTCCGCCTGGTTTGCTCCTCTGGATCCTGAAGAACGACTCTGCATTCCTCCAGGTGAAAAAATCACTGATCTTTTCCTCTGGCAGGCTGAGAAATTTCCGAAAACCATTTTTCTTGCCGACCAGAAAAGCGGTGAAAAAAACTTTAAAACGCTCCTCATTGCCGTTTTTCTGCTCAAGGCAGAATTTGAAAAAATGGAGGGAACCTATATCGGGGTTATGCTGCCGGCTTCAGTGACTGCCACAACCGTTTATCTGGCTCTCCTGTTTTCCGGAAAAACCCCGGTCATGCTCAACTGGACACTCGGACAGCGCAATCTGCTCCATTCCCTTCATCTTTTAAAGATCAAAACAATTTTGACAGCTCGCGCTCTCATCAGCAAACTCGAATCCATGGGTGATGACTGGGATGAAATAGAACCCCATTCCGTCTATCTGGAAGATTTGGCTAAACGATTTAATCTCCGGCGTAAAATGCAGGCCCTGTTCCAATCCCGTTTTTCTCTTTCAAGTCTTAAAAAGGTAAAGGTCTCTGAAACCGCCGTTGTTCTTTTTACAAGCGGTTCTGAAAATGTCCCCAAAGCCGTTCCCCTGACGCATGAAAATCTCATTACCAATCTCAGGGACATTCTCAGCGTGGTCCACCTCAGACAAAAAGATATTTTGATCGGGATGCTCCCGCCCTTTCACTCCTTTGGACTCACCGTGGACATTGTCCTGCCTCTGGCCAGCCGTCTTAAAACGGTTTATCATACCAATCCTGTTGAGGCCGCGTATCTGGCCCGACTGATCGAAGCCTATCAGGTTACCCTCCTTGTCGGCACCCCCACCTTTCTTTCCGGAATCATGCGGGCGGGAACCGAAGATCAGCTGAAATCACTAACCATGGCCGCCTGCGGTGCGGAAAAATGTCCGGAATCCCTGTAC
This sequence comes from uncultured bacterium, assembly GCA_964443875.1. GTDB lineage: Bacteria > Auribacterota > JAFGBW01 > JAFGBW01 > JAFGBW01 > CAYUET01. The sequence continues at coordinate 50,071 of CAYUET010000006.1, read as the reverse complement.
AAAGCCCTGCCCAGAAAATGTCCCTCCATCAATGTCTTTGAAGGTTACGGCATTACCGAATGCTCACCCATTGTATGTCTTAATTCTCCTGAAAAACCTGTTCCCTATGCGATTGGCCCTGTTCTTCCCTCTGTGGAATACATTGTTCTTCATCCCGAAACCTTCCGGAAAGTAAAACCCGGGGAAACCGGGATGCTTTTAGTCAGGGGTAAAAGTATTTTTAACGGGTATCTGTGTTATCAGGGAGAATCCCCCTTCCTGGAATACGAAGAAAAAAACTGGTATAAAACAGGAGATCTTGTTTTTGAAAATACCGATCATACCTTATTTTTCGCCGGACGCTTAAAAAGATTCATAAAACTCGGGGGAGAAATGATTTCCCTTCCGGCCATAGAAGAAGTATTAATCCCCTTCTTTGCTTCCGAACAGGATGAAGGCCCGCAGCTCGCAGTGGAGTCAAGCCCGGAAGAAAACAATCCTGAGATTATTCTTTTTTCAGTAAAACCAACAGACCGGGATACGGTGAATAACTACCTGAAAAAAGCAGGCTTCAGTCCCCTTCATTTCATCCGGAAAATTATTTCAATTCAGGCCATCCCCATTCTGGGAACAGGAAAAACGGATTACAGGAGCCTCAAGGCCATGATTGAAGTAAAAAAGCAGCCTGAAAACCAAAAGACCTTGTAAGGATAAAAAAACGGAGAAAGAGGGATTTGAACCCCCGGTACCCTTACGGATACAATAGATTTCGAGTCTACCGCATTCAACCGCTCTGCCATTTCTCCGTATTTAATATGGCAATATTTTTTCAGTTAATAAACAAAAAAAGAGAGGCTTTATGAGCCTCTCTTTTTTTTAAAATTATTTCAAAAAAATTTTTTTATTTTTTTGTGGATTTTTTGGCGGCAGCTTTTTTCGCTGGTTTTTTAGCAACAGCTTTTTTTACCGGTTTTTTTGCCGCAACTTTTTTCTTCACTGTTTTCTTCACTGCAGATTTTTTAACTGGTTTCTTTGCAGCAGCTTTTTTAGTTGCCATTTTTTTCTCCTTTTTCGATTTTTAGTTCACTATACAATATCGTTAAAAAGGTATCTTACCGGTTAAATCTGTGTGCAGGTTCCATGGATGTAAAACTTCTAAATCCCTTATAATGTACGGAATTCAAAAGAAGGATGTCAATAGTTTTTTAAACCTCCTTTTTTAATCATATTTCCGTGTCTTGTTTTTATCTCTGTAACCCAAAGTTTTTTTAAAAACATGGACTTTTTTTTGGATAATTATATAATTTTTTCATGCAGTTATTTTTTTTAATGCTTCCGGGCATACTCTTTCAACCCGAGAAAATAAATCCGTATTTAATTTTTAAGGATCCCCTTGAACCGGCTGAAAATTCTTTTCTATACGCGTGAAGGCAATGGGGATGCCGGGTATGAAATCCGCACCCTTGATCTTGTTGAAAGCCTGAAAGAAATATTTCCCGCAATTTCTTTTTTTTCATTTAAAAACCTTTATTCCTGTGAAGAAAAATCACTTACGCTTCTGAAAAAATTTTTTTTAAATATTCTGGCTTTTCAGCAATTATGGAAAATAGGGCCGAATTGCCTGATCCTGCAGCGCGTCAACTATCATGTTCCAGCCGCCCTGCTTTTCTGTTTTTTTAAAAGACCCTTTCTTATTCTTGACCTCGATGACTGGGAAATAAAGGAATCTTATCTGGATTCCAGGGGGAAATCAAAATCTCTTGCATATTCTTTAACCGCCTGGATCTGTTCAAAAGCCTCTTATACGGTTTTCTCCAGTGACTTTCTTCTCAAAACCTTTAAACCATTCTGCAGGAAAGCCGGGCTATTGCCCTCTTATATTTCCCAAAATAATTTCAGCTATTCCCCTCTTGTTACTCCCAGGCTGACGGCTCTCTGGGCAGGGGCGGTTCCTTCAGTTCATCCTGAAACACAAAAAGAACTCATCGAATTGGCAAAAACCTTCAAACAGTCCGGACACCCGGATCTGGATCTTGTTTATGTTCTGCGGGGAGATCAGGCAGAGGAGACAGCCCGCCTGTTAACCCTTCTGCATATTCCCGCCCTCACGATATGGACCCATGTCCCCAGAAATGAAATGAAAAACTATTATGCCAGGGCGCATTTCGGGATTCTTCCCTTATTCACCCCTTCTTTTTATAATCTTTCCAAATCTCCTGTTAAACTTTTTGAATATATGGCTTGCGGACTTATTCCTGTGGTTTCCCCTCTTGGAGAGGGTCCAAAAATTCTTTCTTCTTTCGGAATCGGGCATATCTCCGAAAACTATGAACAAATGATTCAAACACTGAATAAATATTGCGCCATTCCTGAAAAAAAAAGGGAAGAGGAACGAAAAAAAATTTCTAAAATTTATGAAGAAAAACGGTCTTTAACCCCATCGGCACTTCAATGGGAAAAAATAATCCTGACAGCCTGTGAAGGCCTTGTTGGGGCTTAAAACGAAATAAACTAAGAAAGCGAAGATTTATAGAGAAGTTCAACACCCGTCTCTTTTTTTGCCTTTTCCATGAATTCCATAAGAAGGGTCTTCTTTTTTTCCAATATCAAAGAATTTTTAATTTCGGTTTTTACCGAATCAAAGTTCTTTTTTTCAACGGGTGGTATATACTCTTCAATTTTGATAAGCTGAACGGAATTTTTGAGCACGATTACAGGAGATAGCTCCCCTTTTTTAAGAGACTTGATGGCTTCAAACAATTCAGGTTCAAGAGATGTTTCGGTATTTATCCATCCGATCAACCCTCCCTGCCCGGCCGTAGCACCCTGCGAATGCTTTTGAGCCAAACTTTCAAAAGAAAGTTTTTTTTCAAGGATGTCCTTTCGCAGAAGACTAAGCTCTTCTTTTATTTTTTCAATTTCAGGATCAGAAGAGTTATCAGAAAATCTTTTCATAATCTGGGCAATTTTCCAGGATTCAGGAGGATTAATTCTTTTTTCATTCTGAATAAAAAAATGATTTGCCTCTTCATCACTCACCGTCAAATTCTTAAACAGATCTAACTGAAACGTATTGATAAGAAGCCTCTCCCGGATTCTGTCTGCGATATCGGTCTCTGTCATCCCTTTTCCCTGAAGATAATTCTGATAATCCTCAAGTGATTTGAACTTTGCCTTAAATTTGTTCAGAAATTCATCGGATTGGGACGAATCGAACCCGAATTTTTTCTTCTTTGCTTCGGCGAGCATAAGCTTTTCTTCGATCTTTCGGCTTATTAAACCCGTAACTATGTAATCATGAATGGCCGGAGAAATGGTCATCCCCTGTTCCTTCATCTGCTTCAGCTGCTGATGATAAAGTTCAGAAATATCTTTAACCAGGATAAAATTCTTTCCCAACATCGCCAGCTTCTGTGAAGGATCCGTCAAAAAAGGCACCGACACTGCTTCAGAAGAAGGCGGGGAAGAAGTCTTCACCGCCTCTTCTGAAAACACTGTAGAAACAAATAAAAACAGAGATAATAAAAAAATTCCCTGCCGCATGCTTTCTGATTATCCTTTGATCGAAAGAAGAAATTCGGCATTTGAGGCTGTGCGCTTCATCTGCTCTGTAAGTTTCTCCATAACCGAGACAACATCCATGCCTGTAAGGGCTTTCCTTAGCATCCATATTTTTGAAAGTTCATCAGGATGGAGTAAAAGCTCTTCCTTGCGGGTGCCGGATCTTTCAACATCCATGGTCGGAAAAATCCTTTTATCCATCAGACGTCTGTCCAGGGCGATTTCCATGTTTCCCGTTCCCTTGAATTCTTCAAAAATAACTTCATCCATTCTGGAACCCGTGTCCACCAGGGCCGTGGCAATAATGGTCAGAGAACCTCCTCCTTCAATATTGCGTGCTGAACCGAAAAACCTCTTGGGTTTCTGAAGGGCATTGGCATCCACACCGCCGGTCAGAATCTTTCCGGAAGCGGGCTGACAGGCATTGTAAGCTCTTGCCAGACGTGTGATGGAATCGAGAAGGATGACAACATGATGATTATGCTCCACCAGGCGGCGGGCTTTTTCAATCACTATCTCGGCAACCTGAATATGACGTTCAGAAGGCTCGTCAAAAGTTGAACTGATGACCTCTCCTTTTACGGTTCTTTCCATATCCGTCACCTCTTCAGGGCGTTCGTCAATCAGTAAAACAATAAGTTTTACATCCGGATGGTTGGTGGTAATCGAATTGGCAAGTTGCTGCATCATGACGGTTTTACCTGTCCTTGGAGGAGCGACAATAAGCCCTCTCTGGCCTTTACCAATGGGGGTCACTATATCCATGACTCTCATGGACAAAGGACAGCCCGAATACTCCAGAATAAAACGGGAGCTGGGATAATAAGGGGTGAGATTATCAAAATAAATTCTTTCACGCACTTTTTCAGGAGCTTCATAATTAATGGTATCGACTTTGACCAGGGCAAAATAGCGCTCTTTATCCTTGGGGGCACGGATCTGACCGACTATCGTGTCGCCGGTTCTGATCTCAAAACGCCGTATCTGTGAAGGGGAGACATAAATATCCTCGGGACAGGGAAGGTAATTGTAATTTGAAGTTCTCAGAAAACCAAATCCATCCGGAAGCACTTCCAGAACACCTTCAGCCATCATCAGACCATCGGACTGACCATATGCCTTTAAAATGCTGAAAATAATTTCCTGCTTTCGTTTGCCTGTAATGGATTCAATTCCGACTTTTTTAGCCTCCTCGGCAAGAGAATTGATATCCATCCTCTGCAGGTCTGAAATATTGATTACCCTAACCGGGCCTTTTTCAACAGGAATTTCTTCTGCAACCTCCTGCGGCTGATAGGAATGATTATGCGGTTGATGATAAGCCTTTTTCTCCTCCGTCATCGGAGTGGAACGAATCGGTGCTTCAGCAGCCTTTTGAGGTTCTTCTTTTGAAACAGGCCTATAGGCCTCTTTTTGATCAATCGGCTGGGAGGATTGGGCTGGAGGTTCGCTGGCTGAAGGTTCCTCGGAAGAGGATTCCTCAGAAGCATTACTTTTTCTTCCCTGCCTTGGTCTGTAGATCGTTGAACGATATTTTCTTTTCTGAGAAACGCCGCCTTCTTTTGAAGACTCCTGCTTCTCTTCTGTTTTTTCAATTTTTTCTGTTTTTTCCGGTTTTCCTGTTTTGACTTCCTGATCACTTCCCGCCTCAGTTTCTCTGATGATACGGGGAGATTTAGAAAAATCATCTTCGAGCCTGTTGTTTTCTGACAAAGAAGCTGAAAATTCTTCCTCGGTGATGTTTTTTGCCATTGTAACGTTTTCCTTTCTCTTGGGCACTTGGCTAATTGAATTGAAGCTGCCTGATTGAATCAGCTATCGTTTTGATTTTATTTTTAAGTTGTTCTAGACCTTCGTTATTATCCACAATGAACGGGTTTAATTTTATTTTTTCTTCGTCTGAAAGAAAAAACTGATTTCTTCTGATGACTTCTTCTCTGGAATAGCCTCTGGCAAAGGCTCTTTCAAGACATTTTTCCGGGGAAGTGATCACCAGTATGTTGATATTCATCAGGGGATGAATTTTTTTTTCATATAACAGCGGGATTTCAAAAACTGTCGACTTACCTGGCTGCGCTATCTCACTTATTTTTTCTATTACTAAAGGATGGATAATGGATTCCAGCCTATGAAGTTTATCTATTGATTGAAATACAATATCAGCAAGAACTTTTGCTTGAAAAGTGTCGTCTTTATATACCGCCTCTCCAAAATTGTCTATAATTATTTTTTTAATTATTTCTTTTCTGTATAATCCGGCAACAAACGCGTCTGAATCAAAAAGCCCGACCCCCAGCATTTCTGCCAAAAGACGGGATACTGTTGACTTTCCGCTTAAAAAACGCCCTGTAACTCCGATTTTCATAAAAACATATTTTTCTTTTATTTATTCCAGGGAAAAAAAAAGCCCTGAGGAATAAATTCCTCAGGGCTTTTTTTAAAATACCCGCTTATTCCATTTTGGAAGAATGCAAATCTTCACCATCCGCATTAATCAATTTTGCAGTGACGAAAATCATCAGATTCGTCTTCTGGGATTGTTCATAATCATGTCTGAACAAACGACCAATTAAAGGGATATCCCCAAGTAAAGGAACCTTATCATGAGTCTGAATTTTCTTTTCTTCAATCATACCGCCTAAAACTACCGTTTCTCCGTCATTCACAATCACTGTGGTTGAAACGTTAGAAGTTTTAAAAATGGGCTGCAGGATTGGAAGATAAGAAGTAGAGGTATTTCCACTCTCATTAGTAGTATAGGAAACACCATAATCTTTCCATTCGGCCAGCTCGGATACTTCAGGAATCAAAGTCAGTGTTATGGTTTTTCTGTCTGATCCCACAGAAGGCGTTACATTTAAAATCACACCGACATCGCGGGTTATAAATTCACCGGGAACAGATACTCCCGGAGTGACAATTCCGCTCTCAGAAATTGTTGGAGGCTGTAAATCATACTCATTGGGATAACGTATCTCTTTAACCAGTTCAATCTGAGCCTGCTGATTATTCACTGTTGTCACTGAAGGTGCGGATAAAAGATCCGAATTCCCATTTTTATCCAGAGCATGCATAATGACTTGAAATTGAGGATCTGTAAGAATTCCTGAAAAGGATAAAATTGAACTGTTCTGAAGCATATTTTTTGCTGTTGTATCTATGCCATTAACAGCTCCGGTAACTGCTGAACCATCGGAAGCCGTAACACCTAAAGCGTTATTAAAAAGACTGGTTGTGCTGCTGTCTCTATCAATCTGCCATTTATTCCCTCCATCCTCTTTACTGCCTACACGCATATCGGATTTGAGAAGCCATTCAAATCCCATTTCTTCCAGATCGCTTTGAATGATGTTCACAAATTTGGCCTGAATATTAACCTGAAAAGGTGCTTTATCAATAATATCCAGAATTTTTTCAACCATGGCCAGATTCTCAGGAGTATTATGAACAATCAATGTTCCTGTTCGTCTGTCCATAAATACATTCGAACCTGTAGGAAAAGGAACTCCTGAATTTAAAAGCACATCTTTAATTGACGTTTTACTTTCAATTTCAAGCCCTTCAGCCCCCATAGAGTCCGAACCTCCTGTATCTTTCACCCCGCCTGTGGTTGTTGCGTTTTCATTCAGTTTAAATTCCGTAAAATCCCCGATTCCTGAACTTAAATGATAATAACGGGTTTCCATTTCTTCATCCCCGATGCCTTCTGGGGTGGAAACCATAATCGCAAAATCATCGATTCTGTATTTCAGACCCTTAATCTTCAAAATGTAACGTAAAGCCTCAATCAAAGGGATGTTTGTTAAAGTAATGGTAATCGTATCAGTAACCGGTCCTGAAGGTTTCGCCGAAACAGAGGCGTCGGTTCCATCTGAATTTTCAGAAACCTCGGAAGCGGCTGCCCCCCCCTCGTCAAAAACTCTTTCATCCAGAATAATATTTACACCGGTGATTTTTGAAAGATACTGGAGGACATCTCTTAAATGGGCCTGAGTAAAATTAATCTCAGGAATAATCTGCTGGGAAGCATTGATCATTTTTCTCTTGGAATCAGAAATAATTTCCGAACCTTTAAGTCCTTCGCCGGGTAAAGTGACTTTATTGGCCTTCCCGGTAGGAAGCCATGCTTTTCTGACGTCGTTAATTCTGTCTCTCCAGAGGACATCATGATCTCTGTCAATATCTTCATTTGTTCTTTCCAAAACAGTGTTTAAAAGCCTTTTGGAAGGAATATAATTAGGGTCCATGGCGCAGGCAAGACGCAGTTTATAAATGGCCTCCTCTTTTCGGTTGGCCTTGAAGGCTGCCAAACCTTCCCGGTAAGCCTGAACGGCGCCTGCCTCATAGGCAGTCTTGGGCGCAGCGGACAAATATCCGAGGTTTCCCGCCTCTGGAGATTCCGAAGGAGGAGTATTGTTGTTGGCAATTGCGGATATGCATTTCAGACGAAAATCCTGCGCTTCTTTATTTTCCTTGTCAATATCGAGAACCGTGTTAAATTCTTCAAGAGCCTTGTCGAACTCCCTGCTGCCATATAATTCCTTACCTGAAGACATGTGCTGATCGACAATGACTGTCATTTCCTCGGCAAGAACCTTTTTCTGACTGGCCACTTCATCGGCAAATTCTCCAGCCTCATCAGCAAAAAGAATACCTCCGGCAATGAGCCCCATAGCGATAAATCCGTAACAAATTCCCCTCACTCTCAATAAGAACATACGATCCTCCTTCATCTTGGTGGACAACTATTTTTCAGCTTTCATCTTTAATCCTGAATAGGCTGAGCCTGAGCCGTTAAAATATACGTTTTTTTGTACTGATCCTCAACTATAATTTTTGCAGATGTTAATCCGATATCTTTAACCTTATAAAATTTCCCGGAAAAGGAGTCTTCAATAACAGAGTCAATATAAACCTCCTGTTCCTTTTTGGTCTCGGAAAATTTAATTTTGGCAAAAACATCATTATCTGTCACTAATTTCTGTTTTAAAAATTTTTTAGGCGGGAATTTCTTTTTTTGACAAATAATAAAAGAATTGTCTGTAAAAGTGGCAACCCCCGTCCTATTGTTGAATTCCTTGTCCTCGACTTTTTGAAAATCCTTGATCACATAACCGCGGACCTCATCTCCAATTTTATAAAAATCCGTTTTCCCGGCCCAGTTGATCTGAACCGTATACTCTCCGGAAATATTCAGAAGATAACCCATGAACTGAATCTGTATTGGCTTTTGATATGTTTTCTGAAGAACAAAAGGCAATTCTGTAACCACAGGCGCAGGCTTGTCATTTTCAAGATCTGACAGCTGAGGATCCGTTCCATCCCTGAATTCCTTGAGGTTGGTGCGTCCGTCCTTATCCGGATCCATTGCGGCATCTGCAGGATCTTTAGGATTCAGGGCATATTTGAGTTCCCAGTAATCCGGCATCCCGTCTTCATCCGTATCCAGCGGCAGAGGCGCTATAACGGCACCGCAATGCACGCAGATGGGGGCACCCCATTTGTTTTTTCCTCCGCAGTTGTCACAAAAAATGAATTTGTCTGATGTGGTATCCACAAAGGGGGTAAAGGGATTGCGGAAACTCTCCTTGTTTGTTCCCAGCAAGGGTTGAGGCTGTCTTATTTCTTCAAGGACCTCCTTATAGACTTTGATCATGGATACACGTGCCGGATCTTCCTTCCAGGAACCTTCAACAACCTGGATGGACATCTCCGGTAAAGGCGCATACCAGGCGGAATAGGTATAATAGGTAGCTTCCAGAGCGACACCCAAAAGGACCAGCAAAATCATTTTTTCAATCCAGTAGGCCCACCTCATATTTCATACTCCATTAAGGCCAGATTCAGATTGACCGTAATCAGCTGAGATTCAATAGAGGTATCCTCCGGCTTAAAATTACTGCTGATGGAAAACTGCCGGACACGGATAAGATTCGTCTGTGTTGAAAGCTCATCAACAAAGGAAAGAAAATTTTTATGACTGATTTTAAAAGAAAGCCCCAGATGATAAGCTGAAAATAAATCTTTTTTGGACACCGTACTCTGAATTTTCTCAACCGGAAGCCGCTTGATATCCAGCACGGCTTCAACATGATTTTTTACGAGAAGGTCCAGAAGCTGGATAATAAAATGCAGCTGCCTTGTCAAAACAGGCATCTGATCCGGCTGCGGAAGCGTAGATCCCGAAAATTCCCTGAACCCCATATTTTCGGGGAAAATAATCTTCAGTTTGGAATACTCCCTGTTGAGATTTAATAATTTTTCTTTAAACTCAAGAGGATTCAATGCAGGATTCTGGCTGGCCATACTTTTATAAGAATACACCATCTGACTTAAAACATCCTGAAGATTATTCTTATGCTGGCCTATCTCCCTTAATTCTTTCTCACTGGGGGCCTTGGAAGGATCCTGCAGATAGGTTTTGAAATCTTCAATCGCAAAACCGATCTGATTCTCAAGGGCTTTGTATTGGCCCCGCTCCGAAAAATAAAACACGATTGTTCCTGTCATCAGAAGAAGGAAAATCAAGGGCATGATCATAAATTTTAAAGGGTGTGTCGATTTCATGTTTTTAACTTCAGCCGCAATTCAAAATTAATTTTTTCCTGATTAAAAGACGCCTTAACCACCTCAATTTCGCTGAAACTGCCGCAGGAATTGAGGGCCGCCTTAAAGGAATCCAGGGCTTTTATATTTCCTGCATTTCCTGAAATCAGAATATCCTGATAGCCGGCGTTCCATCCTGAATTTTCATAATCCGGTTTTCCGGCTCCAATCTGAAAAGAAACCAGGTAAATATCATTTAAAATAATTTTCACAAGATCCAGATAGGATCGCATCCATTTCCACCGTCCGTCGGAAATTGTTTTAATAAGCCCCATTTCCTTTTCAAGAACCGCAGTCTTCTGTTTTTCCTTTTCAATGTTGCTTTTCAAAAACCTTGTGCTTTCATGACGGCTCAGGAGTTCAATTTTCCGGGATTCCAGCAGCTGTAGTTTATTCTTGAAGGAATACCCGCTTAATCCGAAACAAAGAATCAGAATCAAACAAAACAGATTCACATATTTCAGATATTTTTTTACTGAGGTTTCTATATGCGTGGAAACAGCCAGAAGATTAAGTTCCACTTTACAGGGCTGAATTCCTCTTAAAGCCAGACCTACGGCCTCACAGAAAAGATAGGAAACTTCCTGAAAATCCTGGAAATTCATATTTTTTGATAGCTCAATGGATTGAAGAGGATAGGCGTAATCGACAGATACCTTGAATTTGGAGCTTAAATAAAGCTTCAAATCGTCTAAACGGCAACCGCCTCCGCACAGAATAATCCGGTCAATCTCGATGTCTGAAAACTGACTTCTATAAAAGGTCAGGGACCTCGTAATCTCCATGTATAATTTTTTGGCATGCTGCGTGATGATCGCATTAATTTTATAATTCACATCTTCTTCATTTTTAACCGCCATGGAATCGCTGATGATAAAACCTTTATATTTCAAGGACTCCGCTTCTTCATAGGAAATATTGAATTCCTGCATCAGGGTCTGGGTGATGGCATAACTGGAAAAAGAAAGCGTCCTGACCCAATAACCTTCGGGCTGATGAATAATCATGGTAGTAGGGCTGAAGCCGATATCCAGAATAATGACTTTCTCTTCAGGTTTAATATGCCCGTTAAATAAAGCATTATACGTTGAAAGGGAGCCGACATCAAAAATAACAGGATCCACAGTGATCCGGTTGAAAGACTCATACTGCTGATCAAGGATTTCATTTTTTATCGCGGCAATCAGAATTTCAAATTCAAGTTCCTCGTTCCGGCCGACAATCTGGTAATCCCAGGAAACGTCTTCCAGGGGAAAAGGAATCTGCTGCTGTGCTTCAAAATGAACCAACCGCTCCAGTTTCTTAGGATCCGAAAAAGGCATTTTTACAAACCGGGTAAAAACCGTGCGGCTTGAAATTGATACGGCCGCTGTTGCGGCTTTCATTTTTTTTTCTTTCAGGATGCTTTTCAGAATATTAAATGTTTTTTCATTTTTTTCTGATAATTTCTGATCGTCCAGGGCTTCAATTCCGGGAATCGGCGAAATCGCATAATTCAAAAGCACAGGGGCATTCTTGCCCTTTTCCATTTCAACGACTTTAATGGTATTGGTGCCTATGTCAATTCCTAGAAATGTGTTGGAATAAAGCATACGAAAGGAATGACTACTCCTTGATCAGATCAGAAGAATTATCCGGATCAAAAACGAAAGGAGAACGGTACCTGTTCACCAGCTCGCCCTCACGGACAGGGTATTTCGTCCACCAGCTTTTCATTTGTTTTTCGGATTTTGGAGAAAAACTCTCCATGAGTGTGGATTCAAGAACCCCTTTATACCAGAGCTCGACCCTGACTTCACGAATCTCCCCAAAGCGTTCGACTGTGGCGGGGTGAATAAAGAGTTCCCCGCGATTCTGTTTGCCGGAAGGAATATTGACATATTTTACATTCCCGCCCAGAAGAGTATAAGGACTCCTGTTTTCACGGGTTTTCTTTTTTTTGGAATCTTTATTATAGCATAAGACGAAAATCTTCATAGTGACATCATCCGCCCATTCCGGCGTACTTTTGTAAAGTCCGCTGATTCTTGCCCATTGCCCTTTCTGGGCAGGAGCTCCGGTTGTCGCATTTCTCAGGGCTGAACGCGTTTCACCTTTTTTCATATCCACTGTCACCTTGTACAATTCAACAGCTTTATTCTTTTCAGCGCAAATACCGTTCAACATTAACGCTGTTATTAACCCCATCAACAGAACACTGTTATGTAATTTCATAAGTACCGCCTTTTATGATGATATTACTTATTTAATGTAAACAATTTAATATATTAGCTACCTTGTTTATAGTCAAGTAATTCTCTCTGTTCTCATTAAAATGATTTTTCTTTAAATACGAATTCTAAACTTTACGACATACCCTTCTAAATCCTTTTCCTCTTCAGCCTTTTCTGGGAAGCCGGCTCTTATTAATGATTTATTTCAAACTTATTGATCTGCTGCTTTTTTTTTGGTTTATTAAAATCATGAGCAAAGAAATCATATTAATTGCAGACCGGCTTCTTGTAGAACCGGATGATGGCAACAATAAAACAGACGGCGGTCTTTATCTGCCTGTTGGCGTAAAGGAAAAAGAAAAAGTTCTTTACGGAAAAATTGTAAAGTCTGGACCGGGGTACCCGGTGATTGATCCTTCTTCTTTTGAAAAAGAACCCTGGATTGAGGAAGGCAAGGATAAATATTTTCCCCTTCAGGCCAGGGTTGGTGATTATTGTTTATTCCTTAAAGATATGTCCTATGAGATACAACACGAAAAAACCAGATACTTTGTAGTTCCCCATTCCGCCATTCTTATTCTCATCCGGGATGAGTCCAAAATTGCCGGAGTTGTCACACTGTAGCAACAGAGGGTAGAACATCCGATCTTTTAGTCAATTGAGCGATATATCTGACAAACTCTTCATCTTCTCCCACGAGCAGCGAAGGAAGCTGTGAACGAAAGTCCTCCCTTTTGCACCATTCCAGCATATAATCTTCCCAGGACTGCCATCGCCTTTGTTTCTGCCGGCTCATGTTCTCCTGATAGGCCAAAATGTATGCTCTCTCAAAAAGAGAAATCAGAAGATTAAACAAAATCATTTTCCTTTCCCCCTGTTCCTGGGTAAGTTCAATCACCGTTAATGAACCCAACTGAAGATCGGAATTCTGAAGAATGAGTTTTAAAAAACCGGCATATTCATCCGATAATTTCTGATAAATTTCCTCTTCATCATTTTCCCGCTCTTTTTTTTGCTCATAAATGAAAATCCAGATGGCAAAAGGCAGTCCCACAATCGTTACCACATAACTTAAAAATTCACTCCATTCCAGAAGAGTCATGAATTCAATTTCCTTTTCCATTCCTTAGGTTCTGAAAAAAACTCCGGAATAAACGCTCGTTCTCCTCAAGCATGACTCCACCCGTTATCTCCACAAACCACTTGCGGTATTCGCGCATCACATCAAAACGGGATCCTGCCGCACCGTCATTTTCATCCCTTAATCCAAAAACTACTTTTGAAATTCTTGAGTTCAGAATCGCCCCGGCACACATCAGACATGGCTCTTTGGTTACATAAAGCGTCGCCCCTTCAAGTCTCCACCCTCCAAGAAAATTGGCCGCCGAGGTAATGGCAAGCATTTCCGCATGAGCTGTTGCATCCTTGAGCATCTCAACCTGATTGTGTCCCTTGCCGATAATCATCTGATCATGAACAATAATCGCCCCGACAGGTATTTCTTTTTTTTCATACGCGGTTTCAGCCAGTTTGAACGCATGCTTCATCCAGTAATTATCATCCAGTAACATGCTCTTCCTTTTTAAAATTTTCAGACTTTTTTCTTGAATTGCAAAAAATAAAGTATATGTCGATTAAAACAAAATTCTCAAAAGTCTCAGGAAATCTGCTCTATGCTGAGAATATCTTCTTTTTTGACATGGGACTGCCCTTCAGGCATAAGCATTAAAACACCTGAAGCATCCTGCGTGACAAGCTGTCCTTCCATTGTAAATCCGCTCTTAAGCTGAATTTTCGTGTCCGGTACAAACTTAAGCGTTTTTTCATTAACACGTGTTCTGTAGATACTGTCTCCTCTGAAAGAAAGGCTCATATCGGAAAAAATTCCGGCTTTTTCATCTATCTGCTTTAAGACTTCTTTTCCAAGAACAGATCTGCAGACCTCCGTAAAAGGCTCTGATGTTATCAGCATAAAAAGATCCTCATCTTTTAGAAAACGGTAAGTCAGATCATGTGTCAATAAAGCCTTTTTATCCCCGTCCTTTAAAACCTCCTGATAGGCTGAATCTGTTCTCATCTTCCGGATAAGAGGAAGATGGTCAAATTTTCTATAAACAGTGGTTTCAGACATTTTAGCAACAGAATCAGGATCTCCAAAAACAGTTAAAACGATTTTAAAGGATTTGGAGCCCCGAATATCATAAATAGGATTGGCTGACTCCATCGCAGAATAAAAGGGTAAATGTCTCAGCTGTTCATAAATTGCCGGCATCTGTTTTGAAAATAGGGGGGATAAATATTCCAGAGCCCAAAAACAGCAGAGAAATAATAAAAAACCTTCGCCTGCCGAAAGGAGAACCCCCGGAAGTCTTATAAAAAACATTTTAGCCCGTCCTAGGGACTCTGACGGACATAATACTTTTCCCAAAACAAAGTAGAGGGCCCAGCGAACCAGGGTGACTAAAAAAAAGGAGATAAAAAGCAGCTTGATCAGTCCTAAAAGATTTTCAAGAAGAAAAACTTTATAACCCAGATAAATCGGAAGAATGACATAAGCCATCACTGTGATCGGAAACAAAATAAAAGAGATCAGACTTTTTGTCAGCGGTCTTAATAAACCCCTCAGACCGTATATCCCGATAAAAATCAGCCCGACCCAGTGCAAAAGGGTCCATGAGGAAAAAAAAGACATTTAGAGACGACCCACAATCTTTTTTATGCTGGATTTCATTTCCTCCTGATTTGATAGTATTTTATCCAGTTTATCGTTCATTTTTGATATCAATTCTGAATCTGTACCTTTTTGGGCGGAAGAGTCTGCCTGTATTGAAGAGAATGTTCCGGCGCCAAAAGCGACTATAGCAACAATAAGATATAGGCTGATTTTATTCCTCATGATATATCCTCCTTTTAAAAATTAAGGCTATTTTTTACCTTCTTTTTCCTTACCCTCAGCCTCACGCACCTCCACTATTTCCACCTGTTGTCCATCCTGTATTTTAAGGGCAGCTGTTTCAACAACAACCAGCTCTCCGACCTTGATCCCGCTTTCAATCAGGGCCTTATCAGGGCTTAAATGCTCAACCTGGATTTCTCTCTTGGCAACCTTATCTCCTTCGCCAACCACCCAGATGCTGGAGGCATCCTGAGAAACATCCGGAAATGCTGAAACAGGAACAGTCAGGGCGTCTTCACGGTGAAACAGCACGATTTCAACATGGGCAAACATTCCGGGAAGGAGTTTTCTGTCCGGATTCGGAATCAGGGCTTTTACCTTCCTGGCACGGCCTTCCGTTGTTTCAACAATAGTGCCTAAAGAAATAATAGATCCCTTGAATTTCTCTCCCGGATAAGTATCCACACTTAAATGAATCTCCAGTCCCTCTTTGACATTCAGGATGTCCTTTTCAAGAACCGAAAACTCGGCATGAACCTCAGCCACTTCCATGACAGAAAGAACCAGAGTCTGGCTGGTGACAAACTCTCCCTTTTGTACTTTTACCTGGCCTATAATACCCTCAATGGCTGTTTTAAGGTAAGTTTTTTCAAGTTCAGCTTCAGCACTTTTGAGTTCAATCTTGGCGCTTTTTACAGCTTGTTCTGCGCGCTCTTCGGCAAACTTGGCTTCATCATATTTTGATTGGGTAATAGCGCCCGCATCCAAAAGCTCTTTGTTTTGCGCAACCTTGGCCTGTAAATTCTTCAATTCAATCTGTGCTTCTTTCAGTTTTGATTTTCTGAAATCCACTTTCAATTCTGAATCCGCATGAGTCAATTCGCCTATGGTGTCATCCTGTCTGACCAGATCGCCTTCCTTCACATTCATGACATCCACCAGACCATTGACCTCAAACCTTAAATCCACTTTGGATTTAGCCTGGATGGTGCCAAGCGTTTCCATCACATGAATGAAATTCTCTTTGGAAACCTTGTAGACTTTGACTTTTGGCTTTTCTTCCGGTTTCTTGGCTTTATCTTTTTCTCCGTCTTTTTTATCGGTCTGTTCAGTCGCCGCTTTATCCCCCGGTTTTTTGGGTGGTTTTTTAAGCTCTTTGACAACATAGTAAAGTAAAACAAAACCGCATAAAACAATGATTCCAACCACAAAAAGAGAAATAAACCATCCTAATTTCTTTTTGCGTTTTACTTTTCCTTCTTCCTCGTATTCAGGCTCCACCTGGGGAATTTGATCTTCCGGTATCTGATCATCCGACATGGGTTTCCCTTTCTTAAATAGTCTTAAGACTTGTGTTATTTTTTAATAATAATTTTGAACATATCATCCTGGGATTCAATTTTATATTCCCGTTCTGAATCCAATTCAAGGATAATCGATAAAAGTTTGTTCCAATCCTTATACTCGGCCGGGAGGCTGACAGGAGTATGAATGGTCTTAAAGGATATGATCGCCCCTGTTTTCACATCTTCAAAGGCTGGCAAAGCTGAAATAACCGTGTCTTTAAAAGTAAAGACTATTCGAGAAGGATTACTCAAAACTTTTTCAGAATACTGCACTCTGGAATTTGCACGAATCGCAATGATGGTTTCATAGGTATTGTCCTCAACATGATATTCGGCAAATACTTTTCTGGTTTTGTCTTTAAGATAACCCTGGAAATAATCCTTTTCATCTTTTTTAACCTCGGGCGTGGCTGTGCCAATAGTGGTCTTTGTTACAGGAATGGCGGTTTGTGTCTGAAGGGAAGTTTTTCTCTCCATTCCAAAAGCCTGATTGTATTCACTGGTTGTCGAATAAAACTGGCTGAAGTCATCATCCAGCTTCTTTTTCCAGAATTTCCACCAGGACTGCTTTTCATCTTTCAAGGGGGTGGAAAAATTATATTTTTCATCATATTGTTTGTATTCCGCCATTTCATCTTCAGCGCTCTTTTTAAACCAGCGCGTAATATTTAAAAAACTTTTAGTCGATGCAAAGGCGGCCTTTTCCTGTTTCTCTTTTAAAATATCCGTTACAACCTCATCCGGATAATAGGATTTAATTCCTCCCTTGAAAGGAAGAATATTATACCAGTGTCTTTTCTTTTCTTTATCATGAACCACGAGGCGTATTCCAGGCGCCTGCTCCTCCTTGTCGGTGCTGATAAGCCCTGTTGCAGGATCCATGTAGTTGTTCAACCCGACATTTTTGTTCAGCTTGGCGATATTGATGTAATAATCCGCCTGATCTGAAACCATGTCTGTTTTTTCATTCCAGAATTTTGCTTCCGCCCTCATGACCTGAACTATGGTTGATTGATCCGCTTTCTGTTTGGCCTTGGTAGATCTTAATTCTTCAGCGGATAAGGCGAGGATGGATTTATCATTCTGAATCTTGGCTTCTGCTTCTGCAACCGAATAGATGGAGGAACGGATGTCATGAACAAGTGTTCTCTTGCTGTTTTCCAGTTCACTTAATGCCTTGTGATAGGAAATATTGGCTTCTGTAAGAGCGGTCTGATTCTTCTGATCCCACAGTTTTATTGTCAATTCTTCACTAGTGAACTGGCTGGAAGTAGTTTGTCCGATCTGAGGGACCTTGTCCTGATCCATGAGATTTAGTTCAGCGGTATGAGGCCCTAAGGCCCTTGAAAATTTCAACCCGATATAATATTCACTTTTCATATCCACCTGTTCGGTAACATAATACTCGTCTTTCATCCCATAAGAACCGGTCAATTGAACATTAAGCCCTTCTTTTTTATGTGCGATCTCAAGGCCGTATTTATGAAATAAGACCAGCAGCTTATTAACCTGGTAATCACGGCGATTTTTATAAGCAACTTCATTTAACTTTGCCTCATCCAGATCAAAGATGAAGGGCTCAGGCATTTCTCCAACATCGATATCCACTTTGCTGGGCTGAGACAAAAGCTGCTGCAGAGCCAGTTTTGCCAGTTCAAGATCGTTTTCAATCTGCACAACCTGAAAGTTAACTTCCTCAAGCTGAGACCGAGCTTCGAGAATTTCCGCCAGAGTGAGGGCCTTGGCATTATACTGTTTTTCTGCAATATCCAGAAGCTCAATAATATTTCCCTTTAAAACCAGCTTGTTTTTCATTTTCTCTTTGGCAAAAACATAATTATAATAAGCCTGAATCACTTCAAAAATGAATTCCGCTTTTGTCTTTTCATGATTTTTGCGAGCAACAGCCAGGTTCACACGGGCCTGGTTATAAAGAGCTCTGTATTTGCCGCCTGACCAGACATTCTGTTCAAATTCCATTCCATATTCCTGTCCTTCAAAATCTTCTCCGGTTGTTGTACCGCCTGTCAGCTTGTATTTTACCTTGGCCTGGGGGTAGAGCTGCCGCTTGGCTTCATCCACTTTATATTTTGCAAGAAAAACCTCTTCCTGGGAAATCTTGGTAGGAAGATGATTTGCAAGCCCCATTTTCAGAGCTTCATCAATCGTAATCATTCCAAGATCATTAGCCGCCCCTACAGGTTTCATTACGATATCTTCCGGCATTCCGCCTTCGGCAACATAGGATCTCTGATTTTTCCGGGCCTGAACAACATAACGCATGGCTTTGACATTTTTAGGATCCAGTTCCAGTACTTTTTCAAAGGTGGCAATGGCATTGGTATATTGAAGATTATGAAACTGTTCCTCGCCCTGACTCATAAGCACATCAATTTCAGACTGCTGACGAGTGGAAATGGTTTCCGTCTCCTGAACCTGACCTCTCTCCCTGATCTTCTCCCTTGCGCGGTTCATGTAATCCTTGAGCTCCGCATCGTCGGGTTTGATTTCCAGGGCTCTTTCCCACATTTCCAGAGCTTCCTCATAGCGCTTCCTTTTGAAAAGCCCCTGACCGTTTTTCATATAAGCGCTGAATTCTTCTTCTCTACTCCCTTTTTCAATCATCTGTTTTTCAAGATCTCCGGCTAACCGGGCTGCCTGTGCTTTCTGTGTATCAACGGATGCTTCTTTCTCTGCAATCAGCTGATCCGCCAATTTTAAAGCCTTTTCTTTTTCTTCCGCGATTTTCTCCTGAGCCCTGCCGAGAATTTTCAAGGCTTCTTCATTGGCAGGATCAAAACCGAGAACGGTCTGACAATCGGATTTAGCCAGAAGATAATAGCCGTTTTTATAATTTTCCTTTGCTGATTTTAACAGAGACTCAATCTGCTGACTGTCTTTTTCAGAAACCTGAGCCGTTTTTTCAACAGTAGAAATCCTCTGTTTTTCAGGAGAAACCGCTTGTTCCCCGGCGACTTTCTTTTCCCCCACAGCAAAGAGATTCAGAGTAATCAAAGTTCCGTCCTTTGAAATTTCATAAACAGACTCCTCTGAAATCTCAACAATCAGAGAATCCACAACGTAAAACCCCGCTTCTTCAAAAGCCTGATTTTTAAGGGTAAGATACCGGAGATTTTTAACTGTCCCGCTTTCAAAAGTTTTGGGTTCCGCTGTTTTGGAAAGAATTTTTTCTCCAAAGGTCATCACAAGCCGGGTAGGATTTGCCAATTCATTTAACTTATAATCCGGAAGTTTTGAAAAGGAGAATTGAATCTGATTTTTTGTCTGTTCAAAAACAAAGTCAACCTGATTGAGAAAAGTATAATTCTTGGCCAGCTCTTCAATGCCGGGTTTTGCAGCCGGCTGTTCTTCAGAGTTATCTTCAAAGACAGGCATCTCATTCTCTTCAGCCTTTTCCTGCTTTATTGCAGCGTCTGCAACTGCCATCATTTTTTCAGTATCGAGTTCTGCTTCCAGATGGATGAGGGAATTCTCCCTGCTGACCTTGTACCTGGCATCCTCATTGAGTTCGATAATGACGGAATCGAGAAACATAAGACCTGTTTTTTTAGTGGCCTTATTTTTAAGAGTCAGAAAACGGACATTTTTAATCAGTCCGGAGGAGATCAGAGGTTCTATACTTTTAGATAAAATTTTTTCCCTGAAAGTTAAAAGGACTCTTTTCGGGGAAGTCAGTTCTTTGGTCTGGACCTCCACTCCCTTTGTGAAGGAAAAGATCAAACGGCTTTTGTCCCCGTCTTCCCTGATTTCTGCTGAATTAAACAGGGGGTTAAGCTGCTCCGGAGTCATCGTTGCAGAAGGCTTTTCCTCCCTGGCAGGAAAGGACTCAGGGGCCGGTTGACTTACAGAGCTCTCTTCAGCAGGCTTCTGTACGATTTCCGAATCAATCACTAACTCTGTTTTCTTAAAAAAGAGCGCCTCTTTGACCTCTGCTGCATATTCAATAATCAGGGTATCCAGAAGGTAAAGGCCGGCCGATTCAGCCGCCTTGTTTTTTAAGGTTAAAAACCGGATCGTCTTGACTGTTCCCCTGTTGAAACTTAAAGGTTCTGTATTTTTGCAGAAAATCTTTTCTTTGAAAGTCAAAACCGTTCTGTAGGGATCTTTCATCTCTTTGGCTGTATATTCCGCCCTTTTCGAAAGGCTTAAAACCAGCCGGGTTTTTGTCCCGATTTCATTGACCGTGACATTACTTAACACAGGGCCCATTGCCTCAGGAGACATGGGTTTAGAAACCGGAGCCGGCTTTTCAGGAGAACTCTCCGCGGCTGGCTTCTCTTTTTCAGACGCAGTCACCACGCCGCTTAATACGCGGATAACCATCTTATCCCCTTTAAAAAACACTTTGGGAATCACGTTGTCGGCAGTTTCAATAATGATGGAATCGAGATTATATATTCCTGTTTTTTCAGTCGCCTTATTCGAAAGGGTTAAAAAACGGACCTTGCGTATCAGTCCGGACTCGGAAGTCAACGGCTCAAGAGTTTTGCAGGTCAGCTTCTCCTTAAAGGTCACGACAATGCGGGAAGGAGTTTTCAATTCCTTAATCTGATAAGAAAATTCTTTTGAAAGGGTAAGAGAAAGGCGGGCTTCTAAAGGATCATCTTTGAAATCAAAGGACTTGAAATCTGTTTCTGACCACGCTGAAAAATTAAAACCAAAACTAAAAACAAGCAATAAAACCCAAAACCGATTTAAAGTAAAAAACATAGTTTCTCCTCTCATGGACGGATATGCTTATGCATCATAATAAAAAGAGCAAAAGAAATCTTAACAGATCCTTTGATTCTCGTCAAAATGATAAACCATTTATTTTTAATTAAGTTTAAACCCGCAAATCGACTATTATTCTCAAATTATTCATGATAAATAATTAAAATATAGTTTTTTAAATAAGATAAGGATGCGTTTTTATTTTAAAATGTATCATGTATTCCAATATTTTTAATTCAATTTTCAAGTTTTCCCAAGAAATACAAACTGAATACAGATTGTCCTCTTTATCATCCCCCAAAAAAAAGCATTCCTGAAAAATTTTCCTTTACTGAACCCAATAACGCCATGCGTAAAAAATCAGAAATATAAAAATGAAGACACCTGAACCGTACTTTACCCCCTGCGTAAAAGAAATATTTCCGCGTGAAATGTTCGAAAACAACGAAAGACGGGTGCTTTTTGTCGTTTTGCCCTCCCAGTAAAAAAGTCCCAGGGCTGTACTGAAAATTGAACCTGAAGTTTTATTATCCAGAATTGAAAGTTCTTTCGGAAAAACCATATTATCTTTAAAATCCAGTAAAAAACACTTCATTTTCAGCCGCTCCTCCATAAAATCCTTAAAGCCAGGCATACAGGAAGAACCTCCGGTTAAAAAAACCGTTTCAAACGTTGTCACTTTGGACTTCGCTACCTGAAAAAAGAAATACTTCATGGAATATTCAATATCTGTAATCAGTTTCTCAACCGAAGAAATCAGGATGTGATGAGCTTCAACAAACTGATCGCTCAGCTGATCAAGGGCAATTCCATTTTCTTTTTTTAGTTTTTCTGATGCTTCCCAATTCAGCTTGCAGGCATCTGAAATATTTTTTGTAAATGCTTCACCTGTAGAAGATAATTTTCTTTCAAACACAAAACTATTGTTGTGCACGACCATAAAACTGCAGGTGGAAGCCCCCATGGATAAAATCAGACAGGCCTTGTTGTCAGAAAAATATCCCATTCTCTGCATGCCGTTAATCAGAACCATATTCGGGTGTTCAAAACACTGAACCCGGAGATGATGGCTTTCGAGAAGCTTCAGATAATTTTCTACATCCTCCCTGGGCTGACAGGCAACAAAGGTTTTATATTGAACTGTATCCTTCTCATAATCAATTCTTGAAGTGACATAGCCATAATAATGTTTTAAAAGATCAAAGATTTTTTTCTGAATCAGTTCGGATTTAATGGCGTCATCAAGTTTTTGGCGGGGCATTTCCGGCAAGAGCATCTGATAAAGTGAATTTTTGGGATTGCTTAAACAAAGGTAAACGTTATCACAGATTTTTTCATGACTCAAAAGCCCTGTCAACGCTTCAATCGGCCTGCCTGACCCGTTTTTACTGCCTGCCCCTGAATTAAATACCTTCCACACGGCTTTCTGAATCTGAATCTTTCCCTCAGAATTCATAAATCCGGTCAGGAGTTTTATGGATTCTGTACCGATATCAATGCAGGTCACTGCTTTCTTCGACAGGTCCATCGTTGCACTTACGCTTTCACTTCATAAAGTTTAAAATATTTTTAATAAGGATATAACAAAAAGGCTGAAATTCCCCAAATATTATTTTTTTTCACGTTCCATAAAGGCATACATGAAATTGGCCAGGTAGAGCGGCGTCAGAAGAATCAGGAAAAACACGATTTCCTGCAAGGCCCCTTCCCAGGCTCTGACAACAATAAAATGGTGATAAAAATCCCAGGTCACTAAAATACAGAAATAAATTCTCCACAGGGCTGCATCCAGAACCCTTTTCCCGCAGACATACCCATAGAGGGCCGCCAGAGAAGGCAGGAGTATCAGGGTATCCAGAAGCTGAACGGGGTTTTCCCAGTCCAGGGGAAAATTAAGTTTAAAAAAAACATAAAGAATAAAAACAAAATACAAGGTCCATATTCCCTTCACTATCCTCTGCATGCTGCCCGATCCTTTCTATTTAAAGGCGAGTTTTATACCCATCAGAAAACCCAGACCTCCCAGGACAATATTGGGAAGCCATAAACCCAGTTCGACAGGAATAATTCCTTTCAGGGCCATAGCCCGGCCAGCAAGCATCAAAAGATACCAGCCCAGAGCCAGGAAACCGGCCACTGAAAAATTGGTGCTCTTATCCGGCGTATTCATATTCACCGAAAGTGGCACCCCCAAAAGGAAAAAAACGATACAGGCAAAGGCAAGCGCCAGCCGGCTATGTCTGACAAAAAGGAGGGCCCTGCGGTCCTTGGGGGAGAGATCCGCCGCTTTGAGTTTCTGAATTATTTCCACGGATGTCAGATGGGCCGCCTCCTTGACAGGAACCCGGAACACCCTTTGACTGAGTTCCACTTCAATGGTGTAGTTACCGAATTCGATCCTCATCAGACTGCCTTCCTTTTCGGCAGGCTCCTCGATATAACCGTCAGCAAGGCGGAAAATGATTTTTTTTTCTGCTTCATTCAGGGTATAATGTCCGGAAGCGGCATGGACCATCCGTGGGATAGGCTGATCCGGCACCGTCTGATGGATCCGGATATTTTCAAACCGGTTGCCCTCTTCAAGTTTTTCCACATAAACGGCGGCGGATCCAAAACCTTCCACCCATTTTTTCTCTTCAAGAAGAGAAACGGCATTCTGCTCAAGACGTTTAATAGAAAGTGTGGACTGCCAGTCCGCCTGAGGGAGAATCCGGGTCTGCAGATAAAAAGCCCCCCCGTATACCGCAAGGCCAAAAAAGAAAACAGGCCGTATAATCCGCATAAGACTTATCCCCGACGCCCGGAGGGCAATCATTTCACTGTCGCTGGTCAGCCGTCCAAAGCATAAAAGAATTCCCAGAAGAAAAGCCAGGGGAAGGGTAACCCCGCTTAAATAAAGTACAATGGAAGTCAGAATATGGGCAAGGTTCCAGAAACCGACCCCCTCCTGAAAAAGTAAATCCGCCAGGTTGAGAATCCGGGTCATGAGCAGAATAAAGGTCAAAACAAAAAGGGAAATGGAAAAAGGGAAGAACAATTCGGCTACGATGTATCGTGTAAGAATACTCATTAATACGGCTATCCTTTAAATTTATTCTTTGTGAGGGGCAAGATTCTTTCCCCTTTTAATATACTTTTTCAATCAACCCTCCGGCAATGACCCGGTCTTCATGATAGAGCACCGCAGACTGGCCGGGGGTAACCGCTTCCTGCTTTTCATGAAAATCAATGAACAATTTATTTCCCTCAAGCCTGGCCTTGCAAAGTGCCTCCTTGTGGGAATATCTCATTTTCACAAAAAGAGGATCAGGGAAAATATCCGTAAACAGATTAACCCTGTCAGCCACAAGACCGCAAGAAAAAAGCTCTGAGCGTTCCCCCAGCCGCAGAGTATTGCTTAAGGGATCCAGGGCGGTAATGTAAAGTTTCTTTCCCCCTCCTATGCCCAGCCCTCCCCTCTGGCCGATCGTGTAAAACTGAAAACCCTTATGCTCCCCCAGAACCTTCCCCTCACGGTTGACGACAGGGCCTGGTTGCGGCTTACGGGCAAGCCTGGGCAGCATGAAATTTTTCAGATTCCCGTCCGGAATAAAACAGACATCATAGCTCTCTTTTTTTTCAGCAACAACATTAAACCCTATTTTCCTGGCCATTTCGCGTATGGAAGATTTTTCATATTCGCCCACGGGAAATAAAATTTTTGAAAGAGCTTCTTTTTTTACGGCATGCAGAAAATAGGTCTGATCTTTATGATGATCAGCACTCCTGTGGAGATAGTAGTGCCCCTCAATTTCAATAATACGGGCGTAGTGCCCTGTGGCAATACGGTCAAACCCGAGGGCAAGCGCTCTGTCTAAAAGTCCGCCGAATTTAAGATAGCGGTTGCATTGCACGCAGGGATTCGGGGTTCGCCCTTTTTCATACGTTTCCACAAACGGAGCTATGACATGTTCCTGAAGGGGTCCTGAAAAATCAAATACATAATGAGGGATATCCAGCTGTCTGCATACTTTTTTTGCATCCTCGATCGCCTGCGCCCCGCAGCAGCTTGCAGACGATTCCCCTACATCCTTTACCCCCAGACACATGGTTACGCCCACCACCTCATATCCCTTTTCTTTCAGAAGATACGCGCTGACAGAAGAATCGAGCCCACCGCTCATGGCACACATCACTTTTTCAGACATGATTTCTACCTCGATAAAAAATAATTGTTATCCCGTTCATACTCCAGCGTTGTAGAAGGGCCATGTCCCGGATAAACAATTGTCTGGGGAGGTAAGGATAAAAGTTTGTTTTTTATGGAGGGGATAATCAGACGGGGATTGCCTCCGGGAAGATCTGTCCGGCCGACAGACTCTCTGAAAAGGGTATCTCCGCTCATCAGAACGGGGTTCCCGAAAACTTCGGAATAAAAACAGACTGAGCCCTGTGAGTGCCCCGGAGTATGAAGGACTCTGAAAAGGGGTTCAGGCGAAAGCTCAGGGCACAGGATGAAATCCCCATCCTTGAGAAACACATCCACAGTAGAGGAATCCTCCGTTTTTTGATCCAGCATAAAGGCCTGCAGATGAATGTTCTCATACAGTTCTTTATCCGCTTCATGGAGATAAATCGGAATCCCCAGCTGATCCTTTATCTTGCGGCTTGCGCCGATATGATCAATATGACCATGGGTATGAATAAGCATGACGGGCTTAAGTCTTCTTTCTTCAAGAAAATCCATGATTTCATCCGAATTCTGCCCCGGATCAATAATCAGCGCTGAAGAACTCCCTTTGTCAAAAATGACAAAGGCATTGCATTGAAGGGGACCGTTAACAAAAATTTCAAACTTCATAAATTTTTAATCCTTAGGAGGCTGTCTGTCCCGGACGCGGATTTTCCTGGGTATTCCATTCATATTTGAAGGAAAACTGATGAAACAGTTTCAGCGGCATTTCCTGGTAAATAACATTGTAAAAAAACGTTCCAATCCCTATCAGAGAATGAATATTCCATTCCACGCAGCGGTTTTTAACACAGTCGACAATGGCATATTCATGATAAACCCAGGATCCGTTTTTGGATCCAAAATGACTGACGGGTGTTGAAATAAGCGGTTTTTCCTGACTTTCAAGATACTTGGTGGAGGTCCCGTAATCAATATAATAAATTCTGGAATCAAAAAAACAGATCAGGGAATGCTCACGGCTTACTCCCAGATCCATTTCCAGGGGCTTTTCCCTGATCACGGGTAGAAAATCATTTCTTTTAAACCGTCCGCACCTCAAGACATCCACCTTTTCAAATCGGGAAAGATCCCATAAATAGGCTACCTGAAGCGGACGTAAATGATATTTCTGAGGCTGCCCTGATTTGGAGGAAATCACCATGTCAATCCTGGAATCCTCATTCACCGGAAAAGAGACCACTTCAGCATCCGGAAGGGAATTATCCGGTTCAAGACGGGACAAGGTCACCCGGACTTTGGGAGGATTGGCTTCTTTAAACGCGATGACCTCCGGTTCATCGACCGACATGTGCCGGCTCAATGTTTCCTTGTCAACAACTTTGGTTTTCAGGATTTCCTGAATGTGGGAACACGGAATAGTTATATCCATTGCATTAAATTATTACTTTCAAGGAGTTAAGTCAAAGAAAAACCTGAAGCGCAAACCTCCTCCTTATGATCCGGTTTTTCAAGAACTCTTCGTACCGGATCAAAACTTTTCCTGTGAATCGGGCAGATCCCGAATTTTTGGATTGCCTCAAGATGGAAGGAGGTTGGATACCCCTTGTGTTTTAAAAAACCATACTGGGGCCATTTTCTGTGATAATATTTCATTATGGCATCCCGGGTTTCTTTGGCCACAATGGAAGCGGCGCCAATCAGGAAGCTTTTGGCATCCCCCTTGATGATCGTCTGCTGGGGATATTTCAAATAAGGACTTTTCATGTTTCCGTCCAAAAGACAGAAGGAAGGGGGAATACGGAGCTTTTCTGCAGCCCTGGAAAAGGCCAGAAGACTGGCCTGCAGAATATTCATGGCGTCAATCTCCCGGGGCCAGGCAATCCCCACACCCACAAGGAGATCCGGATGAACGAAAATTTTTTTCTTCAGTTCTATTCTTAACAGGGAAGACAGAGCTTTCGAATCCCCGACTCCGTAAAGAGTCACAACTTTTGAAGAAGCCACTGCTGCCGCAACCACCGGTCCGGCCAGAGGCCCTCTTCCCGCCTCATCAATTCCGGCCACCCAATTGCCTCCCTGCTGAAAGGCACATTTCTCAAAATACCAGGGATCTGAAAAATTTTCTCCCATCAATTCCAGTTGAAGCGTCTTTTTAGAATCTTTCAAATGGAATGCCCGATCAAACTCCTGATGAAGAATCAGAAGCTCCAGCCTTTTTCTCTTGTATTTCTGCAGCCGCATAAGAGGCCGGTTGAACAAGGGAAGATTGATTGATGAGGGCTGCTGAATTGAGATCAGGAACAAACAAAGGCGTTTTCCCTCCGAAATGCATAGGCACCGCATTGCCGTCATGAGGTTTTTGTTCAGGCACCACCCAGAATTCCTGAATAAAAGATCCAAAAAAACGGGTTTTACCACTACATTCATAATAGGAAATAACACAGGTGACCAATAAAAGTACCAGAAGAAGATAAAGTCTTTTCTTTTCCCGTCTTTTCTTTTCTCTCAGAAAATCACGTGCATCTTCATGAACCAGAGCAAGCCGCTCGAGTTCATCTTCTTTCATCTCCGCATAGGTCATTTGAGAAACCGTCATAAGGACTCCGGATTGTATGTCTGAAGTCCAGCATACAATCCTTCGTCTGAGAAAACAAGTATTAATTCATTTCCCGAATTCTGGCTTCTTTACCCATTTTATCACGGAGATAATAAAGTTTGGCCTTACGGACTTTTCCTGAACGGACCAGTTCGATGGAAGAAATCAACGGGGAATGAATCAGAAATACGCGTTCAATATTGATACTTCCGGATAAGCGTCTTAAGGTGATTGTTTTTCTCAATCCGCTTCTTTTCACAGCAATCAAAACACCGGAGAAAATCTGAAGGCGTTCTTTGCCCTCTTCTTCAATCTTGAAGGTGACTTTCATTGTGCTCCCGATTCTTAATTCAGGAACGCTGGTCTTCATTTGTTCTTTTTCAAGTTTTTCAATAATTTTATTCATCATGTCCTCCTTCAATAACCGGCCTTGGATCGGAATACTCTTGAGTCCGCTTTAAAGCCTCTTTTTTTCGCCATTTTTCAATTTCCTTGTGGTGGCCGGAAAGCAGGACCTCCGGAACCTCAAGCCCCATAAAATTCTGCGGCCTTGTATATTGGGGATATTCTACAAGTCCTTCTGTCTCATGACTCTCTTCAAGAGTCGATAACTCATTTCCCAGTACCTGCGGCAGCAGTCTTACCACTGCATCCGTTACCACACAGGCAGCCAATGCTCCGTTGGTCAGAACATAGTCGCCTATCGAAATCATCAGGGGATTAAGAAGCTGCATGACGCGCTCATCAATTCCCTCATAATGTCCGCAGATAAACACCAGATGCGGCTCTTTGGATAACGCTTTGGCCATCTTCTGGTTGAAACGTTTTCCTGCCGGCGACATGATGATCAGCCGGCTTTCAGGCTTCAAAACGGATTGCACTGCTTTATACACCGGTTCGGCTTTCATCACCATCCCCGGCCCGCCCCCATATGGAACATCATCCACTGTTTTATGCTTATTGTCTGCATAATCACGGATGTTGACGATTTCAAATTCAGCAATCTGTTTATCCTGAGCCCTTTTCAATATCGACTGGGATAAGGGGCCATTAACAATATCAGGAAACAAAGTCAAAACACTGATTTTCATAAATCAGCGCTTAGGCTTTCTTTTTGGATTTCGCTTCCTTTTTCTTTGGAGCTTCTTTTGTCTTTGCTGCCTTTTTTTCTTTTTTAGGCTTCTCTACCGCAGGAGCTTCCTTTTTATCGCCTTCTTCAGCTTTTTTAGGGGTCAGCTTGTTCGGCTTTTTGATCCCGTTTCTTTTCAGAATGGACCAAACCGTATCCGAAGGCTGCGCTCCCTGTGAAAGCCAGTAACCAATGCGTTCTTTATCCACAGTCTCTTTGATATTCCCAGCCACAAGAGGATGGTAAATCCCCACTATTTCAATAAAACGCCCGTCTCTTTTGGAACGTTTATCTGTAACAACCAAGCGGAAATAGGGCGCTTTTTTATGTCCCATTTTTCTTAAACGTATGACAACAGCCACTCTCTATGTCTCCTTATTTTAGGTCCTTTGGATTTTAAAAAGTGTCGTTATATACCATCTCTGATAATTTTTGCAAATATTTTTTTTATCAATAATATAAACCTCAAAATCCCCCGCGGACATCGGTAAGACACTTAAGCAGGATAAAAGGCATCCCCTGTATTCCCTAAAAGGCTGCTCAGGTTCAGTTTTCCTTTACTTATTTCTGTAAAAATCTGGTCATTAATTCTAACAATAAAGGGATTTGCTTAAGTCCTCACCCTCCCGGGGATATTATTTTGTTTAAATCTTAAAAAAGTTATGGTATATTTATTACTTAACAAAAAGGCAGTACATTATGAAACCCCTCTTAAAAAGTGAATTCCAGACCAAAGACGGTCTTATCGGAACGATTATTACCCGGAAACGCGTGGATGGAAACTTTGTTACCACCTTTGCACCCCAGCTGGGTTTAAGTTTTCATTCCATTGACGCAAATCTCCAGAACTCCCATCAGACGGTTAAAAATTTCCTTCGCGATGTCAAAGGCTGTCAGATTGTCGGGGAAGCCCCTCCCCCTCCTGTTGAGAGACCTAAAAGATTTATCAGTTAAAAAAATTCTTGATAAAATCTCCTCAAATCACCATACTTTTTTTCATTTTTTGGATTTGACATCCGTGTTTTATAGCAACCTTAAAAGGAGATAATGCATCGTGGCTTCAAAAGATTATTATGATATTCTGGGAGTTCCCCGCAACGTTGATGAAAATGAACTCAAAAAGGCATACCGGAAACTGGCCATTAAATATCATCCGGATAAAAACCCCGGGAATACCGAAGCGGAAGCCAAATTCAAAGAAGTTTCAGAAGCCTATGAGGTTCTGAGCAGCCCCCAGAAACGCGCTCAATACGATCAATTCGGTACTGTCGGCAATATGGGAGGCGGAGGATTCGGCGGAGGATTCGGCGGCGCGGGAATTGATCTTGAAGAAGCGTTGCGAACCTTTATGGGGGAATTCGGCGGAGGAGGTTCTATTTTTGATGAAATTTTCGGAGGCGGATCACGCCGACGCTCCAAATCCGGAAGGCCCGGGGCTGATCTGCGATATGACCTCGAAATAACCTTTGAAGAATCCTCAAAACTGACAAAAAAAGAAATTGAGGTCACCCGCCTTCTCACCTGTGAAACTTGCGAAGGCTCTGGGGCAAAAAAAGGGGAGTCGCGTAGCGCCTGCCCTCTTTGCGGGGGATCTGGAAGCGTCCGCCAAACCCAGGGTTTTTTCAGCATCAGCCGAACATGCCATAAATGCAACGGGGAAGGCAGTATCGTTAAAAATCCATGTCCAACCTGCCGTGGAAAAGGACGTCTGGAAAAACAAAAAAAACTGACCGTCAGTATTCCTGCAGGCGTTGAAGACGGGATGCAGCTCAAACTCTCGGGCGAAGGCGAAGCCGGTGTCAGGGGCGGAATGCCCGGTGACCTTTATATTGTAATCCATGTAGCCAAGCACCCCCTTTTTGAAAGACAGAATGATGACATTCTTTCGGAAGTTCCCATTTCCTTTCCTGAAGCTGCCTTAGGAGCTGAAATCATGGTTCCCACCATCAACGGAAAAATCAAAATGAAAATCCCTGAAGGAACCCAGAACGGTGCAGTTTTTAAGCTGAAAGGGAAAGGAATGCCCAATATTCAGGGGTATGACCAGGGCGATCACCTCGTTAAGATTATCGTGGAAACCCCGACCAATATGAATGCAAAAGCCAAGGAACTCCTCATGGAATTTGCAAAGATTACGGGTTCAGAAGTCAATCCCCAATCCGCTTCGTTTTTTGAGACCGTTAAGAAAATTTTCGGGGCGTAGCCCGAATTTTGCGCGTTAGCAACAAATATTCGGGATGCAAGTCCTGTTTGCCCCAGTCAAAACTGGCTTGCACAGACAAAAGGTTGTTTTTTGCCTGAATACAAGATTGGGTACAATTTGTACCCAAAAAGTGAAGTCAATAGTGGGGCTGGAAGGATTGATTTATCAGGGTGCGAATGGATTTTTTCTGATTTTTCATGCAATATGCGGGTTAAAAAAATTTGAATTACTGAGGCCTGATCCGGTTTCTGGAAAGACGGGTAATGCCTGTATAACGCTCCTCAAAATATTTTACGCCAAGCGCAGAGGTCATAAGAATTACGGCCTTCCAGTACCAGAGGCCTGCCCGATATTTGTCCAGATAAACCGCTATGACGGTGAGCAGCAATAAAAAGGCGGCGGAAATAATTTTAGGGACAATCTGTTTATTTTGGGTTTTTCGAATTTCAATCCCCTTGGATTTCAGAAGACTTGTAAACTCAAAAACAGTTCTCTGATCAGGAATCAAAAATGCCATCTGGGAGATGTTTACCCGTCCTTTTTTATATACTAAAAAACCCTTCCCGTCTGTTTCTACCCGTTCTATGGCTTTCCACGGAATCCAGAATACAAGCCCCTGCTGAATTCCTGAATCTCCGGTCCAGACATAATTTTTATAAAACAAGGCCTGAAAAAAAAGGATGAAAACCGCTGAAACAATAACAAATATGCAAACCGGATCATAACCGCCGGTAAGTCCCGTCTCTCCGCCCCACCACAAATCCCGGATTCGGAAAAACAATAAATACAAAATACCCGGAACAAAGGAAAGGGTCAGCACAACTCTCCACCCGTCATAAGGAAGAATCTCTTTCAGGTTATTGACCGCGAGAAGAGAGTAGGAACCTGAATCCTTAAGGGTTAGCCTGTCTTTTTCCAATAGAAATGACCAAAGGACCGCATAGATAATCACAGCCATTTCAAACAAAGGAGAAGCTTTAAAAAAAGACTGCCCCCATAAAAACTGCCAGGCCAGAAAAATAAAAGGAAAAACCAGAAAAATTAGCTCATATTTTTTTTCCCGGGTATAGGCAATCAGGGGATTCTTTTTGAGGTTTTCAGACATTTCAAATCCTGCCTTCCTTTTTTCTCTTTCGGAAAATAATTTCAAGACATATAGAACAAAAGAAGCAAAGCGCCAACCATAAACCGCCTGCTCTTGAAAAAAAAGTTTTTACAGGGGGCAAAATCAAAAGATTTTTTACCATCGCGCCTTCAATTCCTTCCATTTTCCCTTTCACTGAAATCTTCTCCAGAACCCTTCCCCTGGAATCCAGGATTGAACTTACTCCTGTATTGGTACAGCGGACTACGGGGATGGCGTTTTCAACGGCTCTGAAACGGGCCAGACGGTCGTGATTCAGGGGGCCCCCCAGCCCTTTAAACCAGCCGTCATTCGTAAACACAGCAATCAGGTCAGGTTTTTCCTGGAAAACCGCCTTTTGAACAAAACGACTCAGGGTATCTTCAAAACAGATCAGGGGAAGAATTTTTATTCCGTTTACTCTAAAGGATACGTTTCTTTCCCCTTTTGCAAAAGGATAGGGTAAGGGGATTACATTTTTTAAAAACGGAAAAACATCAGCCAGGGGAATGTATTCCCCGAAGGGAACCAGATTTATTTTGTGATAAATCAAAGGAATAGACTGCGTCTGATCTGCATGGAAAACGGCATTGTAATAATTATCCGTCCGGCAGTCGATGCTCCCGAAAAGAATCGGACATTGTAAATTTTTCTTAACTCTTTTTATCAGTTTTCCGGCTTCACTATTGAATTCCCAGGAGACCGGAATTGCGGTCTCAGGCCAAAGCAGAACATCCGGATAAGAAACTTTCAGTTCCATGGAAAGCCTTTCAAGAACTGAAAATATTTCCTTTTCACAAGATACATTCCATTTATCTGCCGGTCGGATATTCGGTTGAATCATCCCAATCCGCAAAGTACGTACCTCGCCGTGAGGCGCTTTTTCCTGAAGTCTTATTCCCCCATAGAATAAGGGAACTGCAATCCAAAACGCTAATCCCAGACCGGAAATAATCCGTCTATTTCCTTTTTCCGATATCCAGCATTTAAAAACTGAATAATTCACTCCTATGATCCAGAACCCCATAAAGGGCAGACCTCCAATTGCCGCAATCTGGATCAGCAGGGGATAGTCTGCCAGAATCAGCCCCAAAAACCCAAAAGAACTTCCGGGTAATAAAACTTCCCTCATCCATTCGCAAAACGAAAAGATCAGGGCATGGCTTAAAGAGGAATGAAATCTTCCCCATAGAAGAGCAATCACCGCCAAGTCAAGGGCATTCCAGAGACAAAAAAGAAAAGCTCCGCCTAAGGTGACTTCCGACAACCAGTAAAGCAGAAAAACAGACAGGCCGAATCCGGCTGAAATTCCTGTAAGAAGCCTTGGCCGTAACAGACACTCATTAAAGGATAAAAAAAGAGGGAAGAATGAAATAAAAATCAGTACTTCACATCCCGGATAAAGACAACTTAAAGCGGTTAAAAAGATTGATAATAAAAAAAGGCCGGCCGGCTTAAGTCTTATTTTCCGCAGCATTTTTTATATTTTTTACCGCTCCCGCACGGACAGGGATCATTTCGTCCGATTTCCTTTTCAGTCTTTACAAAGGGGGTTTTCACCCTGCCTGAATCTTCCGCCTGATTGGTTAAAATCTCAGAAGGGGATTTGGAGCTGTATGTTTCAAGAATTTCATGAAGAAAATTCACATCTCTTCCCGGTTCTGTCTGACTGATCTCATGAGGCATGACCGAGGTAAGCCTGAAAATTTCGGTCGCAACTTCTTTATCAATATCCTCCATCAAATCCTCAAAGGCGGCAAAAGCGGAACGCTTGTATTCCTGAAGAGGATCTCTCTGGCCGTAAGCCATCAGGTAGGAGCTTTCCCGGACATCATCCATGACCCTTAAATGCTCTTTCCAGAGTCTGTCCATCACCTCCAGACAGACATAGCGTTCCATGCGGCGAAGATTCAACTCCCCTTCAAATTTCTCCTTCTGTTCATAAAGTTTATGCATAATCTCTTTGAACAGGGAGGCAAGCTCTTTCGGATGACCGACATTCCTGATCTTTTCCGGATCAATTAAAGGGGTCATGGGCCAGAGCCCTCTGAACCACGCTGTTTCATTTTCATGATCAGCCACTCTGGATTCTGCAAGGGCGGTAAAATGAAGATCAATCACGTTATCGATACGTTCAAGGATATAGTCCTTCAGAGAAGCAATATGGAGAAACATGTGACGGTTATCATAAATAATCAGTCTCTGCTTGTTCATGACATCATCAAATTCAAGGGTGTGTTTGCGGATGGAAAAATTCCTCTCTTCCACCTTTTTCTGAGCACGCTCAATCGCACGATTCAAAATCGGACTTTCAAGTTCCTGGCCCTCTTCCATTCCCAGCTTTTCCATGACACTAATGATACGGTCTGATCCGAAAAGTCTCATCAGATCATCTTCCAGGGAAATGAAAAACACAGAAGATCCCTTGTCTCCCTGTCTTCCGGCACGGCCGCGAAGCTGCCGGTCGATACGGCGGGATTCATGTCTTTCCGAGCCGATAATATGAAGGCCTCCGTTATCATTGATTCCTGCTCCGAGCTTGATATCGGTTCCCCTTCCGGCCATATTGGTGGCAATTGTCACCTTTCCGGGAAACCCTGCCTCCGCGACAACTTCCGCTTCCTTCTGATGCTGCTTTGCATTCAGAACATTATGGGCGATCCC
Organism: uncultured bacterium; assembly: GCA_964443875.1. Lineage (GTDB taxonomy): Bacteria > Auribacterota > JAFGBW01 > JAFGBW01 > JAFGBW01 > CAYUET01. Next base: position 14,847 of record CAYUET010000006.1, on the reverse strand, counting down.
CCTTCTTTTCAGAAGACGGGACAAGACTTCAGAAACCTCCACATTAACGGTTCCCACAAGAACAGGGCGGCCTTCTTTATGCTTTACTTCAATGTCATTGATGATCGCATTGTATTTTTCGCGTTTGGTCTTATAGATGATGTCATTCATATCATTTCGCACGCAGGGCCTGTTGGTCGGGATAACCAGGACTTCCATCTTATAGATCTGATAAAACTCATCAGCTTCGGTCTCTGCCGTACCGGTCATGCCGGAAAGCTTTTTATAGAGACGGAAATAATTCTGTATCGTAATGGTGGCTAAAGTCTGTGTTTCCTTTTCAATCTTTACGTTTTCCTTGGCTTCCAAAGCCTGATGGAGACCGTCTGAAAAACGTCGTCCGGGCTGCAGGCGGCCCGTAAACTCATCCACAATAATGACCTTATTGTCCTGAACCACATACTCCACATCCTGTTCAAACAGGGAATAAGCTTTTAAAAGCTGTCCGATATTATGAATTTTCTCCATTTTATCTTCATAAACCCTCTGAAAATCCTCTCTTGTCCGGGCTTTTTCATCGTCAGTGAGGTCCGTACGATCTTCCAGTTCCTGATAAAAAGTAACCAGATCCGCAACAACAAATTCATTGGGGTCCTCCTTGTAGGAAATAAGGTCTCTCCCTTTTTCCGTCAGAGTCACCTGATGGTTCTTCTCATCAATGAAAAAATAGAGATCTTCCTTTACAACCTGCAGGGCTTCTTTTCTGAAATCCGTATTGAGAATACCGTCCGCTCTTTCAAAGACCCTTTTATATTTTGCCTCCTCCATGAGCTTCAGATAACGCCTGTTTTTAGGAGTGCCGATACCCACCTTATAAAGCAGTTCAGCCCCCTTATCACATTTAATGTCCTCTTTCAAAAGCTTCTCCGCTTCAGAAAGATAATTGGAACAAAGCTCAACCTGCTGCCTGACCAGCTCCGCAACACGGGGCTTTAATTTATCATATTTCTGTGTTGAAACATCCACCTGCCCTGAAATAATGAGAGGGGTTCTCGCTTCGTCGATCAGAATGGAATCCACTTCATCGATAATACAATAAAAATGGGAACGTTGTACCTGCTGCTCAGGACTCATGGCCATGCCGTTGTCTCTTAAATAATCAAATCCGAATTCCGAAGCGGTTCCAAAAAGAACATCCTTGTTATACTGAAGTTTTTTCTCCTGAAAAGACATCGCATTGGTGATATAGCCTACGGATAAACCCAGATATTCATAAATTTTTCCCATCCATTCGGAATCTCTCTGGGCGAGGTATTCATTCACGGTCACCAGCTGAACATTTTCTCCTGAAAGGGCATTGAGATACAGAGGAAATGTCGCAACCAGTGTTTTTCCTTCACCTGTGGCCATTTCCGCTATTTTACCCTGATGAAGGGCAATCCCGCCGATCAGCTGCACGTCGTAAGGAATGATTTTCCATTCCAGCTCGTATCCGCAGACATTCCATTTTTGCCCGCATAAACGGCGGCAGGCATTCTTGACAGCTGCAAAGGCTTCAACCAAAAGGTCGTCCAGTGTTTCCCCGGATTTCAAACGATCCTTGAATTCCTGGGTTTTGGCTTTAAATTCATCTTCAGTCAGGCTCTGGTATTCGATTTCTTTTGCGTTGATAAGCTCAATATAAGGTTTGATTTTTTTTATTTCACGGTTGTTGCGTGAGCCGATCAATCGTTTTTTAATCCACTGTAAAAGCATTTGAAATCCTTTATCAATAAGAGGGTGTATTGCCGTTTACAAAGAAAAACAGCTTAATCCATTTTATCTTTGTTAATCATATCCGCAATACGGTTAATCAGAAAAATCAGGGCTTTCTCATCGAAAGGTTTAATGACAAAATCCACCGCTTCCATGACATGGCCGCCTTTTTTTATGACTTCCTCAGGTGGGGCTGCGGTAAATAAAATGACAGGAATAGGTTTTGTGACAGGATTGGCTTTCAGTCTTTTCATCACTTCATAGCCGTCCATTTCAGGCATTAAAAGATCAAGCAGGATGATATCGGGTTTGTCTTTCTCGGCTGTCTCAAGCCCTGCTTTGCCGGATCCTGCTGTAACGGCACGATAACCGTTTGCGGTGATCCTGGATTTAACCAAAATAAGTATTTCTGGTTCGTCATCGATTATCAGTATTTTGGGTTTGTCCATAGTGCGACCTTTCTGCCTTTTTTAAAATTTAAAGAAGAATTATATGAAGATATCTCTATTCTGTCAATCAAAGGTATAGCGAATAAAGATTGACAATTTATTCCTTCCAGTCATTTTTCAGACAGTAAAATCGATCATCTAAAAAATATTCAATCCTCTCAATCCATGAGAGTTAAATCCAATGAATGTAAAAAATTTATTGTATCAAAATTCATGTATCCCGAATTTTGAGCATAAGCGACAACTATTCGGGCTGGCGGGGAGGTCAGGCTTTCTGCATGCGCTTCATCATTCCTTTTCCCATAAGCCCCTGCATCCGCTTCATCATTTCTTTCATATCCCTGAACTGCTTTAAAAGCCTGTTGACCTCTTCCACGGTTCTTCCTGATCCGCGGGCTATTCTTTTTTTTCTGCTTCCGTTTAAAATGGCCGGCTTTGATCTTTCTTTCGGTGTCATGGAGCTGATGATGGCTTCAATATACAGAATTCCTCTTTCATCAATATCGCCGGGATTGATTTTCGGCATTCCGGGAATCATTTTCATCAGGCTCTGCAAAGGCCCCATCTTTTTAATCTGACGGATGCTGCTTAAAAAATCCTGGAGATCAAATTCATTCTTTTTTATTTTCTGTTCAAGTTTCTGAGCTTCCTTTTCATCCACAGCCTGCTGGGCTTTCTCCACAAGAGAAACAATATCCCCCATGCCTAAAATCCGGGAAGCCGCTCTGTCCGGGTAGAAAGGTTCAAACTGATCAATTTTCTCCCCCACTCCGACAAATTTAATTCCCTTTCCCGTAATGGAAGCCATAGACATCACAGCTCCCCCGCGGGCATCTCCGTCCATCTTTGTCAGAACCACACCCGTTAAGGGTAATTTTTCAGAAAAAGCCTTGACTGTTTTAACGGCATCCTGCCCGGTCATGGCATCCCCGGTATAAAGAATTTCTTCAGGAGAAAGAACCGAAGAGACATCCACAAGCTGGGTCATAAGCTCTTCATCGACATGTAAACGGCCGGCCGTGTCCACAATCATTCTCTGATAAAAACCCGACTGACGGGCGTGTTTTATGGCTTCACTGACAACCTGCCTGGGGTCTTTTTCTGTATCCAGGGTAAAATAGTCCGCTCCGACCTGCTGGGAAAGAACCCTCAGCTGTTCACGGGCGGCAGGCCTTTGCGTATCCGCACCGACAAGGAGTGTTTTTAAACCCTTGGATTTGTACCATAAGGCAAGCTTGGCACAGGTCGTTGTTTTTCCGCAGCCCTGAAGGCCCACCATTAACACCTTTTGAAAATCTCCCTTGATGCTCAGCTCATTTGCACCCTTGGAAAGAAGCATGAGCATTTCATCATAGATAATCTTCGTAATCATCTGACCGGCGCTGACAGACTGCACCACTTCCGTTCCCAAGGCCTTCTGTTTCACATCATCCATGAAGGTCTTGACTACGGTATAGCTCACATCCGCTTCCAGTAAAGCCTTTCGGATTTCCCTCAATGTTTCATGAATATTATCCTCGGAAATTCTGTGTTGTCCCCGAATTGTCCGCCAGACGTTTTGAAATTTTTCCGAGATCGAATCGAACATACAATGATCCTTTATTATATCTTAAATCATTTAAACAATTGCGCAGAAGGTACAACAAAACAACAAGGAGTGCAAAGGGAAATTCTTTACCCTGCGAGGCGTTCAGGACTCCCGTCTGTAAAAATCAAGGGGAACCCCCCGGAATCCGGACTCCAGGCATTTCCAATGAACAATCCGCAGCAAGCTGTGAATTATCCAGAGTCATTCCGAACAAACGTGAGGGAGCCGGATTTCCCGCTGCCGCTCGAAATGACAAGCCTCAGTAAACTGCGTGGAATTAAATCCATAGGGATTAAAACTTCAAAGACAGTTTAAGCCTTGCATCCCGGGGATACTGCCTGTACTGGATGGGGGTGGTTCCCCGGGCATTGGCATGATAGACTTCTTCATCAAAAATATTTTTAACATATAGGGAAATCGTTGCCTGCATGCTTTCCAGATCAAATTCCCCGATATTCATATTAAAGTCAACCTGGGTCCACGGATCAATCGTAAGGACTTCCGTGCCGGTTCCGTCGATCTGATTCACTTCGGCTTCCACCTTGCTCCAGTGATCTATAAAAAGACTTGCATCCAGATAGCTTAAAAACTGATAGGAACAGCCCAGTTTAATTTTGGTAATGGGAATGCCATTGGCGATATCCTCCCCATTTACCATTATCTCATCGGGGTGAACCCAGCGGAAGCCTAAAAAAGCGGAGAGCCGTTTATAAGTCAGTTTGAGAAGATCCTCGAATCCGACCACCTCGTATTCTCCGGATACCACGGTTCTCCATCCTGCGAAATGGCTGGTTGACTGCGCAGCCAGTTCCGCATCATAAACCTTGGAATAAAGATTGGAATTTGTCATCTGATAAACGGCAGAAGTATTGGACAGCTGAAAATTCTCTCCGAGCTGGACATTATGTGTATAGTTCAATTCATACATTTCCATTTCCTGAGAATCCAGACTCTCCGTTTCTGTTCCGTTGAATTCAAAAATATTGGGAGCCCTGAAGGCTTTACCGTATGTCAGCTTAAGGGCGGAATCAGGAGTCGGCATGTAAACCGTTGAAATCCTGGGAAGCCATGAATCATTGGTATAATCCTGCTTATTATAGCGTATACCCATCGTGACCTTGAAAGAGTCTGCCGCATCATAGGTATCCTGAAGAAATACCGAATGCTTTTCCACTGTCGATTTATCTGAAGGCCATCCGGCGGGAATATTCTCTGCAGAATCCTCAGGATAGATAATATTACTTTCTGTAAGATAATCATCAATCGTCAGCTTCCACCAGTCATACCCGGCAATGAGATGATTTTTTTCGCCTGCGATAATGTCCGCCTGGAGAAGAATTCTATCCCTCACCGTTTTTTCAAAACTTTCGCCCCTGATCTCGGTCTGAATATCGTCATAAGAAGTCCATTGTTCCCTGTTGACTTCATTCACAACAAGCCAGCTCTCATCTTCTTCAACTCTCTGATATTCGATAAAGGCGTTTACACTCTCTGAAAAGGAATGCTTAAAGCCGATATAAGGCTGCCAGTACCCTCTTCTTGCCTCATCATGCAGGGAGTCATAATGCACATATTCTATTCCGGTATTATTGACTTCCTTGAAATAATTCATTCCCCAATAAGCCCCTTTATAACGGCTATATAAATCAAAAGTCCAGCACTCTTCCGGCATCCGGAAATTGTCTGTCTCTTTATAGCGGTACTGGTCTTTTTCAGGATTTCTTGAAAATTGACTGTCATCAGCCACAAATTCCGCGATTTCTTCCCAGTCCTGTTCGCTCTTAAACCAGGAAGCGCTGAATCCCAATTCACTGTTTTCGGTTTTTTTCTTGAAGACAGCAGCCATCTGCTTTGTATCTGCCTCACCATAGATAAACTCCCCTTCACTTAATTCCCTGTCCCCCTTATCCCCGAATTTAGTGATGATGTTGATTACCCCCTGGGTGGCATTTCCTCCATACAAAGTCGAATTAGGGCCCTGCAATATTTCAACCCTTTTTATCCGGTGGGAGGGAAAATCATTGGTCATAAAAGCCTCACTGGCCAGAAGGTTCTGAACCTCACGGCCGTCAATCATGAGAAGAGTGCCTGAAAAATTCCCGGTAAACCCTCTCTGCCCGCCATTCAGCCAGTTGTATTGCCACATCAGATCCATATTGGGAATGGCATTCAGAATTTCTTTCAGGTCTCGCCAGCCGTAACGCTCTATATCTTTATCCGTAATCACATAAACGGTTCCTGAAGCGCTTATCAAGGATTCTTCCTTTTTAGCGGCAATGGAGACAACGGGAATGTTCTCAAACAAGAGACTTTCCAGTCCCTCTTCCTGAACCGTTGCAGTATTTTCAGCAAAACCTGGCTTAAAAAAAGGAAATAAAATACTTCCCGTCAAAAACATACTGATCAAAACTTTTCTCATCATTTAATCCTCTCTAATAATGAAATTTTCAAAGAATCAAAATAATTCCATCTGGTCAGAATTTGATCTTTTATATATTTTTTTAAGTTTATGCACTACAATATTTTGATCTGGAATCAGGTCAACCAGACGGTTTTTCTTTAAAAACATCTCCTTACCAAAGATTAACCGTTTTTTACATCTGGAAAGAAAAAGCCGGGTTCTTGCCCGTGTCATCCCCACATAAAACAATCTTTTTTCCTCATCCCAATGATCCTCTTTTTCTGAGAACTCACTCTTTTCATCCTCTTCACAGCCGATAATAAAAACAGCATCAAACTCAAGTCCCTTGGAGGCATGGAGAGTCATCAGGCTGACTGCCTCAATTCTCTCATCATAGCCCACTTTCTCATTATCTTTCACATAATCCAGAAGCTCTGAAAAATCCGAAAATTCCATGATCCAGGTCTGAACATTTCTCAGGACTTCTTCCTCCGATTCCTCCCCGAATAGAGATAAGAGAGCCCTGAGTCCATCCTTTTTTTTCAAAAATTCCATTTTTTCTTCAAACAAGGATTTCAAAATGGAAAAGTCTGACTTTTTCTGTCTCTCCATAAATTCAATTAGCCCGGAAAAGGATTCAAAAACTTTTCCGCCATGATTCATCTGGGCAAAAAGGAACTGCATGACCCGTGGACTGAATTTTAATGCGCCGAGAACTTCTGTTAAGCTCCCCCAGGAGGAAGGATTTTCAATCAAAGCAAGCAGATGCCAGAGTAGATCAAAAGGTTTCTCAGTAAAAAAATTCTTATCCCCCACACAGCGAAAAGGAATTCCGCTGAATTTCAGAGATTCTTTCAAAATCCGCATTTTGCTTCGATTGCGGCATAATAGAGCGATATTTTTAAATGAGAGATCCTCTGTGATCTCCTCTTTTTCCGTTCTTCCGCTATCGACTGAAAAATGGCTGATTCCTCCCACCTGCTGTTCTATGGAATGGATGACAAATTCTGCTTCAGCCGCTTCACTTGCCGCTTCATACCATATTATTGCAGATTGAGAGGAATTGACGGGCCGCAAGGCGGGTGTATCCTCAGGGAGGAACCCCTGAGCGGCATTGAGAATGACCGGGCTGTTGCGGTAATTTACTTCAAGTGAAATTTTTTCAGCATTAAAATCCTTTTCAAAAGATTTAAAATATTCAGGGCTGGCTCCCCGGAAACCATAAATGGACTGATTGGGATCCCCGATCACGCAAAAGGAAATTTCAGGATTTTTCATTTTCAAAAGAAATTCATATTGAAGCGCATCAAGATCCTGAAATTCATCCACAAAAACATGGGTGTATTTTTTTATACCTTTATTTATTGCGCTCATTCCTGATCCGAAGGAATCAACTCCGGCTTTGATCACTCCTTCCAGGTCTATCTGACTTGTTCTTTTCAGATATCCTTCATAAATCTCACAGGGGGCTTTAAATTCCTCTGCAATAATACCTGTCCTGAAATAATGTCCTATGGCAGAAGAAAGTAAGACCTTTTCCTCTTTCTTTTTATCCGGAAAAAGCCAGGCTAAAAGAGCCGCCCTCTCTTTTTCATCAACGAGCTTTAAATCTGGAGCATCCTCTTTTAACCCTCTCAATACAAAGGAATGAAAAGTCATTACATCCACTTTGTCTGATTTTATAGGCAAAAGGTTTCCCAATCTCTCTTTCATCTCAAGAGCAGCCTTGTTCGTAAAAGTCACCGCTAAAATACAATCGGCTGATATTCCTTTTTTCAGAAGAAAGGCTATCTTTTCAACAAGGGTTCTGGTTTTTCCTGTACCGGGTCCTGCAAGAAGAATCAAAGCTGAAGCGTCTGACTCTATTGCCTTCTGCTGTTCCTTATTAAGCCCCTGTTCAATGGAAAGAGGATCCCTCCGGATTGCTTTATTTTCAAAAGGGGCTGGAATCTTTCCGTTTTTTTTTGCTTTCGGCTTTACTCCCAAATGTAAATCTAAAAGAGAGGACTGTCCTTTTGCTGAAGCTCTATCATCAGGGCTGAAAATTTTAATGATTCCGAATTCCCCGTCATACCCGGCTGTTTTAATGACTTCACCCTCTCTCATTCTTTTTAATGCCTCTTTGAGAAAGGGATTTGAATCTTTTGAAAACTGGTTTAACGGAATCTCACAGAGAATATTGAATTCATTTCCATAGGTATTGATAAGCCTTGCATATTCCCGTTCTGTTTTCTTTGAGGTTGAAGAAGATTCAAGAGTGTCGGCAATGACTTCCCTTAAAGGCATCAGACTTTTAAAACTTCCGGAACCTGCAGGTTTCTGAGGAGTCTTTCGGTCTGCCAGTTTAAAAATCCGGTTCATGACCCCAATCGTAAGCGGCCTGCCGCAGACAGGGCAAAGATCCTCCGGAAGCATTGTCTGAGAGGGGTCCAGAACAACATTACATTTTCTATGTCCGTCAAAATGATATTTTCCCTCTTCAGGGAAAAATTCATACGTTCCCCAGAAACCCTTTTTAGTCTTAAGGGCGTCAAACATGGAAAAATAATCCAGATCACAGTCAAAAATATTGGCTTCTCTGCCCAGTTTTTCAGGGGAATGGGCATCGGAGTTTGAAACAAGAGAATAGCGATCCAATGCTGACAAACACCAGTTCATAAGAGGATCCGAGGACAAGCCTGTTTCAAGTGCGAAAATATGAGGACTCAGATCCTCAAAGCATTCTTCCACGGAATCATACCCGGATTTGGACCCGAGCAAAGAAAACCACGGCGTCCAGATATGTGCCGGAATCATGATGATTTTCTCAGAAATATTCAGCATCATGTCGAGCATCGTTTTCACATCCAATCCCAAAATAGGACGTCCATCAGACTTCAGATTTCCAACCTGGGATAATTTCAGGATGATTTTATCAGCCGTATTCAGGTCTGGTGCGAAAATCAGGCTATGAACCTTTCTCGTCTTTCCGTTTTTCTTATAAATGCTGCTGATTTCAACACTCAGAATAAAACGGGTAGAACCGGTTTCAGACTTAACCCCTTCAAGGAGGGCCAGGGATTTATTCTTCAGTTTGTAAAATCCCGGCTCTGCCTCAGTCAAATTCTCCCTGATTTCCTTCATCCATTGAGGATGAGTGAAATCTCCGGTAGCCAGGACATCAATCCCCTTGATTTTTGACCAGGCGGCCAAAGCTTCCAGATGACTCTGAGAGGATGTTGCCCGGGAATAGCAGGAATGAATGTGAAGATCAGCGATATAGTGCATTTACAGTTTTACCTCTTCAAATGAATTGACTTTTGACGACAACCAAAACGGGAACCTAACAAATGCGATTCTTTTTGAAAATGTTAATTCCTTGGCCTCATTCGACCTGAAAAAGTATTTGACAAAAGAAGGTCCACGAAGATAAAATGAGAACGTTTAGAATATACTAAACGATTAAAACTTATGAACACTTCCTTAATCCAGTTTAAAGACCAGTTTATCGAACGAATGGGGTTCCTGGGGACTCTGTTCGGTTTCAGCAAGCTTCTGGGGCAAATCTATGGTACTCTTTTTCTAAGTCCTAGCCCTTTATGTCTCAATGACCTCATGAAAGAGCTTCGTGTCAGCAAAGGCAGCATCTCCACCAATATCCGTGAGCTTGAAAAATGGGGCGGCTGTAAAAAGGTATGGGTGAAGGGTGAGGCGCGTAAAGACTATTATGAAGCGGTTACGGATTTCAAAGCTTTTTTGAATAAACGTTTGATGGATGCTGTCAAAAGAAGGGTTCATACGGTTACAGAAATCACCGATTCCGCTAAAATTCTTCTGGGATCACCTTCCCCGAAGGATTCTTCCGAAGACAAAGTTCTAGCTTCATTTTATAATAAACGAATCGATCAAATAAACAGTATAAGAAAAAAAATAGATTTCCTTATAACAGCCCTTTCCAAACTCATATAAGAATCATTTTTTCCATTTATGTGAGTCAAAGGGCGGAGCTTTATACACGCATGACAAATTCAAAGCAAACAGAAATCATTATCGAACCCGGAAGAATTGAAAAAGAATATTTCAAGGATCTCTGGCGCTACCGGGAACTCTTCTATTTTCTGGCTCTTAGGGAAATCCTTGTCCGTTATAAGCAGACAATTCTGGGAATAGCCTGGGCTGTTATCCGTCCTCTTTTAACCCTGATTATTTTTTCTGTTGTCTTCGGAAAACTGGCAAAACTACCCTCCGATGGCATCCCCTATCCTCTGCTTGTCCTTGCAGGACTTCTTCCCTGGCAGCTCTTTGCCAATGCCCTTCTTGAAAGCTCTAACAGTCTGGTCAGTAACTCGAATATGATTTCAAAGGTTTATTTTCCCCGAATCATAATCCCTACAAGCTTTACCATGGTGAGCCTTGTTGATTTCTCCATTTCATTTTGCTTATACCTTATTTTACTTCTTAATTATGGGCATATCCCGGGATTTCATATTCTTTTTCTACCCTTATTTGTTCTGGTCGCTTTCTTTGCATCCCTTGGAATAGGACTTTTATTCTCTGCACTCAATGTCAAATATCGGGATGTTCGATATACCGTTCCTTTTATTGTTCAGCTGGGACTCTATATTTCACCTGTTGGGTTCAGCAGTTCAGTTGTTCCTGAACAATGGCGACTTCTTTATTCGTTAAACCCTATGACCGGAGTCATCGATGGGTTTCGCTGGTGTCTTTTAGGAAAAGAATCCTTGATCTACTGGCCCGGATTCATTCTCTCTATGGGAATTGTCACGCTTCTTTTTTTTACCGGATTCACCTATTTTCGAAAAACCGAAAAAACCTTTGCGGATATTATTTAAAATCATGTCAAATCCTATCATCAAAGTTGAAAATCTGGGTAAAAAATATTTTATTCGACATGAACGAAAATCAAGATACTCTACTATACGGGATACTATTTCAAATTCCGCAAAAAATATTTTAAATAAAACTCTTTTCAAAAAATCAAATACTGAAAATGAACAAGAAGAATTCTGGGCGCTTAAAGATATCTCGTTTGAAGTAAATCAAGGAGACAGAATTGGAATTATCGGCAGAAACGGTGCCGGAAAATCCACTCTTTTAAAAATATTAAGCCGGATTACAGAACCTACTGCCGGTGAAATAACCCTTCGAGGACGTGTGGCTAGCCTCCTTGAAGTCGGTACCGGGTTTCACCCGGAACTTTCAGGTCGAGAAAACATCTATCTAAACGGGGCCATTCTGGGTATGACCAGGGCAGAAATCAGAAGGAAATTCGATGAAATAGTCGATTTCGCTGAAGTTGAAAAATTTCTGGACACTCCGGTGAAACATTACTCCTCCGGCATGTATGTCCGCCTGGCCTTTGCCGTAGCTGCGCATCTGGAATCAGAAATACTGTTAATCGATGAAGTTTTGGCGGTTGGCGATTATGAATTCCAAAAAAAATGCCTTGGTAAAATGGAGGAAGTTTCTCAGAAACAGGGAAGAACGGTGGTTTTTGTAAGCCATAATATGGAATCCATCTCCTCCCTCACAGAACGTGGGCTGGTTCTATTCAAAGGCTCATGCATTTATCAAGGGAATATCCGTGATGCCATTCATCACTATCTGAGATCAATTGAAAAGACAGATAAAGTATACTCAGCAGAAGAAACATCCGATATTCCCAAAATTATCAGAGTTGAAATAAAAACATCAGAACCCAATAATATACAAATTCATGGTAAGCCTTTAGAAATCCATATTGATTTATTCGCTCCCTGCGCCCTAGAGAATGTTACTGTATCTTTTCAAGTCATTAACCCCATGGGACAAGCCCATCTTCATTTATGGGTCATCGACTCTGAGCGTAAAATCTGCAAAAAAAAAGGAATTCATCATTTTGTCTGCCACATTCCCAAAACACGACTGTATCTCGGCCAGTATACGCTCACTACTTTTTTTTCTGAAAATTTCGGTACAAAACATCCCCAAAAAATTGAAGGGATTTGCCCCTTCGAAGTTGTCATGTTCGGACATCACAGAGAATTCAGCTGGCAGCCTGATGCCTGCGTGTATATCGAAGATTGTGAATGGAAAATAACATGAATCAAACTTTAGGAAAGGACAATTTATGTTTATAAATCGAATAATAAAAAAAGCAGCAAAATGGATTAAACATCAAGACCTGATCGATGCTTCGGTTATCCCCGAACTCTCCCGTATTGAGCCTTTCATGATGGGGGATCGTTTAAGAATGATAAAACAGTATTCTATTGGACTAGATATTGTTAAAAGAGGAATATCAGGAGATTTTGTTGAATGCGGTGTTTGCAACGGCGGATCTGCTGCTGCTTTTGCTATTGCCTTTAAACAAACCCAAAAAAAAATCTGGTTATATGATTCGTTTGAAGGACTGCCCCAATCCGGTGAGAAAGATGGAGTTGAAGCATCAAAACATACCGGGCAATGTGTTGGTTCGATCTCTAAAGTACAGGAATGCATGATGCTGGCCGGACTACATCCGGAGGATTACATTATCAGAAAGGGCTGGTTTAAAGATTCCTTTATGCAGCCCCTTCCTGAAAAAATTTCAATTCTTCATATAGATGCAGACTGGTATCAAAGTGTATCCTTATGTTTAGAAACTTTCTACGATCGGGTAGAAGAAGGAGGAGCAATCGTTCTTGACGATTTTGGTCACTGGGAGGGCTGCCGGGAGGCTTTTTATGAATTTACTCAAAAAAGAAACATTAAACCCCTCCTTGAACGCTCAGGGCATACTGTGGCTTATTGGTTTAAGAACAGAAAAAATAACAGAAATTTTATGGGACAAATTGAAATCCCTTAAACGAATTTTTTAAAAAATCATTCCATATGCTATCCATCTAAAATTTAACATAGATTACTAACTCACAGATCTCCTCCATCATCATGGAACATTTAAAAAACATACGCCTTTACGAAATCAGCCTTGTTTTAAAATATCTCCCCCCCGGCTCAAAAATTCTGGAAATTGGTGCCGGAAAGGGATGGCAGGCAAAATATCTTGCTGAACATCAATTTGATGTCTTTGCTATAGATATTCATCATTCCGATGATTCAGTCGAATTTGATGTAAAAAGATTTGACGGAAAGCATATCCCTTTTCCTGACAGCTATTTTGATGTTGTTTATTCTTCTAATGTATTGGAACATATCCCTGAAATCTTCACATTCATTGAAGAAATTAAAAGGGTACTCAAACCCAATGGATTAATGATTCATCTTCTGCCAACCTCTTCGTGGAGATTCTGGACAATCCTGACAGATTATCTGGTTGCTTTGAAAAATCCATTCTATTTGCTAAAATATCCTTTGCCGATCCGTCATGGTGCTCATGGTGATGCAATAAGCGAATTATGGCTTTTCAGCCACTATCGCTGGAAAGCTTTATTCAAAAAATCCGGTTTATCATTATTAAACTTTTTTAAAACCAGATTATTCTATACAGGCCCTTTAATATTTAATTCCTCATTAAACCTTGATTCAAGGAAAATTCTTTCTTATTTTCTTGGATCTTCGTGCAGAGGCTACATTCTTAAAAAAATATAAAAATGAATATAGCTTTTTTAACCACAGAATATCCTAAAGCATTCCCCCCTTCCGGTGGATTAGGAACCTATGTCCAACGCATAACTCAGGCCCTTTATCAAAAAGGCCATAACCCTGTTGTCTTCATCACCTCCACCCGTCAAAATGAATTTAACGATTCGGGAGTCGAAATTTATGAAATCGACTGTAGGGCTCCTTTCTGGCTGCGTCTTATAAATTTATGTCTTTGCGTAAGATTCTTCTCTCCTTTCATAAACTATTACTACAGAAGCTGGAAAATAATAAAATCTATCCGAAGAATCCATACAGAAAAACACTTTTCTATAGTCCATTCAACCCAACTGGGGGCCGTTTCTCTTTTCCGATTAAAAAAAATTCCCCTTGTCATCCGCTTATCCAGTTACACCCCGCTCTGGAATCTCTACGGAGAATTTCCCCATATTCCAAAGTATCGTCTGAAGCAAATGATCTGGCTTGAAAAAAGATGCCTTAAAAAGGCGGATTCTGTTTTCGGTCCATGCCGGTTTACTGCAGCCTATGTGAAAAAAGATTTGCAAATTCCGGTATCGGTTATTGAAACCCCATTTATCCCGCTAAAAGAGGCCCTGGATGAAAGTCTTTATAAAAAGCACCTGATCCATAAAAAATTTGTCCTGTACTTTGGCCGCATCAGCAAAGCAAAAGGAATCGATATCCTCATAGAAATTTTATACCCTTTGCTTCATGAGAACCCCGGGATGAATTTTGTTTTTGTTTTTTCCGATGATATTCCTTATCAGGGACAAAATATCCGGGATATTCTGTGGAAACGATCAAAGGAATACAGAGAGAAAATCTTCATCTTTTATAAAATCCCCCATGTTCAGCTCTATCCGATCATCAGTAATTCACAGGCGGTTCTCCTGCCCTCGCTTGTTGAAAATTTTCCAAACACCTGCATTGAATCAATGGCACAAAAGGCTATCGTGGCTGGAACGCGTCATACGAGTTTTGAACAGCTGATTACCGATAATATCAGTGGTTTTCTTGCTGAGCCCGGCAGTCCTTCATCTCTTTTAAAAACAGCCCAGAAAATCATCGATTTATCCTCTGAAAAACGCGTTCAA
>CAYUET010000005.1:76296-132803 GCA_964443875.1 uncultured bacterium | reverse complement strand
CGACATTTACGCAACTGACCAATCTTGACCTTGATCTTCTGGGCAACCGCAAGACTGTAACCAAGCAGGATGGAACCGGAGCAGTTTTAAGCCAAGAGAAATACAATACCTCTGGCGGTATGTATAGCGCTGACCCGACCAGCAAGATCAATACCGTAGAGACGCAAGGCATTGCGTCTCTCTCCCACGACCTAAACGGCAACATCACAGACGACGGGAAGAACACGTATGTGTTTGACGCTGAAAACAAACTGATTCAATCGACCAGTAAAGCCACCGGAGCCGTGACCACCTACGCCTATGATGCCGAGGGCCGTCGCATCAGAAAATCCTCGTCATTCCCCGGCTTGACCGGGGAATCCATCTTCCTGTATTCAGGAAATCAACTGGTGGAGGAGCATTCCAGCACTGGCACGACATGGACCGTTCACGGTCTGGGAATCGATGATGTAAACAGAATCACCAAGAACGGTGTAAACTTATACCCCCTCACCAATGACCAAGGCTCTGTCTATGCCGTGACCGACAGCGCTGGAAACGTATTGCAGAGGTATGATTACAGCCCTTACGGTAAGGTGACGGTTCAGGATGCTAATGGTGTCATTGCGAGCAGCAGCGAAGCAATCCCTCTTATCTCCCGCCTTTATCAAGGCCGTGAACTGGATCAGGAAACCGGATTATACTTCTTCAGGGCAAGGTACTACTCACCTGAGCTTGGACGTTTTATCAGCCATGATCCGCTGGGGTTTGTAGACGGGATGAATATGTATGAGTTTGTCCGGGGGAATCCGGGGACTTATACTGATCCGTATGGGAGGAATGCTGCGGTTGTTGATCTTATAGAAGAAGCTGCAAGAAATTTACAAGCATTACCTGCTGGAAAATTAGTGGCAACAGCCGTAATTGCTGCTGTTTTAGTTGTAGAATATGGTGAAAAAGCAGTTGAAAAAATTGCTGATGTGGCTTACGGCAATAAAGACGGAAGTGCCGAGGCAAAGCAAGAAGCTGTAGCCGAAAAAGGCAGCGAAGGTGAAAAACAGCAAAAACAGGAAGAGCGGAACAACACTGTAACCGAAGCTTCTGGCGGAGTAACAACCCCTCCACCACCACAAAATCCAGAAGGACCAAATAAAAATGAAGAAAAGAAAAGTTCCCAAGAAATAATAAAAGAAACTGAAAAAGAAAGTAATCCTAAATCAAGTGAAATAAATTCAGCGAAACGGATTGGATATCATGCTACTCGTTCAGAGATAGCTCCATTAATTGAAAAAAATGGCTTTAAAGAAGGCACTGCACCAGGAAGACTTGGTTCTCATGGAACTTATGTAAATAATACAATTGAAGGGGCAAAGACTGAATTCGAAGCGCATAATCCTGGGCAAACTCCTACTATTTTTAAGGTAGAATATAAACCAGGTATTGAAGCCAAAACAGATGTAGCACCAAGATCATACTCGGATAATTTACCTTTAAATGTTGATAGTATTTCTGCCCCATCTACCCGCGCTCCAGGAACTATTAATACAAATGTATTGAATAAAAGTTTAAAAATATTGGAGAAACTAGAATGAGTTTTAAATTGGAAAAAATTCGGTGTTGGAAACTTAAAGTATATTGTGGAGAAAAAGAACAAGAAATTTACATTACTTTTCCAGAAAATGAAATGGGTTATAAACTTATTTCATGTTTAAAATGTGGGAAAATATATTCTGCAAATATTACTAAAGAAATATATATTGGACCTGACATTGAAACACTAATGTCAAATATTTCTTGTGAAGAATGTGGTAGTAATTTAGGGATTAATGGGGCTTTATATCCTGAAAAATATCTTGGTCTTGACAAATTAACTCACGAATATAAAAGAAGTTTAGAGATTCCTGATGATAAAGATTCTATTATTTGTGAATTTCCTGAATTATATTCATCTAAAAAATGATGAAAAATAAACGAAAATTTCATTTGTAAGGACAGCTAGAAAATAGAATAAAAATTGTCCTTCCATTCAATTTTTTGTAAACTCCCCTGCATGAAAAAACTCATTTTCATTCTGGCATTTTTCTTTCAAGTCAGTTTTTTATTTTCCGTTCAATACGATGGAAAAATCGAAATCATCAACGACAGGGATTATTTCCCCAGGGTTTTAAAAGCGATCCAGCAGGCTGAAAAATCGATTCATGTCTGCATGTGGAGCAATAGTGCAATCTAAGTAACCCGGTTAAAATTCTGAAATATTTTCTGTAGTTTTCATAAGTGCTTGAGTATATTCCAGCAATCAAAGGAAAAAATCCTGATGGCAAACCTGGCCTATAAGAACACGGAAGAGACACCGCAAAAGCCTTTAAATGAGGCTAAGAAACGGCAACAGCCTGTATGGATGCTTTTGATTTATCTGTCTATTTTTCACTTCTGTTATTTTGATTCAGGAACGAATCATTTTTCCATAAAAGAGAATCATCATGCAGCAGTTGCCTACAATGATGCCGACCGAATTACACAAATTTCCACCAGCGACGGGCAGAACTTTGGCTATAGCTACTCCGCAGCCGGGGAAGTGCTCGGCAAGACAAGACCCAACGGAGTCAATGAAGCCAACACCTTCAATGAACTGGGAAGGTTGGTCTCCATTGCGGATACGCTGAACTCCAAGAATCTGCTGACTCTGAATTATCAGTATGATAACGAAGGGAACAAGCTTTCAGAGATAAAGTCATTCCCCGGCTTGACCGGGGAATCCAGTGTTGGGAAGCTCTATCAATACGATAATTTATACAGACTTAAAGGCGAAAAGGTTATTGATCCCTCAGCTTATGCAGGGGTTCCCACCTTCGACAATGCGCCGACATTTACGCAACTGACCAATCTTGACCTTGATCTTATGGGCAACCGCAAGACCGTAAGGAAGCAGGATGGAACCGGGGCAGTTATAAGCGAGGAGAAATACAACACCTCCGGCGGGGTTTATGTCCCCGACCCGACCAGCAAGATCAATACCGTAGAGACGCAAGGCCTTGCGTCTCTACAACACGACCTGAACGGCAACATCACGGACGACGGCAAGAATACCTATGTGTTTGACGCCGAAAACAAACTTTTAGAAGTTCGTAGCAAATCCAGCGGCTCTATAATTGCAAACTACTTTTACGATGCCGAAGGCCGACGCATCAGAAAATCCGTGTCATTCCCCGGCTTGACCGGGGAATCCATCTTCCTGTATTCAGGGAATCAACTGGTGGAGGAGCATTCCAGCGCAGGTTCGACATGGAACGTCCACGGTCTTGGAATTGACGATGTAAACCGCATCACCAAGAACGGGGTTAACTTATACCCCCTCACCAATGACCAAGGCTCAGTCTATGCTGTGACGGATGCTTCAGGAAACGTATTGCAGAGGTATGACTACAGCCCTTACGGTAAGGTGACGGTTCAAGACGCTAATGGTGTCATTCTGAGCGACAGCGAAGAATCCACTCCTTTGGTTAACAGACTTTACCAAGGTCGTGAACTGGATCAGGAAACCGGATTATATTTTTATAGGGCAAGATACTATTCCCCTGAGCTGGGCCGTTTTATCAGCCATGATCCTTTGGGATTTGTCGACGGGATGAATATGTATGAGTTTGTCCGTGGAAATCCGGGGACTTATACTGATCCATATGGAAGGAATGCTGCGGCCGTTGATATATTGGAAGAAGTCGCAAAAAATGTACAAGCCTTAGGCCCTTATGGGAAATTAGCGGCAACAGCAGCAATTGCAGCTGCCGTTGTAGTAAAATATGGTGAAAAAGTAGGAGAGGCCATAGGTGATGCAGTTTACGGCAATAAAGACGGAAGTGCCGAGGGAAAACAAGAATCTATAGCTGACAAAGGCAGTGAAGGCGACAAGCAACAGAAGCAGGAAGCACAGAACAAAGTGATGAAAGAAATGGCTGGAGGTTCCGGGGGAACTAGAAATCCTGACCCAGAAGATTTTGATAAAGAGAATAAATCAAAAAATGAAGGCAAAAAAGAATCTGGGGAAAAAGTAAAGGCACAGACAGAGAAAGAGTCTGACCAGAAGTCAGAAAAATCAATTGAAGAAAAAAGACTTACAAAAGCGAAAAATTTTTATAAAAAATCTGGCTATTCTGATGAAGCCACTGAAGCACATACTCAAGGAATTGATAAATCAAAACCTGTAAGTATACAAACTATTAAAAAAGGTACTCAGCTTTCACAATATCAAAGACCAGATAGACCACAAGGTAATTATTATTCCAGACTTGAAGCAGATCCTAACAAAATGGGAATTAATCCCGAAGGACGTGTAATGAAAACATATGAAGCTACAAGAGATGTAAAGGTTTTAAAATCTAATACTGGCGATATCGAATTTAAATGGGAGCCTGGTGTAATTAGAAAAGGAGGAGAAGTGCAATATTTTACAGCAGAAAAAGATGCATTTGAATTAATTCAATAAATAGGTAAAAAAATGACAATAAAAGATGAAATTTTAAAAGCAATAAAATTAAATGACGAATGTCATAATAATGAAACTGACAAACAGTTGTTTTCTGAAATAGATAAACAATTAAAGCATATTTTAGAATGTATAGCAAGGACTGGAGATAATACATTAATTGAAAAAGATAGATTAACAATGGGGGTTTTAGCTGTTAGAGAAATCGAGAATTGGAATCCTGAATTAGCGGACTTAATATATTCAATTAGTTATTTTGCTAAGGAAGGAAAGATGAGAGACAGAGACAAGTAACACTGTTTCTTATTGATGAGATGAGGCAGATATTTTTGCCGGATTGAGGGTAAGCCTTCCGCCGGAAGACGACGCCTAAAGCCGATTTTGAAATGTCATCCCAGAGCAATAGTGCAATCTAAGTAACCCGGTTAAAATTCTGAAATATTTTCTGTAGTTTTCATAAGTGCTTGAGTATATTCCAGCAATCAAAGGAAAAAATCCTGATGGCAAACCTGGCCTATAAGAACACGGAAGAGACACCGCAAAAGCCTTTAAATGAGGCTAAGAAACGGCAACAGCCTGTATGGATGCTTTTGATTTATCTGTCTATTTTTCACTTCTGTTATTTTGATTCAGGAACGAATCATTTTTCCATAAAAGAGAATCATCATGCAGCAGTTGCCTACAATGATGCCGACCGAATTACACAGATTTCCACCAGCGACGGGCAGAGCTTTGGCTACACCTACTCCGCAGCCGGGGAAGTGCTGGGCAAGACAAGACCTAACGGAGTAAACGAAGCCAACACCTTCAACGAACTAGGAAGGCTGGTCTCCATTGCGGATACTCTGAACACCAGGAATTTACTTACGTTGAACTATCAGTACGATAATGAAGGGAACAAGCTTTCAGAATCCAAGTCTTTTACCTCACTGGGTGGAAGCGAAGTCTTAAATGCTAATCTGTTCAAGTATGACAACCTTTACAGATTAACCGCTGAAAAGAAAATCGATCCCTCAGCTTATGCGGGTGTTCCCACCTTCGACAATGCTCCTACGTTTACCCAATTAACCAACCTTGATCTCGACCTTTTGGGCAACCGCAAGACCGTAACGAAGCAGGACGGAACCGGAGCAGTCTTAAGCGAGGAGAAATACAATACCTCCGGAGGAATGTATAACGCTGATCCGACCAGTAAGATCAACACAGTGGAGGATGCAGTTCTAGGCGATGCAAAGAGCTTAACCCACGATGCAAACGGAAACAGCTTATGGAACAAATCAAGGTGGAGCATTAGAAGTAGTGACAGACGAAAATGCTGTTAAAATTAATTTTTTTCATATGCCGGATTAATCATTGGAGTAAAAAATGAAAAATTTAGAAGATTTTATAAAAGCAACAAAAGTGATAAGTGAAGAATTTAAAAGTTCAGGAAAACTGAAGGAATATGAAAATATTACAGATGTTTTGAAAACTTGTTGGACAACAACATCTGAAGCATTAGAAATGATTTTAGAAGTATTTGACGAAATTTCGGAACCAAGTAAAAAAGAATTATCGTTGGATGCGAAGGAATTATTAAGTCAAATATATCAAGATGCAAGAAAATTATTAAATCGTTAATTGTTGAGGAATTGAAGTAATATATCCCTCTTCTCCTAAATTAATAAGGTAAGGAATTTCTTTTAAATATTGAAAAACGGCCTTAAACAAGGATCGCCTCCAATGTACATCTACATTGAAAAAGCAGACAGCCGGATAATACGGCTAAAGGTTAAGGAAGACGAGATCAAAGAGGCCAAGAGGTATGCGGATAAATTAAAAGGGCATCCTGATATTAAGTTTGTGTTGTTTGATGAAAAGCCAGACTTGTTTAACTGCGACTTTTCAGACGAGGGGTCAAGGAAGGTGTTTTTACCGGGGTGAACATCTTAAAAATTGTCCTTCCCTTCGATTTTCTGTAAACTCCCCTGCATGAAAAAACTCATTTTCATTCTGGCATTTTTCTTTCAAATCAGCTTTCTGTTTTCCGTTCAATACGACGGAAAAATCGAAATCATCAACGACAGGGCGTCCCCGGATTTCAGTCCCGGCAAACAATTCTGTTTCCCTTTCCATGAATTTCTTTTTTTGATAAATTTTACAGGTCTTATTCTTAAAAAATAAATCTTAACAAAGAGAGTTAGCGCATATGAGACCCCATACAGCATTACTCATGCTTTTAAGTATCCTTCTGGTTTTTCCGTTATTTGCCGGAGAATCTTCAAACAGAAAGGATGTGGCAAGGCAGGGGGCAGAGGCTTTGATTAAGGGGGAGTATGAAAAAGCTTTCAATTTATTCAATGCTAAGATGAAACAGGCCCTGCCTCAGGATAAGCTGGAAATGGCGGTTATGCAGGTTCGCGTGCAGTACGGGAAATTTGAAAAGATTGCGGATGAAAAAGAGGTGAGTCCTGAAACCTTTGATTTTTCGGTCAAATGCCGGAAAGGGGTTCGGGTTTTCAGAATTTCCGTGGATCAGGAATTAAAAATTCAGGGTCTGTTTTTCCTTCCGGATTATTCCTATGCCCGGACAGCAAAGGTCAATTACCTGGATGAAACCCGTTTTGCCGAGGAAAATATTTCCTGCGGAAAGAAAAAGCCTTTGCCTGGAACTTTATGCGTTCCCTCAAAAATGGCTTCGAGATTTCCTGTGGCGCTATTGATTTCAGGCTCAGGCCCCTCAGACCGGGATGAAACTGTCGGGGCCAATAAGGTGTTCCGTGATCTGGCGCATGGGCTTGCTTATTACGGGATCGCCTCACTCCGGTACGACAAGATCACCAGGGTATACCCGATTGATGATCCTGTGAATTTTACTCAAAAGGAGGAGGTGATCGATCCTGCCCTGGAGTGGATCCGTCTGCTCAAAGCGCATGCCAAAGTGGATCCTTCAAAGATTTTCTTTATCGGGCACAGTCAGGGCGCCTCGCTTTTACCCCGGCTTTTAAGTGTTACTTCAGGAATAAGAGGGGCTGTACTCATGGCCGGAAACGTGACTCCTGTTCATGAATTGATTTATAACCAGAGTGTTTATCTTTATGGCCTTGAAGGAAAAGTTTCTCCTCAAAATCAGAAATATCTGGAAATGCTTAAACAGAATGTGGATTACATCAATCATCCTGATTTTGAACCCAAAGCTTCGGAGATTTATTCCTATCGGAATATTAGCAAGGCTTACCTCCTGGATGAAATAAAAAACAGACCCTCACAATTTGTCGCCTCCCTTTCATTGCCCCTTTTGGTAATAAATGGAAAAAGGGATTATCAGGTCCCTGTGAGTGAATTTGAAGAGTGGAGAAAAATTCTGCAGGGGTGTCCGGATATCTCCTTTAAACTCTATGATTCCCTGAATCATCTTTTTATAGAAGGCCGGAGGCCGGGGTTGAGCACTCCGCAGGAATATGAAATACCGGGACATGTTTCAGAGGAAGTCCTGAAAGACATTTCAGACTGGATTCTTAAGCGGTTAAAAGAGTAGTTCTTAATCAGAAAAAATTCTTTTCAACAGCAGATAATTGCGGTAAGTACAACCCTTCTCAAAATAAGCAGGAAAATAATCCGTGAAGAACGATGTGAAAAACGAGCTATTTGAAATCGTGGATAGGGACGGCAGAGTTCTCGGCCATGCCAGACGCTGCGAAGCCCACGGCAACCCGTCCCTTATGCATCGCGTCGTGCATTGTCTGGTGTTCAACAGTCAGGGGGATCTCTATCTGCAGAAGCGTTCAGAGACCAAGGATATCCAGCCCGGGAAATGGGATACCTCTGTGGGAGGTCATCTGATCCCTAAAGAGACGGTTTTGCAGGCAATACGGCGTGAAACCGAGGAGGAGCTGTCCATTAAAACCGATGACTTTATTTTTTTATACCGTTATATTCTTTCCAATGAAGTGGAAACAGAGCTTGTGGATACCTTCAAGCTTTTGTATGACGGGCGTATTACCCCTGATCCTTCTGAAATCAGCGAAGGACGTTTCTGGAAAAAATCAGAGATTGAGTCCGCGTTAAAAAGCGGGATTTTTACACCGAATTTTGAAGATGAATGGAATCATTACCGGCAAATGGAGGGCAAGAGCCTATGACAGCAAAATTAATTGATGGGAAAATGGTCGCTGCATCGCTTACTGAAAAACTGGCTGCAGAAGTAGAGAGTTTTTATAAAAGTGAAGAAGTCAGACCTAAACTGACCGTTATTATTGTGGGATCCAATCCGGCTTCCCAGGTCTATGTCCGCAATAAAAAGACAGCCTGCGAAAAAGCAGGGATGCTTTCCGAGGTGATTGAACTCCCTGAATCCACACCGGAAGAGTCTCTTCTTAAGAAAATCTTTGAACTCAATGAAGATAAGACGGTGCATGGAATACTTGTTCAGCTTCCGTTACCTCGGAATATCAATGAAGACAAGGTCATTGAGACCATTTCCCCCTTAAAGGATGTGGATGCTTTTCATCCCTATAATGTAGGCCGGCTTTTTGTAGGAAAGCCCATATTTGAGCCCTGCACACCTGCGGGAGTCGTTCAGCTTCTGAAATATTATCAGATCCAGACCGCCGGAAAGCATGTGGTGATTATCGGCAGAAGCAATATTGTCGGCAAGCCCCTGGCTGCCCTTTTCCTGATGAAAGGCCTTTTTGGTGATGCCACAGTGACCATCTGCCATTCCAAAACCCAGAATCTGGAAGCCATCACCCAGACTGCAGACATCCTGATTGCGGCCATAGGTGTTCCGGAATTTGTCCGCGGTTCCATGATCCGGCAGGGGGCTGTTGTGATTGACGTGGGGGTGAACAGAATCAAAGATGCTTCAGCTCCCAAAGGAACGCGTCTGGTCGGGGATGTTCAATTTGAAGAAGCCCTGGAAAAAGCCTCCTTCATTACTCCGGTTCCGGGCGGAGTGGGCCCCATGACCATTGCCATGCTTCTTAAAAATACACTGGCGGCGGCGAAAAAATGAAGCCGGAGGACATCGTAGAATTAAAAATTGACTCAATTGCCTTTGGCGGAGCCGGAGTGGGGCGGATCAACGATTTTGTCGTTTTTGTTCCTTTTACTCTGGAAGGTGAGGTTGTTAAAGCCAGAATTTTGAAAGTGAAATCCAATTATGCAGAGGCTGCGCCGGTTGAAATTTTAAATACTTCCCCTGACCGTATCCAGCCCAGGTGTCCCTATTTCGGACAATGTGGGGGCTGCGTCTATCAGCACATGCCTTATGAAAAACAGACGGAGCTGAAAACACGGCAAGTTCGTGAAGTTTACCGGCAGCTTACAGGAAAGGATATGAAGGCCATTGAAGAGACCTGTCCCTCCCCTAAGCCGTATCACTATCGGACCAAGATTCGCATGAAAATGAAAATGTCGAAGTATGGAACCCGGTGCGGTTTTTTTGATTACTATGACAATATTCTTCTGGATATGGAGGAATGTCCCATTGCCGCTGAAAATCTGAATCTGCATTTAAAGAAGATCCGGCAGGACAACTATGCGTTCTTCCGTGAACGGAATACCCGGTCCTGGAATTATGCCTTTATTGATGCGGCTGAAGGAATTATTGACAATCTCGGCCTCAATCTGGAGACAAAGGTAACAGTGGGTGGAAAAATCTTTTATTATTCCAGGGATTCTTTTTTTCAGATCAATCACTCCATTTTCACCCCTCTTTTTGAAACTATTCATGAAATTCTTCAGAGAGAATCCATCCATTTTGATTCCTTTCTGGATCTTTACTGCGGCGTCGGTTTTTTCGGTGTGGTTCTGTCTGATTATTTTAAAAAGGTTTATTTCATTGAGGAGAATAAAGCCTCCTATAAGCTTCTGCTGAAAAATATTGAAGCCAACGGGATCTCTTCCAAATCCTTTCCAATCTGTGCCACGGCCGACAAGGCGGTCAAAATGCTCTCTGCAGAGCCGGAGGTGGTTTTAATGGATCCTCCCCGGTCCGGTTCCACGCCGGAATCCATTCAGCAGATCGTGTCCATGAATCCCACTTGTGTGATTTATATTTCCTGCAATCCGGCGACCCAATTCAGGGATGCCTTGATTTTTGAAAAAAGCGGGTTTAAGCTTTGTTATGCCAAGCCGTTTGATTTTTTTCCACAAACCAAACATATTGAGTGCATGGCCATTTTTAAAAAAATATAGAAAGGCATTGTTATGGCTAAAGTAAATGAAAATTATCTGAAATTAAAGGCAGGATATCTCTTTCCTGAAATCGGCCGTAGGGTCAGCGCCTATAAAACAGCCCATCCGTCTTCGGATGTTATCCGCCTTGGGATCGGGGATGTCACCCTTCCTCTTTCGCCTGGAATCATTGAAGCCCTTCACCGGGGTGTGGATGAGATGGCAAAGAAAGAGACATTTAAGGGATATGGCCCGGAACAGGGCTATGAATTTTTAAGAAATGCGATTGCAGAAAACGATTATAAGGCGCGCGGTGTGGATATTGATGCTTCGGAGATTTTTATTTCCGACGGCTCCAAATGCGATACCGGGAATCTTCAGGAAATTTTTTCTTCAAAGGCCATGATTGCGGTCACGGATCCGGTTTATCCTGTCTATGTGGATACCAATGTCATGGCCGGCAGGACAGGCCTTCTGGGTAAAAACGGCATGTACGGAAAAATGGTTTACCTGCCCTGTCATTTAAAAAACGGCTTTTGTCCGCCCCTCCCCAAAAAAGGAGTGGACCTTCTATATCTTTGTTCCCCGAATAATCCGACCGGTGCTGTCATGACCAAAGAACAGCTTAAGGGCTTTGTGGATTATGCCCGGGCAAATAAAGCCATCCTTCTTTTTGATGCGGCCTATGAAGCTTATATTACAGATCCCGCTCTTCCTCATTCCATTTTTGAGATTGAAGGAGCAAAGGAATGCGCCATCGAATTCCGTTCCTTTTCGAAGAATGCCGGTTTTACAGGACTTCGCTGCGCGTTTACCGTGATTCCAAAAAATCTTTCAGCTTTTACGTCAAAGGGGGAGGCAGTGAATCTTCATACCCTGTGGAACAGAAGGCACTGCACAAAATTCAACGGGGTTTCCTATCCCGTGCAATGCGCTGCTGCTGCGGTTTATTCTCCGCAGGGAAAAAAGGAAGTGAGGGAAATGGTGAATTACTATCTGACCAATGCCTCGATTATTGAAAAAAATCTGAATGATCTGAGCATCAAGACCTCCGGCGGGAAGAATGCGCCTTATATCTGGCTGAAAATTCCCGGAAAGAAGACTTCCTGGGAATTTTTTGATCAGCTCCTTTCCGAAGCGGAAATCGTAGGCACGCCGGGTTCCGGTTTCGGTCCTTCCGGGGAAGGCTATTTCAGGCTCAGCTCCTTTGGCGCTCGCTCCGACGTGGAAAGAGCGATGGAGAGATTTAAAACAAGACTCAAACTTTAAATGAGAAAAAATAAAGAGGACTTCTGGATGCCTTTTTTATTTAGTTTGGCATTTAATTAAAAAATTTAATCTCATTGGGTTTAATTCCTCGCAGCTTGCTGCGGCTTTGTCATTGCGAGGCTTTGCGAAGCAATCTATATGAGAAAGATTGCTTCGTCCCAAAGCGTCCTCGCAATGACGTATTTGATACCTTGCAGCTTGCTGCGGGGTAGTTCATTTAAAAAAAAAGGGCATTTTAAGAATGCCCTTTTTTATTCATAGGAATCAGGTCAAAAGGATTTAATTTTTTCCCTCAAGAATATTGGCATGATTTTTTACCAGAGAGCATGTGCCGTGAAGGATGAAATTCAAATTTGCCTCCATCCGGGCCATTGCGGATTCGATAAACGTTTCTGCAACATTCTTTTTACGGTCAGAATGGGCGGCATCCTTGAGCATCAGATACCCTTGTATGACATCTGTGGTCATTTCAACCATTCTCCGGGAATGATAATCCTGGAAATTGGCATCCTCTGAATTTTTTACACAGGTAATGGCCTGTTCGAGATATCCTTTTGCCTTTTTAAGTTTCTGATGAAGGTCGCTGCGGTAGGAATAATCCGAGGCGTCATACTGGGCAAGAATTTCCATGGCAACACCCGATATAATACCTCCTATGGCAGCTACGATCTGTAGCTGAGTGGTTCCTTCATAGATATTGGTAATGCGGACATCGCGATAGTGTCTTTCCACATTGAATTCACGCATATAGCCGGTTCCGCCGTGAATCTGAATGGCGTCATAGGCCACTTTATTTCCCATTTCCGTATTATAGGCTTTGGAAATCGGCGTAAACAGTGCCGCATATTTGGTGTATTTTTTAATGTCGGCCTGAAATTCTTTTTCCCTTTCAGGATATTTTTCAGCCAGATGTTCATAGCCTTCCTTCAGGTCCACCAGACGTGCGGTTTCATAAAGAAGGGTGCGTCCGGCTTCGATGGAAATTTTCATCTGACTCAGTATTTCATATACCGGGAGCATGTCTCTTATGGCTTTTCCGAATTGAACACGTTCCCCGGCGTATTTTTTAGCTTCACGGTAGGCGGCTTCGGCAATCCCGAGCGCCTGGGCAGAGGTGCCCACACGGGCGCCATTCATCAGAGACATGGTGTATTTGGAAAGTCCGCGTTTTCTTTCCCCGACCAGTTCTCCGACGGCGTTGTTGAACTGCATCTCACAGGTGGGTGAGCCGCGAATACCGAGTTTGTGTTCAATTCTCCGGATTTTCATATGTTCGTCTCTTTCATAGACAAACAGCGAAAGTCCCCGACCGCCTTTCAGGCTTTCTTCACTGCGGGCCAAAACCAGTGCGATTTTTCCGCATCCGTTGGTGATAAAGCGCTTGACTCCGTTTAGATACCATTTCCCATCAGCCCCCTGAGAGGCTTTTAAAGAAACCGCCTGAAGATCGCTTCCGGCTTCCGGCTCTGTAAGGGCCATGGAACCGGTCACTTCTCCGCTACAGAAGCGCGGCAGATATTTCTGCTTGATTTCTTCAGAACCGAATTTATCGATGGTCACGGCAATATCCTGAAGACCGAAAAGATTCATAAGCGAGGCATCCGCCCTGGAGACGATTTCTACAGCCATGCAGTAGATAGCGTTAGGGCAGTTGATTCCGCCGAAGCGTCTCGGGAGGGTAAAACCCATGAGATCCGCCTGGGCCAGCATTTTTAAAGCAATTTCCGTTCCGCGGGCATATTTGACTTCGCCGTTTATAAGCTGAGCTTCCTGTTCATCTACTTCACGGGAAAGAGGGGCAAAGTATTCTCCCGACAGTTCTCCCGTTACTTCAAGGATTTTTTCATAGGAATCCTTTGCATCGGCATGATCTTTGGGGGCATAGCAGCTCTCATCCTTGTCTTTAAAAAAGTCTTCTTTGAGATCAATGATTGTTGTCAAATCCGAATGTTTAAAATGAAATAAGATATCATCATTATCTTTATAAAAATTTTCCACTGAAACCTCCCTATTTCTTTGTTTTATAGGCTTTGATAAACACAGGGATGACTTCCTTCAAATCCCCCACAATGCCGTAGTGGGCAATCTGAAAAATCGGAGCATCAGGGTCTGTGTTGATGGCGATGATTCTGGAGGATTGATCCATTCCTGCGCGGTGCTGGATGGAACCTGAAATACCGCAGGCAATATAAAGTTTCGGGCGTGCGGTGATTCCGGTCTGTCCGATCTGGTGTTCCTTGCTGATCCATCCCGCATCGACAGCCGCACGGGAAGCCCCTATTTCACCTCCGAGGGTGTGAGCCAGTTGTTTGATCAGATGGAAGTTTTCCTTTGATCCCACGCCCATTCCTCCGGCGACAATGACCTGGGCAGCCTTGAGATTCACGGTTTTTTCTTCAAAAACTTTTTCAATGATTTTTGTGGGAAAATCCTCTTCTGTGAAATTAATCGTCACAGGAGTGATTCTGCATTCGGGGCCATTTTCCGCCGGGGAGATTTTCATCACCCCTTCACGGACGGTTGCCATCTGGGGGCGGCTTTCGGGCGAAACAATGGTGGCGATGATGTTTCCGCCAAAGGCGGGTCTGATCTGGTAAAGCACATTTTTGTATTCTTTATCGGCAATGATGTGATCCCCGATCTGCAGATCCGTGCAGTCTGCCGTCAAACCGACTTTTAAAGCCGAAGCGATCCTCGGGCCTAAATCGCGGCCTGTGGTTGTCGCGCCATAAAGAACAATCTGAGGTTTATGTTTCTTAATGAGCTCCATCATTATTTTGGAATAGGGAACAGGGGTATAGTGCTTCAGTCTTTTATCTTCCACGCAGAAGATTTCTGAGAGACCGAAAGAAGAAAGTTTTTTAACTTCCTGCTGAACCTGCTCGCCGATGCACACCGCCTGGGTCTTGACCCCCAGCTTTTCAGCCAGCTCTCTGGCTTTGCAGACAAGCTCAACGCTCACATCTGCAATTTTTCCGTTATCCTGTTGTATAAAAACCCAAACATTATTTGTTGTCATGAATAACTCCTGTTCTTTTATCCGAGGGTATGGTCGGATTCGAGTTCTTTGATCATTTGAGTAATACCGGGTTCGCTGTTTTCAACCATTTTAATGGAAGCGGATTTCAGTACTACGGATTCGACCTTCTTGACTTTTGTGGGAGATCCTTCGAGCCCGCACAGAGCCGGATTGGCCTTTATGGCATTGATATCCCACAGAAGAGTTTTTGTTGATTTTCCGGAGTCTTTATTTTCAATGTAAGACTCATCATATTCACTGTCTTCTGCAGTGAACTGGGCATTTTTATAAGCCATCATGGCTTTGACGGAAACAGGCCGCGGAGTATAATATTCATTGGTAAAGGTCAGCAGAACGGGAAATGGGGATTTAACGATTTCATAGCCACCTTCAATGGAACGTCTTGCGGTAATATCTTTTTTTGTCAGGGCCTCGATTTTCGAAACAAAGGAGATCTGGTTGATCTTCAATTTTTCAGCAGTCTGAGGGCCTACCTGAGCGGTGTCTCCGTCAATTGCCTGCCTGCCGCAGAAGACCAGATCAAAGGACCCCAGTTTTTCAATGGCGCATTTAAGGGCATAGGAAGTGGCAAGCGTGTCGGCAGCCGCAAATTTACGATCAGAAATGAGCACCGCCTTATCCGCTCCTTTGTAAAGAGATTCTTTGAGCACCTTCGCGGCGGCGAGTGGCCCCATGCTGATGACGCAAATGGTTGTTCCCTTATGCTCATCCTTGATCCTTAGAGCCGCTTCCAGGGCATAGAGATCATCCGGATTAAAAATAGCGGGAAGCGCTGCACGGTTGACAGTGCCGTCCTCCTTCATGGCATTTCCGGTGACGTTTTGAGTATCCGGAACCTGTTTAATGAGAACCATGATTTTAAAACTCATTTCATCCTCCTGTATACTATAATTGAAATGGTCGTATACCCTAATCAAAGTAATGGGTTTTGACAAGACAAGAGTGTTTAATGCTTTATGTTTTTTTAAAAATCAATATAAATTCTTTTAAATCATCAATAAATCGTATTTTGAAATTGAGAAACCGCAGAAACGGAGGGCATAAAGGGAGAAAACGGAAGCCCTGTAAGAGATTTGAGAGGAATTCGTGGCAGGTCAGGATTATAATTTGTTTTAACATGTATTCTGGAAAACCGTCGGCAAAAAGATTAGGTCTGAAATGTGATTCTTTTAAAGATGCGGTATAATAGGAGGTTAGAATAAAAAATGATTTGTCATCCCCTTATAAAAAGTACATTATCTTTAATCTGAATTTAATATAAAAATTTGGGGCCCCGCCCTTGACAGGGGGGGAGGCGGGTGGTACTTTACCGTATATCGAATAGAAAAAAGATACTTTTTTAAATAGAAAATTAAGGAGAAACACAATGAAAAGCAGGCTGTTGAAAATGTTGGTCGCCACGGCGTTCACTCTGGGGGTTAGTTTCCTTGGTTACGCAGACGGCAAAGATTTAGTGAAAGCGAATGTTCCACAGATTTACGGTAAAGCGAAAAGCGCTTTTACAGGCAATTCAGACAAAACAATCATCTATGTTCAGGATGCCCACGGAAATGCTGAATCACAGGAAAATATTCAGGCCATTGTCAAAAGCCTTGCTGAACAGGGAAAAATTGACGCGATTTCGGATGAAGGCCGTTCCGGAGAAAATGATTATTCCGGATTTGAAGGTATTAATGAAGAAGACACTCAGCTTTATATGGATTTTTTAACAAAATGGGGTTTAACTCACGCGGCTTCCAGATATCATGTTCTGGAAAATAAGAATGTTCCGGTTGTCGGTTGTGAAACCAAGGCTCTTTACAATGAAAATAAAAAGGCCTTTATTGATTCCAATACGGACAAAAAAGCCTCTACTGCAGCAGCAGCAACAATCAAAGCCTCCATGGAAGCCTTAAAATTAAAACTTTTTGATGAAGACACAAGAATCGTTCTTCAGGCAATGGATGATTTTCAGAATGACAAAATCACTTTAACAGCCTTTTCAAAAGTATTGAAAAGCGCTTCTGAAAAAGCCGCTGTAAACTGGCAGAGTTATGCGAACTTCAGCAAAGTGATTGAATCTGTCACCCTTGAAGATGCCATTGATTTCGCAAAAATTGACCGTGAACGTCTGGACATGGTGGATGAACTTGAAGGTACTGTTGAAAAGAAATCCGCCGATGAGATCGTAAATAATTCATTAAATTATCGTTTAGGCCGTATGAGTGCTGCCGACTATTATGCGTTTCTCCTTTTAAAAGCCGGTGAAGCAAAAATCGATATGACCAAATATGATAATGTTGCAAAATATGCGAAACTGGTAAAAGTCTATGCAGAGATCAATGATGATGCTCTTTTCGCAGAAACTTCCAGACTGGAAGCTGAAATCAAAGCCAAAATGTTCAAGAATGAATCCCAGGTTAATTTTGACAAACACCTTAAGGGTCTGGATGTCTTAAACAGAATGATTAACCTGCAGATGACACGCGCTGATCTTGCCTATTATAATGAAAATAAACCTAAAGCCGCAGAAATGATTGCCTTTTTAAAGGATCAGTCTAAATCCCTGGGGCTGGGCATTCAGGTGGATGAAGCGCTTTCTAAAATTGATGAATCCTTATCCTCAAACGTAAAGTTTTATGAAATTGCCTTGAAACGTGATGAAGCCATGATTGAAAACACTCTTGCCATGATGGACGAGAGAGGATTCAAGACGGTTGTTCTGGTTGCCGGAGGTTTTCATACCGAAGGAATCATGAAGTCCTTAAAGGCAAAGGGAATCAGTCATAATGTCATTACTCCCCGCATCACAAATCCTGATGCTCCAAATTACTGGCTTCAGAATATGCTGGGCGAAAAGACAGAGGGTGTTAAGCTTTTAGAAGGAGCTGCTAATTCTCCTAAAATAACGACATTACAGTCAGATACAGATGACGCCTCTAACAAACCCAAAGCTACAATACAAATGACTGTTGAGGCAATCAAAGCAACAACGGATCAAGAGATTGCCAGAGTCGCTTCAAATGAAAATGTTGAAATAAAGGTGGCGGGTAACAAGCATGAAATTTTTATTGATGGCAAGACTGTAGGTTTGGCTGCTGAAGCGACAGGTGCAGTGGCTGCTGAATTTAAAAATTCTGGATTGGTTTTAATGCTTGCTACTAATGATCTTAAAGCTGAATCAAAGGCATTAGATGGAATTCTTCTGAACGGGAAACAGGCTTTAAGAGTGGGTAATGTTGTTTATGTTACTGCAAATCAGTTGAAAAATATGGAAGCCAGTGTTCTTGCTAAAAACCTTATTCTGGACACTGAAAAGGCTGAATATAACCAGACCAAGGATATGAAAAATGATGCGGATATCAACAAGAAAATTCTTGAAATCAATAAAGCCAGATCAAATGAACAACAGGTAATAGATCAGTTTATTGGCAAGAATCTGAATGCACTTGCAGAAGTGTTTGGTGAATTAACGGATATGCTGCCTCTTATCCTGGATCAGCAATTAGTAAATGAAGCCATAAAACAGAATCCCATAACAGGGACTTTAGAAACAAAAGATACCGCGGATGCACTTCAAACGTTTCAGGATATCGAAAATGCCGCTAATCGTATGATGCTGCTTGCTGCCCAGAAAATTATGGAAAAAATGCAGGCTGATTCGGGTGTTCAGTCCAGAAAAGGTCTGGTAAATTTGATCCTCCGCGAAGATGGAACTCCATGGGAGACTTTCATTGATGAAAAGGGCAACATTTCATTAACAGGTGCTTCAATTTTAAAATCCTATCTTCAATCGGATGATGGTTTAGGCGGAACGATGGCTATTGTTGATGATAAACTTGCCGAAAACTTAAAAAGCATTCTTAAAGTATATCTGAGCTTCAATCCTGGTAAGGAAATGGGGATTTATGAAGACGGTGTAATTAATGTTTATTCCTTGGATGCAAAAGGTGAGTTAGTAGCCAGTGAAACCCAAGTTGATGTGAAGAATTTATATCAGAGTGATATCAAAGTTTTAATAACTAAATCTAATGTTAAAGATGCTGTTAAAGATTTTGGTGCAAATAAAAATGTCAGAATTATTGCATCGACTCAAAAAGATCAGAAAACATATGATAAATTAGGTGTTAAGACAATGAGCGCAGATATGGCTGCTGCTGATTATGCGGTACATGATGTAGCCTTTGCAACAATTGAAAATCAAGATCAGGCTAAAGAAAATCAAGTGACCGCTCTTTCAGATCGATTACAGAAACATACAAAAGTATTCGATTTGGGTGATCAAAAAGATCAGGCTGCTAATGCAATGAAAGCCGCTGAGTCTATTCTTAGTGAAGGTGCTTTCCCAAAGGTTACCAAGTTCATGGTAAGCCTGATGGAAGCCTGCAAGTCAGCTGGTTTGTTTGCAATTGCTGCATAATTACAGTTAAACAGACTGGAATTTACAAAAGGGAGGTGGTTTTACCACCTCCCTTTTTTTTTGCTTTAAAATTCATGCTTCAAACGAAGTGAGGACTGGGAAATGGTCGTAGGATGGA
The DNA here is from genome assembly GCA_964443875.1 of uncultured bacterium. GTDB lineage: Bacteria > Auribacterota > JAFGBW01 > JAFGBW01 > JAFGBW01 > CAYUET01. The sequence continues at coordinate 113,362 of CAYUET010000005.1, read as the reverse complement.
GACTAAGGGAGGATAACGTAAGATAAATTGCGCACTTTCAAAAAAACAGCACTCCTGCTAGTGTAATGTAACGTAATTCTATGTACTTTTTATTGTCATTGCGAGGCTTTGCGAAGCAATCCCGAAGGAACGTACATGAACAATCAAGGTGATGTTTATTTAATGACTAACCCATCCAACACGGTTATTTATGCAGGAGTGACCCGTCGCGGAACTCCTCGCAATGACGTTCAAAAGGATGTCCCTGTCTAAATGAAACGTTACACCAGTAATGTTAAGTGACAAAACAAAATAGAACTAAAAAAAAGGAAGATCACCTCGCAAGCTTGCTGCGGGGGTGTTCAATAGAAATAGGGAAGAACAGAAAGTAAGAAAAATTAAACTGAACGCAATACGGGATTATTTTTAATAAGAGAAGGCTTTTGGACTGCCCAGGAGGTGCCTCGTCTGCGGTTAACCTGATCAGAAAGCTGGTCGCATTGAACAAAAAAAGGATTCTTGAAATTTTGAGGAACAACGTCCATAATTTTTTGAAGAACAATATAAGCGTCATCCAGATACCCCAGATCAAAATAGGCTTTAGCTAAATTATAGGCAATAACCTGGGAATAGTGAACTTTTAAGCTGTTTACAAAAACAAAAGCCTGCTGAAAGGCTTCCAAACCTTTTTCCTGTTCATTATTTAATGAATAGACCCGTCCAAGCAAATCCAAAAGAATGGGATGATCTGGAAATTTTTCAATCATCGGTTTCAGCTCCTGAACAGCTTCAGAATAACGTTTCTTTGAAATGAGATAATCAATATATAAGCTGATCACCTGGATATTATAATGAGATTGTTTAAAGGTTTCTTCAATCAAATTGGAGTATTCCTGCTCAAATTGAAATGAATAATTTTTATTCATTTCCAATCGCAGCTGGTCAATCTTGACAAGGGCAGTGGCCGTATCAAATCCTTCATCAAAATTGATTAATTGCATGGAAGGATGTTCTTTTCGGATCACAGTGAATGAATTGGGATTATTTGCCCGCTGTTTTTCAAGGTCAATTTTTTCTTTCTGGCTCAGCGAATGTAAAAGCAAAAAAATGTTTTTTCCTGATTCGATTTTCCGTTTGGGGATCATTGCCGAATCTTTGGGCTGTATAGGTGATAAAATTTTTAATGCAGGATCAAATATGACAAAGTTGTCAGAGGTCTGAAATTTGAGCAAAATACAGACATGATTTTCAGGAATAAGATAGGCATTATCAATAACATTGGCCCAATGCGTCAGAAAACCAAGATCCTGAAAAATGAAACCGGCAAGGGTTGCAAATCCAAAACAGTTAATGCCGGAATTTTCAAGAATGTGTTTTATGGAATTTCCTTCACCACGTGGAATTTTATCCAGAAGAAGCCATATCTGGTAAATGACGGCTTCTTCCTGTTTTTTATCAGTTTTGTATTGAGGGTAATTTTTTCTCAACTGATTCAGGATATTTTGAAGGGGAACCCCTTGAATTTTAAGGGAGTAAAGTTGATTAATCTGCTGTGAAAATAAAAGACTGTCATGAACAGCCTGGGGAGCCAGAGCATATCCTGAATTCAATGGGGCCATATGCAGGGCTGCTATCAGCATGAAAGACCTTAATAAATATTTTAAAAATTTGTATTTAATTGACATATTACATGATTACCACGTTTTCATCATGCATGCAAGTGCAGGAGATAAATTAATTTCCTGTTTTTAAAATAACAATTTAAATAATGGCAAAACTCTGAATATCAAAAGGTTCAGAAAAATATTATTCCTGATTCTGTAGCCGGTTGATGGCCTCTTCATAATAAGGATTTTCTTCAGTGCCGAGATTGACAATTTTTTTCCAGAGTTTTTTTGCATTTTGAGGTGTGCTGACATAAGGAATGGCGGCATGCAGGGTCTGGAGAATTTTTGTTCTTTTCTTTTTGACTTCTGAAAGGGCGATTTTGGTTTTCAGCTGGTTGCTTCCCTGTGCCATGGCCTCTTTCAAAAGAAGGTAGGCATCTCCGTAATTCCTTTTGGCCATGGCTTCAATTGCGCGGGAATAAAAGAGTTCATTTTTTAATGCCTTGCCGTTGGAGGATTTGGTATTCAATTTTTTATAAGCCTGATTATAATAATAATTTCTGTCAGAAGAGATCAGGGTGATGAGGGCATTCAACTGCTTATCGAGTTCTGCTTTATCATTGGTTTTTTCGGCTTCTTCAGCCGAATGGAGAAGATCTAAGACTTCCTGAAGAAAGTCTGAATACTGCTTAGCTTTTTTAAAGACAGGTATGGATTTCAGAACAGAGGAAACAGTTTCTATGGCATTATCGATTTTTCCGTCATCAAATTCTGTTTTTGCTCTTTCAAGAAGGGCTTCAAATTCCGGGAGTTTATCAATAATTGAAAGAATTGATTTTACCTCCGCATATTTGGGAAATTCTGCGGTAAGACCGGAAAGGGCTTGTTTGGCCTGACTGAATTCATTTGCCTGATAATAGTTCATCCCCTTGATGCAATTTTTTTCGGCAGTATCAAGGAGCAGTGCTTTATCAATTTTTCCCTTCAGCAAAATGGCCTGGGCCTGAGAGGGATTTTTTTCGAGAAGGGTTTCCACGATTTTTCCGGCTTCCTCAAGGTTTCCGTCTCTGAAAGCCTTTTCGGCAATGGATAAATCCTCGTTTTCCGGTTCTTTTGTTTCGTCTTTGGCTTTTAACAGGGCTTCAAGTTTATTTTTTTCCTTTTCCAGATCTTTTTGCTGTTTTTGCATAAACACGAAAATGCCGTAACCGGAAAACCCTGCAATAATAAGAAAAACGAGCAGGTTTCTGTAGAAATGACCTTTTTGCGGAGTTAATTCTGCTTCTGTGGCCAGCGGAGTTTCATTGGTTTCGTACCTGAGTGCTGCATTGGCAAATTGAATGATGGTTCCCGGCTTCACTGTTTCAGTATTGATCCTTTTCCCTTTGATAAAGGTTCCATTCGTGCTGTTAAAATCAATAATGGTGATGGTTTTATCCCCGATTTCCATCATGGCATGAGCCCTGGATAGACCGTCATCTTCGATGCAGATATCATTGGAGGAATCCCTCCCGACACTTACTTTGTCTTTTGTAAAATCAAAGACCTTGCCCTTAACAGATCCGGATATACCCAGAAGACGTCCTTTGGATTTGATTTCCTGGATTGTAAAAACCTGCATAAACTGGGTTTTTCCCGCATCAGGATCTGCTGCGGGTTTGTTTTCTTCTGAAGGGTCGGTTTCAAGATACTGGAGCTGATGATTAAAACAGGTTATAAGATCACCGGATTTTAACTTTGTTTTTCTGTCGAATTTCTGGTTATTGATTAAAATTTCTTTTGCGTCCATGATTTCAATCATATAACCGTCAGATGTTTTTAAAAACTGGAATGATTTTTCCGGGACTTCATCCATATTAAGCTTGATATGGGAATTTTCGCTTTTCCCGACAATGATTTCATCGTCTTCAAGGGGGATTTTTCTTAAATCAGAATCAGGACTTGTGATCTGAAGCATGTATAATTTTGCAGTGTTTTGACTGACAGCCTTAAGCATGTTTTCTCCTACACGGATTCAGGTAATATTTGAATTTGAATGAGGATCAGCATATCTTTATTGTCCGCCTCACCGGAGGTCTGACCATAAAGAAGTTTCTGAAAGCCGAAAACAGCAATCCATTCGCCGTTACGGCAATAGATATCCCTGGAATAAACAGGGGAGGAAGACTCGTCCGGATTTTTTTTGAAATGGACTTTGCATTTTAAACAACCATTGTCCAGATTGAATCCCTGGAGGAGGATCGTATACGACTGCCCGGAAGAATCATTAAAGGTTCCCTGGTATTGACTGGTATTTGAAAGGGTTGAAAATTTGCCAGTTAAGGGGCTGCCTTTGCAGTTTTCGGTTACAGTCTTTAAAAAAGTCACCATTTCATTTTGATCAAAGAGCAGTATTGTACTGGGGGAGGCAAGCGAGGCGCCTTCTTTCAGGACATGGTCCCAAATGCTTTCGGATTCGTTTCCGGAAAGACTGTATTCCATAAGTTTCAGCTGATAGGAAAAATTATTTTTATCCACACTCAGAAGGTTGTAGATATTTGAAAAATACTGGCCTGCGATTTCTTCAGATTTTTTAAGAATTTCAGGATCTGAAACCTTGCCTTCCAGCATGAGCTGATCATTGTTTCCCATGGATTGAATGATAACATTTTCCAGATCCAGTTCCTCTTTTACGGCATTAATCTTGATTTGAACGGAATCTTCGCTGACAGGGACCGATGCTTCCTGAGTCCATAGAAAGCCCTGAAGAAAAAATAATGCCATCAGATAAAATATCGATTTCATATCTTTATAGTTTATCCGTTTCTTCACTATTGAACAATCATTAAATGATCATCCGAAAATTTTTTTAAAGTAGTGAGTATCGTATTCACTTATGCAGACGATTAAAAATCCTGTCTGATAATAATCCTCTTCTTCTGCGCTCCACACGCAGGTCGCTTCAATTTGTATATCCGGCATTTTGAATGCATCGGGGACGCGGATTTTCAGCCGGTAAACAGAGCCCTGTTCAATGGGTTTGGGGCATAAAATGATGCGTATTCCTTCCAGGGTGACATCGACAAGTTTCCCGAATAATTTATCAGAAGAAGAGTCCAGAACATCAAAATATTCAAACAGGTGTTTTCTTTTGAGTTTGCGTCTTTCATTTATCATAAGGGGAATTTACTCCATGGAAACGTTTATTTCACATCCCTGTCCATGATTGAAGGCGATCACCATCTGGGAACTGCCTTGAGGGATGTTGACAGAAAAATCATTTCTCCCGTTTTGTAAACGCGCCCCGACGGGGATTTCACTCCATTGCCCATGGGTTTGAACTTTGATCACTTGAATAATGACCGCCCATTGCTGGGTTACGCGTACATTTACTGAAACCTGTGAAAAGGACTGATTCTGTGTGTGTCCTGCAAGGTTATAGACTTTGATATCGTTTTTGTAATCAGACTTGACAAAGGAGCCCAGAGAAACCGGACCTGAGCGGCGTTGAGGCAAACGTCTTCTGTCATCAGATCTGTATTCGTCATCTCTGTCTCTTCTATCTCTGTCTCTGTAATCTCGATGATTTCTTCTGTCATAGTCTCTGTCTCTTTTACGTGAATGACCCTGCCGTGATTCAAGTCTTTCCCCGCATTCTGTACAGAATTTCGCATCCCTTCTGTTTTCATACCCGCATTCAGGACAGTTATAGTCGTTTTCATCTTGCGATAAGCCGGATAAAATGTCTGAAAAGGTATTCTCGGGAAAACAAAAACTCATGCCCGACAAAGAGATGCAAATAAGCAATAACCATTTTTTCATGAGAATTTCCTTTTAATTTGCTTAAAACTATATCAGATTTTTATTCTTTTGCATTAAAAAAACTTAAAAGATTTACAAAATGAGAATTATAAAATAATGGTACATTTTATGCTATTTTTAGAAATTGGTTTGAAAATGTTTAAAAAATAGGAGCAAAAGTTCAATTTTGTACAAGACAGCGAATATTTATTGGCAGTATTGCGGAAGATTCTCGAAACGATGTATGAAAATCTGCCTCACAGGCCTGAGCCTTATCCTTTTATTTGTCCATTCATTAATTGCCCAGCCCGCTCTTCAGTTTTCTGTTAAACCCAATCTGTCGGTGAAGTGGATTATTGAGGGCGCAAAGGAAGAAGCCAGGCGTAAGGTGTGTTATGATGAGTCCTATGTGGTAATCGGTTATCCCGGAGGGGATTTGCCTGCCAATAAGGGCGTGTGTACGGATTTTGTGATCCGTTCTTTCAGAAAAGCCGGAATTGATCTGCAAAAAGAAGTTTTTGAGCATATGCAGTATTTTTATGACCTTTACTCCAAACCTTCGGCTCAAAAGCTTGATTCCAATGTTGAGCATAGAAGAATAAAAAACCTCATGGTTTTTTTTAAACATAATTCCATGGTGGTTCCGATTTCGAAAAAAACTCAGGATTATCAGCCCGGAGATATTGTGGTCTGGAAAATTAAAAAAAATCTCCATATTGGAATTGTTGTGGATCTTAAGAGCCGCAAGGATCCAAACCGTTATCTGGTAGCTCACCACAGCATCAAAAAAGGGCCTCAGATCCAGGATATTCTTTTTGCCTGGAAAATAATAGGCCATTACAGGTATTATTGAAAATCCTCATTGATTGGGCTGAAATTTTTGTTGATGAGAAACGGATTATTCCTGATACTGTATTTGTATGGATCAGATTCTGACTTTCATTGGAACTGATCTTGATCCCCGAATGTTTTTGGAGTTTAAAATTCGGGCTAACTTAAAGGAGAGCCTTTGATCAGGATTTACCTTCGATTATTCCGGCCCGGGCAATGGATTAAAAACATATTTGTTATGGCGGGTTTTCTTTTTTCCGGGAAATGGAATGAAGCGGACCTTTTTATGAAAGGGGCGGCGGCCTTTGTTTTTTTCTGCCTGGCGTCTTCCGCGGTATATGCCTTTAATGATCTGTGGGATGCAAAAGCCGATAAAAAGAACCCTTTAAAACAGACAAGACCTGTAGCCTGCGGCCTCATTTCAAAAAAGAGTGCAGGCCTGTGTTCTTTGTTTCTGGCTTTTATTTCAACGGGTCTTAGTCTTTTATTAAGTTCCGGGTTATTCTGGATCATCGGGGGGTATCTTTTGCTGAATCTGTTGTATACCGTGAAACTTAAGCAGCATGTTCTGCTGGATGTTTTTTGTATTGCCCTGGGGTTCATGCTCCGTGTGTTTGCGGGGACGGAAGGAATAGGGATTCCTCCCTCAGAATGGATTATTATCTGCACCCTTATGCTCAGTCTGTTTCTGGGCTTCAGCAAACGGTATGCGGAATTATCCGTTGCCTCTCAGGAGAGCCGGAATGTCCTTAAGGATTACAGTCCATCTTTTCTTGAGCTTCTTATGGGAATTACAGGTTCCTGCGCAATCATGGCTTACGGCCTTTATACCATCAGTGAAAGAACGGTGACAATTCATGGAACCGATAAATTGATTTATTCTTTGCCTATTGTCATTTATGGTTTGTTTCGTTATTTGTATCTCGTGGTTTATAAAAACGGGGGAGAAGATCCAAGTCGTGAGATTCTGGGGGATAGCTGGATTCGTGGAACTGTTATTGTTTATATTGTTGTCGTTTGGCTGATCATCATTTAAAGAAAAAGTGGAGACGCTATGAAATTAAGCCTTATTATTCCGGTATATAACGAAGAGCGCAACCTGGATATTATTTATCAGAAATTGACTCAGGTCAAATTTCCAACTGAAGAAGTGGAATTTGTCTTTGTGGATGACTGTTCAAAAGATTCTTCCAAAAGCATTATTGAGAAGCTTGCCGCAGCAGATCCCAGAATCAAATGTGTTTTCAAGGAAGTCAACGGGGGAAAGGGTTCTGCTTTAAAGCGCGGAATCGAGGAGGCAACAGGTGATTTTCTCATTATTCAGGATGCGGACATGGAATATGATCCCTTTCAGATTCCCGGCCTGGTTCAGATGCTGATCGAGGATAAGGCAGATGTGGTTTATGGTTCGAGATATTCCCCCCTGTCTACACAGGTGGTCCGCTTTTATCATTATCTGGGCAATAAATTTTTGACCATCCTTTCCAATCTGATGAGCGATATTCATCTGACCGATATGGAAACCTGCTACAAATGTTTCAAGGCTGAAATAATCAAAAATATCCTGATTGAGAGTGAAAGATTCGGTTTTGAACCCGAGGTCACGGCTAAGATTGCAAATCTGCATGTGAGGATTCATGAGCTGCCGATTTCCTATTATCAGCGGTCCTATGCTGAAGGAAAAAAAATAAGACTCAGGGATGGTTTTGAGGCCATCTGGTGCATTATCAAGTACAATCTTTTAACTCCGAAAAAGGAATGTTATAAAAAAGATATTCCTGAAAAATATCTTAAAAGTACAGGTCTTTTTAAATAATTGTGAGGCAGAATTATGGATATTGCTTTAATTACGGGTTCTGGAGGGCTTATAGGCTCACAATGCGTTGAATTTTTTTCGGAAAAAGGCTTTCAGTGTGTGGGGATTGATAATGATTTCAGACAGTATTTTTTCGGCAGGCAAGCTTCCACTGAATGGAATGTTAACCGGCTTAAACAGACTTATCCCGGCTATGTTCATAATACTTTGGATATCCGGGAGGCGGAAGCGGTCAATAGGGTTTTTTCGAAATATTCTTCAGATATCAAGCTTGTGATTCATACGGCCGCCCAGCCTTCACATGACTGGGCTGCCAAAGAACCTTTTACGGATTTTTCAGTGAATGCCAATGGAACTTTAACGATTCTGGAGGCTGTAAGAAAATATTGTCCAAAGGCGGTTTTTATTTTCACTTCCACCAATAAAGTTTATGGGGATACTCCCAATCGTCTTCCTTTGATGGAAATGGAAACCCGGTGGGAAATTGATCCCGGACATCCCTACGCCCAGGGCATAGATGAAACCATGTCCATTGACCAGACCACGCATTCGCTTTTCGGGGCTTCAAAGGTTGCCGCAGATCTTCTGACCCAGGAATATGGCCGTTATTTTGGAATGAAAACAGGAGTATTCAGAGGGGGGTGTCTTACCGGCCCCAGGCATTCAGGGGCCATGCTCCATGGTTTTTTATCTTATCTGGTTAAATGCGCAGTCGCCCATACCCAATACACAATTCTCGGGTATAAAGGAAAGCAGGTCAGAGACAATATTCATTGCCATGACCTGGTGAATATGTTCTGGCATTTTTACAATAATCCGCGGGTGGGGGAGGTCTATAATGCCGGAGGCGGAAGACATTCGAACTGTTCCATGCAGGAGGCGGTGCGTATTTGTGAGGAGCTTACCAACCGGAAGATGGACATTGTCTATTCGGATCAGGCACGCATGGGAGATCATATCTGGTGGATTTCAGGGGTTCAGAAATTTAAAGACCATTATCCGGAATGGGACTATCGGTATTCCATACGGGAAATCCTCCGTGAAATGGTGGATCAGTCTGTTGCAGATGCTCACCCCTAATCTTTTTTTAAAAATCCTTGATCGATTAAAAAAAGAGTATCCGCGGTGGAATGCGCCTGTGGTGGTTTTTCAGGCGCTGGGAGGGAGTGATTCCTATAAAATCCTCATCAGCACGATCCTCTCCGCCAGAACGAAAGATGAAGTGACGGCAGGGGCTGTGAACAGACTTTTTGAAAAGGTGAAAACTCCCCGGGAAATGTGTGCGTTATCTTTGAAGGAAATTGAGTCTCTTATTTATCCAGCAGGTTTTTACCATAACAAAGCCGGGCATTTAAAGGAAGTTTCCAGGGTTCTGATCGATGAGTTTGAGTCAAAAGTACCCCAAGCCATGGACGATCTTTTAAGTCTTCCCGGAGTCGGCCGGAAAACAGCCAACCTTGTTTTATCGCTGGCCTTCGCTATTCCTTCCATCTGCGTGGATACTCATGTCCACCGGATCTGCAACCGTCTGCTTTTTGTGAAAACAGAAACCCCCGAAGAAACGGAATATGCCCTGAGAAAAAAGCTTCCAAAACGTTACTGGAAGGATATCAATATTCTTCTGGTCGCCTTTGGCCAGAGCGTTTGCAAGCCCGTCTCTCCCAAATGTACGGAGTGCCCTGTTTATGCTTATTGTCTTTATCCCATGAAAAAGCCGAAGAAAAAGGTTGAAACTTCCCTCAAGGTTGATTTACAACTCCTCAATGAAAAATAATATGATGAATGAAAAAATACCTCTGGGAGATTGGGTGCAGAGGGGAAGAGCTATGGACTATATAATCCGCATTGTCGGGCAGCCCGATCTGGCACAGATTCTGGAAATTGAAAAACAGTCCAGTCCTCATCCCTGGTCCTTGAAAACATTTGAGGGGGAAATTAACAATAGAAATTCTCTGAATCTTGCTCTGTGCCTCGAAAACGGTGAGGTTATTTCCTATATTTTCTGCTGGCTTTACGATCAGGAACTGGAAATACAGAATATTGCCACCCACCCGGCGCACAGAAGAAAGGGATATGCCAAAATACTCCTTGAAAATGCACTGAAAACAGCCTGCCGGAAAGGAGCCGAAAAAGGGCTTCTGGAAGTGCGTGTCAGCAATATGGAGGCCATTGAGTTATACCGGCAGTTTGGGTTTGAAGTGCGTTTTATACGTAAAAGGTATTATGCAGATCAGGAGAATGCCCTGCAGATGGACTGTCTGCTGGAGGAAACCCGTTTCTAACCAGGGGATAGGGAATGAAGCATCTTTTTTCAGAATGGGAGAAAATTGATTTCCGCAGTTTAAGGGGAATCTATCTGTTTCTGGATTACGATGGAACCATCTGTCCTCTTTCAAAGGAAACCTATCATCCTGTCTTGAGCCCGGCCATGAGGGAGATGCTTCAGAAATTAAACCGCAAACCCTGCTTCAGGGTTGCTCTGATCAGCGGCCGAAGCATCAAGGATCTTAAGAAAAAAATCGGGTTGCGATCCCTGGTTTATTCAGGCAATCACGGCCTTGAAATCACCGGACCCGGAATTTGTTTTGAAAGTCCTGTTAAAGCTGCGCAAAAGAAGATTATCGATAAACTGATTCTGAGGTTTAAAGAACAGTTTTCAGATATTCCGGGGCTTCTGGTGAATGATAAAGGCCTGTCTGTAAGCCTTCATTACCGTTTTGCCTCTCCTGCTCAAAAAAAACGGATTCACGGGAATTATCTTGAAATCATTCAGCCTTTTTTAGACAGAGGCGAAATCACGGTTTTTTCCGGGAAGAAAATTCATGAAGTTAAACCCAATGTTCAGTGGAATAAGGGGAGTGCCGTGGAATGGCTGTTAAATCATGAGAAGGAAAACAAGAAAGAGCTTCCCCTGCTTCCCATTTATCTGGGGGATGATGTAACCGATGAGGATGCCTTCAGGGTATTGTCGACCAAGGGGCTGACGATACGCGTCGGAGGTTCAAAACCGGGATCCCATGCCCGGTATTTTATGAGCGATATTACAGAGGTTTTATCTTTTTTAAAACGTCTTGAAAAAGTAAAGTTGCATTAAATTTGTCTTTAATTCCAATTTTTTATGATTATACTTACAGTTGATTCAACAATTAGAACAGATGCAAATAAAGGTGGACCATTATGCTGGATATGAAGTGGATTCGTGAGAACAAGGAACGTGCGGTCAAAGGACTTGAAAATAAAAGAGCAAAAGTGGATGTCGATTCTTTGATTATTCTGGACGACAAACGGAAAGCCAAACTCAAGGATGTGGAGAATTTAAAAGCCCTGCTCAACAAGGTGAACAAGGAAATCGGTGTTCTTAAGAAAAATAAGGAATCTGCGGACGATAAAATTTCAGAAATGAAAAAGGTCTCAGACAGCATCAAACAGATGGATTCGGAATTATCGCTTCTGGACCAGGAGCTTTCCTCTCTTCTTATGGCGATTCCCAATGTTCCGCATGAGAGTGTTCCGGTGGGGGGGGAGGAGGACAATAAGCCCATACGTTTCTGGGGTGAAAAAAGAAAGTTCGATTTTACTCCCAAACCGCATTGGGAGATTGCAGAGCACCTTGATATTGTGGATTTCAAACGGGGTACAAAATTATCAGGTTCCGGTTTTCTTCTTTTTAAGAGGGACGGGGCAAGACTGGAAAGAGCTTTGATTAACTATTTTATTGAAACTCATTGCAAACTTCATGGTTTTGAAGAAGTCTCCCCTCCTTTTGCGGTAAATCGAGAGACCATGACGGGAACAGGACAGCTTCCGAAAATGGAAGCGGATATGTACAGGCTGGAAGCGGACGATCTTTTTTTAGTTCCAACAGCGGAGGTCCCTGTGACCAATATTTTTCGTGATGAAATCCTTGAACCGGAAGAACTTCCAAAAAAATATGTGGCCTATACCCCCTGTTTTAGAAGAGAGGCGGGGTCTTATGGGAAGGAAACGCGCGGAATGGTGAGGATTCATCAGTTTGACAAGGTGGAAATGGTGGCCTGGGTCAGACCGGAGGACTCTTATTCCTTTCTTGAAACGCTTATAGGATATGCGGAATATCTCCTTCAGCAGTTGGGCCTTCCTTATCAGGTCGTGTCTTTATCCACGGGTGATATCAGTTTTGCCTCCTCCAAAACCTATGATCTTGAAGCCTGGGCCCCGGGTATGGAAAAATTTCTGGAGGTCTCATCGGTCTCTAATTTTGAGGATTTTCAGGCCCGCAGAGCCAAAATCCGTTTTCGTCTCAAAAAAGGGGGATCACCTGCTCTTGTTCATACGCTTAATGGTTCTGGTTTAGCCTTACCCCGCGTTTTTGTTTCCATTCTTGAAAATTACCAGAACGCGGACGGATCGGTTTCCATTCCGGAGGTTTTGCAGCCTTATATGGGCGGGCAAACCAGGATTGTAAAAAAAGCTTAAAAAGGAAATTTACGGATGAAAAAATTGTTGCAGATTTCTTTGCTTATTCTGTCCTTAACCGGACTTTCTGCGGGATATCTGTTTTCTATCCCCAAGGATGCGCACAGGGTAATGTATTCGCTTCAGCTGATGGCGGGAGTCTATATCCCTGAAGTGAAAACAGAGCGTTGCGCTTCGGGTCCTGCCCTGCCTCTGGAAGTCCCCCAGATTGATCTTATTCCAAAGGAAATTCAGGCACAATCCGTTCTTCCGGCGCCTCTTCCTGTTGAACCGCCTCAAACGGTTCAGAACGTTACTTCCCTCCAAGTCCCTTTGCAGACAGTTCCACCGGGGCCTGTCAAAGCGGATTCAGAACAAGTGAACAATAATGTTCCTGTTTCTGAAGGTGTTTTACCTGTTGTTTCAGAACCTCAGCTTTCCGAACCTCCACTGCCTGAGGATACTGAAAAAACTGTTCCCTCTGTTCCTCCGGAGAATACCCCCCCTCTGCAAAATACTGAACCGATACACTCGACAGAAACTGCCGTTTCTCCTGCAGGAGAAATTTCTTCAGCAGAAATACCTGCATCCGGACCACGGCCTTTAGAACAGTCCCCCGAGGCCGATAATATGGCTCCTGTTTCAGACCCTGTCCAGATTTCTTTCTGTTTGATTTTGGAAGATCTGATAAGCGGGAAAGAAGCCCTTCTTTTAGGAATTGATCCCTTTAACCAGGAAGAGGGTTTTATCGGGATCCTGCCCATAACTGGCCAAAAGGAAAAAGTGGAAGAGGTGCCGGAAGAATACAAATTAATGACGGAGGATGAGCTGGAAGTTTTCATCAATACCATGTCTCCGCAAGTGGAGCTCCGCTCCATGGATTCTTCTTCCCAGATCAGCGTCAGGGAAAACACCCTGAAAAAAGCCTACGGGCTTGAAAAGGATAAAATTGAAGTTCTGATTCCTTTATTGAAATCATCGGATCCTATTTTAGTGAAAAATCTGTCTCACCTGTTCGGGGTTTTTAACAGCGGGGCTGCCGTACCGGAAATCATCCGGAGGATAAAGAACGAAAAAGAGGAATACCTCCTTACGGAATTGATCCGGAACCTGGGTTTTATTCAGGAGGACAGTGCAAAAACCTTCCTGAATTCCCGTTTTCTGACGGAGACCTCTCCTAAACTGATTGCTGCTTATGCCAGGGCTCTTGCAGGCTGGGCAGATGAAAAGACGATTGCAAAATGCCGGCAGTTATTGGCATCCTCCCAGGATGATTTTTTTAAAGCTGAAATTTACCGCTTGCTGAGTTCCTGCGGGATAAAAGAGGGTCGTGATTTTGCAAAGTCCCTTCTGGCGTCTACCAGGGAAGTCCGTTTGAAAAGCATTTGTCTTGAGATCTTATATGAAATTTCAGAAATCAAAGACTGGGATGTTCTTCTATCCTATAAAAAGGAATTTTATAAAAACGTAGCCCTTATGAAAGTTTTTTTGAAAGCAAAATCTGTCCTGTTGACTTCCAAGATTCCTGTTCCTGAAAAATGGGAACAGATGGAGATGTATTTTAAAAATGATTATCCGCTTTTATCCTGGCTTGCTTTTTATGCCGTTGTGAAGGAAAAGGAAAAGGCGGCGGACTGGCTTAAAGCCTATGCTGCACGGTTTTCTTTTTTGGCGGATCAGGCTGATTTTGTCCGTGCCCATTATTTAACGGGGCTGCCTCTTCCCGGCCAGAAAAAGATTCCGGACAAAAAAGCAGGGACACCCCTGGAGAAGGAAGGATCCTCAGAACTAAGTTTTGTTCAGAAAAAAATACTGAAAGGAACAATTCAGATTTTTTCCTTCACAGAAGGGTATAGCCTCTTGCTGGATGCGAAACCGGCTGTTTTGCAGGAAAAACAGTGGATTAAAGAAGTGAATCCGGGTGAACATATTCTCACGGTTATTCTCGCAAGCGGAGAGCAGAGCAGCCGGAAAATTCTGATGAGGGAAGGGGGGGCGCTTCAGCTGGAGATTGTTTCGACTCCGGGCGAGGAGGAAGTCACTAATTCTCTCGGCATGAAAATGAAATTTCTCAAGAACGGAGAATTCATCCAGGGGAATTCAGCCCTTTCCTTAACCGAACACCCGGTATCCATAACAATCCCCTTTTATATGGGTCGTAATGAAGTGACCAATGCGGAATATGAATTTTTTGATCCTGAACATAAAAATATGAGAGAGGAAAGATCCGCAGAGGATAACCAGCCCGTTATCATGGTGAGCTGGTATCAGGCCTGTGATTTCTGTAACTGGCTGAGCACCCAGGAAAAATTACGTCCCTGTTATGATGCAAATTATAAATTAAACCGCAATGCTTCCGGCTACAGGCTTCCTTCAGAGGCGGAGTGGGAGTATGCGGCGCGCGGAGGGCTGGACCAAAAAATTTATCCCTGGGGAGATGAGTTAACGCCCGGAGATGCCTTTTCCGCCAATTATTTCCCAAAAGAAGGCCAGGATGCCGATCGTTTTAAGTTTACCGCTCCTGTCGGCTCCTATCCCGAAAATGCCTTTGGCCTTTTTGATATGGCCGGAAATGTCAGTGAATGGTGTTATGACTGGTATGACGAAGGTTTTTATGATTCCTTTTCTGAGCAGAAGAAGGCTGTTAATCCCCTATGTGTTGAAGATCGTTCAGAGCGGGTTTCAAGGGGAGGTTCCTGGGCCAGCCGTGACGCTTTGCAGGTTGCCTACAGAGAATCCGGGCATCCTTCTGATTTATCGAATGCACGCGGGTTCCGGATATGCCGGAATGCCAGCTCTTTTCAGATCAAGGTCAGGGAGGAACAGATTTAGTGTTGTGAACCTGTTTTTGACCCCTTAAAATTCTTCTTTTTAACCGTTAATTTTCGAGGAATAACTATGATTAATACTCCGCCTAGCCCTGAAGTTGAACAATTATTAAGACAGGTTGAAGTCCGTCTTGACAGAAAAGAGTATTCTGCTGCGCTGAAGCTGTATAATAAAATATTGGAGCTTACTCCTCAGGATACCTGGGCTTACTGGGAGAGAGCCATGATTAAAAAGGCCGCCAATGATATTTCAGGCGCCATGAAGGATTTAAATGTGGCCATAGAGCTGGACCCCACCAATTCTTTCGCCTTTTTTCAAAGGGGGCTGATGAGGGAAAAATCAGGAGACAAAAAAGGTGCGGAAGCGGATTACGAAAAAGCCGACCGGCTGAGGGAGGAGAATCCGCCTGAAAAATCGATATCCCAGCGCCCCAAGATGGATAAATCGATTTCTTCCACAAAAGAAAAAGACGGGCGTTCTGCTCTGGATTATATCGCTTCCAACAATCAGGCTTCATAATCAAGGGCATCAATTCGGCTGACATCATAAACAACGAGGTAGTTTTTTTTAAGGAGGTTTTTAAATGAATGTTATGGATTTAAAAGGTAAAACAGTGGCATTTGCTTCTTCCGGAGGATTGGACAGCTGTACGGTTACGCGCTGGCTTACGGACAACGGAGTGTCGGTTGTTTCCATTACGGCCGATTTAGGGCAGCCGGATGAAGCGAGCATGGAGGAAATCCGTGACCGCATGATTAAAAGCGGAGCCATAGATGTGTGTTTTGTGGATCTGAAAAAAGAGCTGGTTGATGCCGGGCTCAAGCTTATTCAGGCTCAGGCCTGTTATGAAGGCGGTTACTGGAATACAACGGGTATTGCCCGCCATATCACTGTTGAAGGTCTTGTGCGGGTGATGCATGAAAAAAAGGTGAAGATTCTTGTTCACGGGGCGACTGGAAGAGGCAATGACCAGGTGCGTTTCAGTCTTGCAACACACATGATCGATCCTGAAATCGAGGTTTATGCCCCCTGGAGAGATCCTTATTTTGTGAAGGCCTTTGGAGGCAGAAAACAGATGATTGATTACTGTCTTGCCCGAAAGCTGCCCATCAAGGTGAGCTATGACAAGCCTTATTCCACGGATTCCAATTTATTGGGTCTGACTCATGAGGCGGGGAAACTCGAATATCTGGACACCCCTGCCTGTTTCATACAGCCTGTGATGGGCGTGTTTCCGGATAAGGCCCCTGATACAAAAGAAAATGTAAAATTTACCTTTGATAAGGGAGTTCCGGTTTCTTTTAACGAAGAAACGCTGTCTTTAGTTGATCTTTTTAAGAAGGTCAACACGGTTGCAGGGAAAAATGCCATAGGGATCGGCATTCACACGGTTGAGAACCGTTTTGTAGGGATCAAGTCCAGAGGGGTTTATGAAAGCCCTGCCATGGAGCTCCTGGCAAAATGCCATGAGTTATTATTGCAGCAGATTATGGACAGAAGAGCCCGGACTCTTTTTACTTTGCTTTCCCCCCTGATTGCAGAGCAGGTTTACCAGGGATATTATTTTGATCTTAAAACCAAAATGATGCTTTCCGCGTTGAAGCCCCTGAATGAACTTGTTTCAGGAACAATTGAAGTTTCCCTGTATAAGGGAAATATTTCTTTTGTTTCCTCTTCCAATGTGCCTCATTCACTCTACGATCCGGAAATGTCTTCCATGGAAGCGGTGGGAAGTTTTGATCACACAGATTCCGAGGGATTTTTAAAAGTTCTCGGCGTGAATGCCAGAGCTCTTAAGATAAAAGGTCAGGCCGGAACAGTTTAATGATTAAGGCCTGAGTTTGATTAAAGCGTTAATTTAAATAGGGGGACAGGATTTGCATGATTCTGTCCATCCCTTTCCCATCCACATATTTTTTGGCGTTATGGGAAATGACAATTCTCTGCTGACTGTCAGTCATGATGGAATGTAACCGGGCAAACAGCCGGTCCTCACTGAGATCGGGATCATATTCAAAAGCGGATACGGCTCCGGCGGCCTGAAACATCAGGGCATTTTTTTCTTCATGGGGAACCTGCGGAATGATGATGCTTGGAGTTCCGAGCGTGCAGCATTCGCACATGGAGATCCCTCCTCCGGTAATGGCCAGATCTGCATTCAAAAGGATATCGGCAATATTTTCAGGCTGGTAATAATAGAAGAAGTTTTTATTGGGATATTCAATCTGGAAGAGACCGGCATTCTGAACGGCCTTACTCAGAATGACATGGCATTTGACGGATTCAGGAATTCTTCCAAGGGTTTTTAAAACGCGGTCCAGAAAATTTCCCGTATTGGCAGCGCCCATCATGATGGCTATATCAGAGATTTCTTTTTTGATGACGCGCGGGTGATTTCTGGCCTTCCGGAATTCTTCCCGGAGGATGATAAAACTGGGGCCGAAGTTATGATGATTGATTGTTCCGTTATTTTTACTCGGATAAAAAGCATCAATCAGAATATCGGCGTTTGATCTTCCCTGGCCTAAATCATCAAAGTTAACAACTGTCAGCCCCAGATTTTTTAAATGATTCACATAATCGCTGTCGGTATTTTTGATATCATTGATAAAGACATTGATGGAATTGCATTCAATGATCTCACTGAGCTGGGCATTGAGGGTTCCGTTGCAAACCATGGGACTTAACAAGAAGACAGAAAAGCCTTTTTCCAGGATAGGTTCATAGGAACCCGGATAGCTTTTCATGATAAAGCAAACCTGCTGTCCTCTTTTCTGAAGCATTTCCGCTATGGAAAGAGACCTGTAAACATTCCCCATTCCTAAAGATTTATTGCCGTCAACCCGTATGGCTATTTTCATATCACTACCCTCATTTCTCTTATCGGCTGGAAAACTATTGTGCTTTAACATTAAACAGGATTTAATATATGCAAATCGTATGCCAGAGTCAAATGATGATTTTTTTGATTTTTCATTTGCCTAAACAAGGGAGTTTGTTTAACATTTAAAAGATCTGTGAGATCTTGAATTGATTTATATGTATCTCAATAGATTTCAGTTTATTATGGATTTTTTGCGGGTGTAGTTCAATGGTAGAACATCGGCTTCCCAAGCCGACAGCGAGGGTTCGATTCCCTTCACCCGCTTTTATTATAAAAACTTCTTGGATTAACTTTTTTCCTGTTTATGGAAAAATTTTCCCTATTATGACATATCAAATTCTGGATAGCGGTAATGGAAAAAGGCTTGAACAGATCGGGGAATATCTTCTTATCCGCCCTTATTCTCAGGCTTTATGGAAGGAGCGGCTGCCTTTAAAGCGATGGCAGCAGGCGCATGCTGAATTTAAAGGTATGCTGGAGGGAGGAGCCGGAAAATGGATTTTTCACCGTCCTGTTCCCAGGGATTTCATTTTTCGTTATGGCGCAATTTCCTTCAAATGCCGTCTGACCGATTACGGGCATACCGGTTTTTTCTTCGAACAGCACGAGAACTGGAAATGGCTTTCAAGAACCGTCCGGCCTGAAGGGCATTATTTAAATCTTTTTGCTTATACGGGTGGAAGCACTTTTGCCATTGCCAAAAAAGCAAAGGTGACTCATGTGGATTCCTCCAAATCGGTCGTTCAATGGGCTAAGGAAAATGCTGAATTATCCTCTGTTCCCTCCGGCTCTGTCCGGTGGATTACGGAGGATGCCTTTAATTTTGTCAAGCGTGAGCTTAAGCGCGGAAATTATTATGACGGGATCATTTTAGATCCCCCTGTTTTTGGAAGAGGACCGCAGGGAGAAATCTGGAAACTGGAGAAGGATTTTATGCCTTTCCTGGAGGCGTGTAAAAAGCTTTTAACCCCGGAATCTCATCTTGTACTGCTTACAGCGCATTCTCCCGGGATGAATCATTATGTTTTACATCATTGCCTGGATGATGTTTTTAAAGAGATGGGGGGGAGGGTTCATTCCGGCGACATGTTTTTAAGTGAGGCGGATTCAGAGCGGACAATCCCTTTGGGATTTTTTGCCCGGTGGGTGAAATAAAAAGCCGTCTTCTTTCATGGAAGACGGCTTTAAGAAGGAAAATCAGGTTATCTTATTTCCATTTATAGGTGCATTCAACCATGTACCATCTTCCTGCCTGTTCATAAGGAAGAATGGTGCTTCCGCCCTGGTACCACTCTTCATCTGTTACGTTTTTAACAGATGCGCTCAGATCAATGGAGCCATTCAGGAGATCTCTCCATGTGAGCTTCATGTTCAGCAGGGTCACATCCTCTTCCATGTGATTCAAATTATGTCTGCTGTAGGTGGTTGTGGTGGAATTTCCGATAGGTGAAGGTCTTTCACCGATGTAATTGACACTGAGGTTGGCCCACAGGGTGGAAAGAAGATTGACATCCAAAATCAGGTTTCCGGCATGTTCAGGAATGTTGTTGATCTGATCTCCGTTATTGGGATAGACCGTCGCATCCACGAGGTCGAGGAAGGTATAGTTGAATTTAATGCTGTATCTTTCCTGTGCGAACAGGACTTCGTATTCGATACCCTGTGTTTCAACGCTTCCCGCATTGTCGTATCTGGCCGGTGTAACAGTGGTGTTGCGGTAAACGAGATCCTGCAGATCCTGATTAAAAAGAGTGATCTGGTGGGTCAGATACTGGCCGGTCTTGAAGTCTGTGCTGAGTTGAATCGTGTCCATGGTTTCCGGATCAAGACTGGAAGCCCCGATATAGCTTGGAAGAGTGTTATAGCGGTACCAGTAAGGCGCTTCTTCAAAGGAACGGGTATAGGAAAGTTTGAAGTCCCATGTTTCGGTCGGCATATAAATCAAAGCCGCTCTCGGGCTCAGTTCTTTCTGCTTGTTGTCATCTGCTCTTTGGAGGTAGTCGTATCGGGCTCCGCCGTTAAACAGAATTTTTTCAGTCAAAGGATGTTTGATCTGGGCGAAGAGGGCATAGCTGGTTTCATCGCCAAGCGCAAGCACTTTATTCTGGTTTGAAAGAGTTACCGTGGTGGGGGTATAGTTATAAATATAGCTTGCATCCCAGACTTCGGCGTATTCGGCCTGCATTCCGAACTGAACATTACCCTGCCCTCGGGCTGTGACATAGGGAATGGTCGTATATATTTTTGTGCCGGCGGTATAGTCTTTCCAGTCAACAAACATGCCTGAAAGGGTGTTGGGATTGGAAATTAGATGCACATCAACTTTTGATTCGTCATAATAAAGCTGGGCTGTGAGTTCATTGTTCTCGCCATAAGCCATAGTTCTTTCAATATAGGAATGAAAGGTTTCCGTGGAAAGTCCGACGGTTTCACCTTCAAAAGTGCGATAATCATCGATATTGTAGACAGCTCCTGTGGTTCCTCCGTCGGAACGGGGGGACTGATAGTGGCTGTAGGCGCGGCTTGCGTGAAATTTTGTGTCATTCACTTTTAAATTGATGCCGACATCATAGGAGGGGTTATCGTCAAAACGACCGACAACGACCTTTCCGTTTTTTGTATTTCCCGGAGAATTAAAATCATCCGAGGCATCCACATCGACTTCTTCCCCGTCGGATTTGTACCAGTGCGAATAAATCAGGACCTCAGAATTTTCGAAAAAGGTTTTTCCGTAGACGATATCCCCAGTGGCCTGACCATAGTTTCCTCCGCCCACTTTGACATAGTTTCCTGCATCTGCTTTCTGTGAAATGATGTTCACCACACCGGTGAGAGCAACGTCACCGTAAAGACTTCCTCCCGGCCCTCTTAATATTTCAATGTGGTCAACGGCGGCGAGGGAGATATGATCATCCGGATCCGCCTCCTGGTAGGATTTTGTATTGAGGCGGTGTCCGTCCCTCAGGATGGCGAATTTCTGTTGTGAAGAGGCATAAATTCCGCGGCTTGCAATATTGACTTCATTATGATCCTGGACAAAATAAAAACCGGGAACAGTGACCAGGACATCTTTCAGGGTTCTGGCCCCCATTTTTTCAATTTGATCTTTAGTGATAACGGTGATGGGAACGGGTGTTTCCTTCAAAGGTTCGGCAGTCTGGGAAGCGGTGACAACAGACACATTGAAGGTGTCAAAAAGCTGTTCCCATTGACCGGCTTCGTCCTGGGCAAAAAGGGGCATGGGAAGACAAAGGAGAGACAGGATAAAGGCCGTTATAAAGCATTTGTTCAATAACATTTTTTTATTCCTTTCTGATATGATTAATAAGCTTGAATTTAGAGAGATAAGTTTTGGACTGTTCTTTCGGATGATCGGTCGGGTTAAAAAAGTATAATGAATAAAACTTCTCATTGAAAAATTTCACTCGCTTTTTGAATAAATTCATCCGGGATTTCAATTTTCAGAAGTTTGCTGAACTTCTGATTAACGGAAAACTGGATTTTACGGGGTGTTCTGAAAGAGATGGAGGCGGGAGCTGTTCCTTTAATGATGGAGAGCATTATTTCTGCGGCCTGAGCGGCCATATCCTCATAATCCGGGTAAAAGCTTAAAAAAGCCCCCCCGCGGCTCATGCCTGAGGAAAAGCCGATGATGGGGAGTTTGTTCTTCAGGGAAAACATAAAAATATTCTGCAGGGTCGACTTATTGAAAATGGTGGTATCAGGCAAGGCCAGCAGGAAATCTATTTTTGAATGGAGTTTTTGAAGTTCCGGAAGAACATCTTTAGGATTGAGAATGACGGATTCGGAAAGGGAAAAGCCCAGCTGTTCTGAGATTTGGCTGATTTTCTGCATGCTGGAATAGGAATTGGAAGGATCGTATATCACGCCGATTCTTGTTGAAGAGGGGAGTATGGCTTTGATGAGTTTAAACTCTTCAGAATAATCAGGGGTCATGGATATTCCGGTAAGATTACCGAGGGATTTTCCGGAACTGTCGATCAATCCGTCTTTAACGGGATCTTCCACAAAGGTGAAGAGACCGGGGAAGGAGGTGTTTTTAACCGCATCGGTTGCGGTTTTTCCAATGGTGATTACATGGGTGCAGCCCATAAGTTCAAGGGATTTTTTTACTTCCTCTTCATTTTTGTCTCCTGCGGTTATGAGACACATTTCATAACCCCTTTTTGCCATTTCTTTTTTTAAAGAAACGTACAGAGACTGGTATATGACAAATCCGTCCTTAAAAACTCCTCCGATTAAAACTTCCGCCTGAATAGAAAGGGCGCAACAGAAAAAAAAAGCAAGTATGCAGGAAAGGATCTTTTTCATAGACGGCTATTCTTTCATTGATGATTAACGAACTTTTTAGAAACTGACATTTTTTTAATATAGACTATATCCCTAGGGTTTAAAAGAATTTTTTTAAATTATATGTAAAATATTTGTTTTGTGTTAATTGCTTCTGTATGGATGTGATTTTTCAGGTAGAATCTTCATGGGGAAGCGTTCTGCAGCCGCATAAAAAATAAGGAAAAGAGAGATCAGTGTACAAAAGGGGTGTCTTGAGTAAGACAGGGTCTTTTCCTTTTATAAGAGTTTTTGTCATGAGCTTTGAATAAAAATAATTCACGGAAAAGGATAAAGTCGGCTTTGAATGAATACTTTGATATGGACAAAAATCAGCACTTCCTTTATCAATTTACATTATTTTATAAATATACCCCAAGGAGGTTTTTATGTTGAATCGCAGTTTTGCATATAAGATCATGACCGGATGCGCTGCCTTTTTTTTCACCCTGGCAGTCTTCAGTGATGAAGTGACGGATACTATCAATGAAGCCGTGGTACAGTACAATGAAGGCAAATATGCCGAAGCCGCCGGAAATCTGGATTATGCGGCCCAGCTGATTCGTCAGAAAAAAGGCAGCGATCTGCAGAAGTTTCTGCCTGAAGCGCTTGAGGGCTGGCAGGCGGAAGACGCTAAATCAGATTCCGTGGCAACGGCCATGTTCGGTGGCGGGCTTACGGCGGAAAGACGTTACACCCGCAATCAGGATGCTGTTAACGTGAAAATTATTACCGATTCTCCCATGCTTCAGAGCATGATGATGCTTTTTCAAAATCCCATGCTTGCCACAGCAGACGGAGGAAAAGTTTTGAAAATTAAAGACCAGAAAGCGATTGTTAAATACCGACCTTCGGATAAAACCGGAGAGATTACCCTTGTTGTTGCCAATCAGTTTTTAATTCAAATCCATGGGGATGGCGTGACAGAAGAGGAAATGACAGCCTATGCCGGCTCAATGGATTTTGCCGGGTTGAAAACCTTATCCTAAGAGGGTGAGGTTTTTTTCAGGAAGCATGTTTTCACTTTTTGCAAAAGGCTTTTTAAAATGGTTTCAGGGATTGCTCTATCTTTTTAAAAAGCCGGTCCTCTGGAAATATTGCATCATTCCTCTTTTAATCAACACGCTGCTCATTCTTTGTCTTTTTTATTATGGAAGCGGGTTTTTATTCGATTTTCTTCCGGATTCACCCTTTGACAGGCCTTTATCAGCGTTGCCCTGGCTCTCCTGGATCTGGGCCTGGATAAGGGAAAGTTTCCAGTACTTCCTTTATGTTTTTTTGTATATCGGAGCTTTTTTGTTGTTTGCCGTATTGGCGGGAATTTCATTTTTTGTTCTGGCAACCGTCATCGGTTCTCCTTTTTACGAAATGCTGACGGAAAAAATTGAAGCCATGAATGGACTTGAGGCTACGAAAACCGTTTTTTCAGTCAAACGGAATATTCTCTACCCCATACTTAATTCTCTGAAAATCAGCGTTTTCAGTCTGATATTTGCCGTTTTGTTTTTCCCTTTGAACTGGATTCCTCTGGTCGGCACTCTTGCTTATTGCCTTCTTATGTCTTTTCCTACGGTGCTGAACCTTATCAACTATCTGACAGAACGACGGCTATGGAAATTCAGGGTCCTTCTCAAGTATTTGTGGCTAAATCGGCTGGAGTTTTCCGGATTCGGGCTCATGGCGCTCTTCTCCATGATGCCGTTCTGGCTGAACATGTTTACTCTTCCGGTTTCCGTGACTGGTGCGGCGCTTCTGTTTATTGAAAACCAGAAGAAGCAGACAGAGGATAAACTTGACGGGAATGGATAAGCTTCCTGAAGGACTGGCGTGTAAAAGGGGATTCCCGATTCAGAGACCTCTCAGACCGTAAATGATCGTATGATCTGAGTATAAGTATATAAGCAGATTGAAATTTTTAGACAATAGGATCTTGGAAAGAAGATATGAATAATCGCTCCATGGGTTCGGTCTTTGAAAAAATACTGGCTTTAGGAATAAGCTGTTTTTTCTTTTATCAGATTGTGGTGGAAAAAAAGGAGTGGATTTTTATAGATTACATCAACCTGGCTTATCATGAAGCAGGGCATCTGTTTTTCAGCTTCGGAAGTGAGACTCTTCAGTTTTTAGGGGGAACACTCGGACAGTTGATGTTTCCTTTGGGAATCGGTGGCGTGTTTTTATACAGGAAAGAATATTTTTCAGTCTTCATCATGCTCTTCTGGTTTTTTGAGAACGGACAGAACATTGCGAGATATATGGGAGATGCGGTGAGCATGAATCTGCCCCTGGTTGGTGGAGGAATTCATGACTGGAACTGGCTTTTCACGGAGTGGGATTGCCTGGACCATTGTGAGCTTTATGCCCGGAAGGTCCTGACTATCGGCAACACGGGGATGCTGTTGAGTATTTCAGGGGCCCTGTATTTCTTTTATATTTCTTTACAAGCGGAAACAGAATCGGAATAACTTCCGGCTATGGAAGAAATCAAAATTTATGAAAAAAAGAAGAGCCTGTTCTATTCCTTATGGGATGGAATTTTTGCCGGGGGAATGATCGGCTTCACACAGGAGTATTTCATTCCATTTCTGCTGGTTCTGGGCGGCACCCCTTCACAGGCCGGGGTTTTAAACGGGTTTGCGAACTTTTTTTCAGCCTGCATTCAGCTCATGAGTCCTAATATTACAGACCGGTTGAAATCCCGAAAAAGGATGTTCATGTTTTTTATCGGCCTCCAGCTTCTGATGCTGCTTCCTATGTTTTTCATGGCCTTAACCGGCAGGGGGCATCCTTTTTTCTTTATTATCTGCGTGGTGCTTTTTACCGGATTCGGGGCTGTTGCCACCCCGGCCTGGTCAAGTCTTATGTCCAATCTTGTCCCGGAACAGAAAAGGGGGACCTATTTCGGCTGGCGTAGCCGGATTGTCGGATTCATCATTGTCGGATTTTCTCTTCTGGGAGGCTGGATCACGGATGCGCTGGAAGAGCAGGATGTATATGCCGGGTTTGCTGTGTTATTCGGCTGCGCGTTTTTATTCAGGCTTTGTTCCTGGTTTTTTCTTGGAAAAATGAAGGACATTCCGATGGAGCCCAGACATGAGAATTATTTTTCCCTGATTCAGTTTCTGGCGCGCTATAGAGAAAGTAATTTTGCAAAATTTGTTATTTTCAGCGGTCTGCTTTATTTTTCAGTCTATGTGGCCTCGCCTTTTTTTTCGGTGTTTATGCTTAAGGATCTCCATTACAATTATATGATTTATTCGGTGGTCATGATTTCATCCACTCTTCTGGTTTACCTCACACCCCCCCGCTGGGGAAGGATTGCCGATAAGGTGGGGAATCTCAGAATTATCAAGGCCGTTTCTTTACTGATCGCGCTCATTCCGCTTTTCTGGATCGTCAATCAGAGTCCTTTGTGTTTTATCGTGTCTCAGCTTTATTCCGGAATCATCTGGGGGGCCTACAATCTGTGCGCCCTGAATTTTGTCTATGATGCGGTCAGCCCGGGGAAAAGAACCCGCTGCATTGCCTACTATACGGCCTTTAACGCCTTTGGAATTGCGGCAGGGAGCCTTGCCGGAGGATTCTTGTCGTCTGTTGTCCCTTCCCTTAAGGGGTATCCTCTGATTACCGTATTTTTGATTTCACTGCTTTTAAGACTGTGGGTGGTCTGGATTTTCCCCGGAAAAATCCGTGAAGTCAGAACCGTGGAAACGATTTCTTTTCTGGGCCTGTTCAGGCGGTTTGCTCAGGGGCGGTAAAATTTCTGACGCTCATAATAAATGAATAGTTGCTGTGCGAAAAATTTCAGGGGAGGGAGTTACGAAATTCGTATTTTCCGCCGGTTTCCCAGCTCAAGTTTAAGTTCTTTCATAACTTCTACAATATGATTTTTAAAATTAATTCCATAATCCTTATAAAATGAAAAAATAGAATTGATGCCTTTAGAGTTTTTGGAAAAAAAAGATTCTTTAATATTATTCAGGAAATCGCCGTCCATCTGGGTATCCAGTTTATGGAGCATGTCATAGAAATCGGCCTTAGAATCGTCAGGAATATTCACCGTCACATAAAAGATGCTCCAAAGATCCTTATCAATTTTGCTTTTGGCAGAGTCTTCTTCAGAAGCCCGGATTTTAAACGTAATTCCTTTATGAAATACATAGGCGCCTGGATACGGGACGACAATGGAGTGATTATTGCATTTTAATTCAAAGGTATTTTCAGGATCCATTAAAATTTTGAATTGATAAAGGGAGTTGCATACATAAATATTGTCCCCGGCAATTTTTTGAATTTCCTGATCCTTTCTTTCCGCACTTAAAAAATCAAGCCGTATATTTCTTTTATCTGTTCCAATGTAATACATCATCTGATTTTTATAGTTTGAAGGCTTGGAATAATATTGATTTTCCAATAGGACGGATTCAATCGTTTTCTTATGCCCGCCAAAACATCTTAACCCTATATCAATATCTGTGGTGAAAACAGGTTCATATTTTTTATTTTTCCATAAATATTTCGTATACAGATAAGGAAGCCACCCCCCTACATAGACAATATTTCCCTTGAATTCCTTTAATTCATGAGTCAATTTAAAGAACTGACTTTCAATGGATAAGAAATCTGACTCAGACAAAATATCCTCCGTTTTTCTTTAAAAGGGTTTTCATGTGATCAATTTGGATCTTCGCTAGCGGGGTATCCATGGTGTGCAAATCAAGGTAGGTATAAAAATCTGAGGGTATTTGATATCCGTTTTTCACCTGGCTGTTATATTGCAGAAATTTTTTATACTTTGGAAAGGCTACGATCACAGAACCGGCATTCTTCACTTTGTGCATTTCCAAGTCAAAAATTAACCGTTCTTTTGTTTTGACAGTAAAAAAATATTTATCCAGACAATAAATATTCAGCTTATGATCTTCAGAGTAATAAAAGGGATCGGAAACTCCGGAAATTTTACCCAGGAATATGTTAAATCCCATTTTTTTCAGGCCGGAAAGAATATTTCTCTGGTCTTGCCGACTTATATATAATTCACTCTTCATATCGGGATTTTTGAAAGTATCCTGACATAAAGTGATTAATTTTTTCGCTTTAATTAAAGAACAGTGACTTGTTTTTCCGCTGCTTATATTTCGCTTTAGGATCTCTAACTCGCATAATCGTTGAAAATATTTACTGACGGTATATTTATCAATTTTCAGATGTTCAAAATCTCTGACGACCCACAGATTTTCTTTGTTTTTAAGAAGATTATCGGCAACAATAAAAAAATTACTGCAATCAAACATGATTTTAATGTCCAGATATATTTAATGTACAAATTTATATTATACATATTATAACATTATACATTAATTTTCAATAGATTTAATCTCGATGAGTTTAATTTCCTGCAGTTTTGTGCGGCTTGTCATTTCGAGCGGAAGCGTGAAATCCAGATTCCTCACATTTGTTCGGAATGACTTTAATCTTTGGGCAAGCCTTTCAAAAATAATCCAAAATCCTTTTCAGTACTTTCGTCTTTTAAGTTCAAAGAGTCTCTCCTCAGGGCAAACCCCGGACTAGTATTCAATGCCTTTTTTGCAGGGGACGCCTTCGGAAAAATAATGTTTAATTTCCTTCATTTCCGTGATGAGGTCGGCCGTTTCCATAAGCTGCGGAGAGGCCTCCCGTCCTGTAAGCACTATTTCCATATCTTCGGGTTTATTTTTCAGCAGATCGAGGAGTTCCTCTTCATGGATCAGATTCATGGAAACGGAATGAAGGATTTCATCCAGAAGGATCAGGTTATAGCGGCCGTCTTTGAAAAAGATCCGGATATGATCAATTCCCTTAAGGCATTCCTGCCGGAGTTTTTCCGGTTTGAATCCGGGATTGAAAAGTGGACTTTCGCAGGCAAACCGGCATACCGTCACCCCGTTTTTTTCAAGGAGTTCGGTTTCCCCGGGGCCCCATTTGCTGCGGTTTTTGTGAAATTCCAGGTAGGCGACTTTTAAATGGTGACTTGCAGCCCTGAGGGCAAGGCCGACAGCGGCGGTTGTTTTTCCTTTTCCGTTGCCGATATAAAAATGAATGCAGCCTTTTTTCACAGGGGCTCCCTTTCGTGTTTTGATTTTTCCTTCTCTTCCTGGGACACGAGAAAAATACAGGGCTTCTGAGAGACCGGATTTTCTTTGACCAGGACAACCGTCTCAAAGACTTCCTCGATATTCTGAAAGGTCAGGACTTCCTTTGAAGAGCCCTGGCAATGGATGCGGCCCTGGTTCATGAGGATTATTTTGCCGGAATATTCCGAGGCCAGGTTGAGATCGTGAAGGACAATGAGAATGGTCAGCTTCTTTTCCCGGTTTAATTTTTTTAAAAGGTCCAGAATCCGGACCTGGTGGGCGATGTCGAGATGGTTGGTGGGTTCATCCAGAAGGAGGATTTTGGGCTCCTGGGCCAGGGCCCGGGCAATGATGGCCATCTGCCTTTCCCCTCCGGAGAGTTCTGAGATCAGGCGTTTTCGGAAGGGGAGAAGACCCGTAAGAGAGAGAACTTCCCCGACTTTTTCGTGATCGGTTTTTCCTTCAAAAAACTGGAAGGTTTTCAGATAGGGAAGCCGTCCCATGAAGACAAATTCTTCAACGGTCATGGGATTGTCTTCATGCTGAGACTGGGTGACAACGGCCATTGTACTGGCGATTTTTTTCCTGGGGATCTGGTGAGCCGGGGTTCCGCAGAAGGTGATTTCCCCCTGAAGGCAGGGAAGATCAACGGTCATGGCCTTGAAGAGGGTGGTTTTTCCGCAGCCGTTGGGGCCGAGGATAGCGGTAAAATCTCCGGGAAAAATTTCCAGGGAGATGTCTTTTAGCTTAAAACCGGGGTAGCCGCAGACAAGATTTTGGAGTTTAAAAAGGGGAGGGCCGGCATTCATTTTTTTAAGCCGCCTTTCTGTAGAAAAGGATCAGGAAGAGGATCCCTCCGGCAAGGCCGGTAATGACGCCGACGGGAAGCTCCAGGGGGGAGATGAGGGTTCTGGCCAGGGCGTCGCTTAAGGCAAGAAAAATTCCGCCGAAAAGAAAGGTGAGCGGCAGAAGAATCCGGTGATCACTGCCCAGAAAAAGTTTAAGCACATGGGGAACCATAAGCCCGACAAAACCGATTACCCCTGCAACAGCAACGGAAGTCCCGGTGAGAAATGAGGAAAGGAGAAAAAGAATGGTTTTGGTTTTTTCGGTATTCACGCCGAGGTGTCGTGCCTCCTCCTCCCCGAGAAGAAAGGCATTCATATCCATGACAAAGAAAAGGGAAAAGAAGCAGCCGAGAAGAGAGACAAGGCACATGCAGACGATCAGTTCCGCCGAGGGTTCGTCCAGGGAACCCATGATCCAGAATACCATTCCGCTCAGGTTTTCCATTTTGGCAAGGGACATGATGAGCATGATGGCGGAAGAGGTGATGAAACTGATCATGACGCCTGAGAGGAGAATGTGATTTACGGAAAGAATTCCTTTTTTTCTCCCGAGGGAATAAAGCAGAAAAATGGTCAGGAGTGATCCTGCAAATCCGAAAACAGGGGAGGAATAAACGGATTGATAATGCAGTCCCAGAAGCATGTTGAGGCAGACCAGGAGGGACGCCCCGCCGGAGATTCCCAGGGTATAAGGCTCCACAAGGGGGTTTCTGAAAAGGCTCTGAAGAATCAGCCCGGAAATGCCAAGAGCTCCTCCGACAAAGAGGCCCAGAAGGATCCGGGGGAGTCTGACTTTCAGCAGAATAATGCTCTGCATGGATTCGGCGGAATTCAAAAGGGCGCGGAGGGACTCGGAGAAGGTCATATCCAGGGTACCGACGCCCATGGAAAAAAGGGCGGTCAGGAGCCACAGGAGCAGAGAAGCAAGAATGATCAAAAAATATTTGAGGCGCCTCGGCATGTTTTCAGCTCACGGGAAGGTGGAGGGTTTGTTGAGAGGAATGCGTCTTTTTGTTTTGATGAAGATTTTTCAGCATATAATCAGAATTTTCCCTAAACGTTTTGAGGTTTTTGCGGAGCCCTGGATCCTCCGGGGTCCCTTTTGAGGATTCATCAAACCGATTTGAAGGGGTTCCGTCCAGATTAAAATGAAGGATTTTCGGGGCGGTTTCAGGAGGGCGGGAAGTTATCTTCCCCTGATCGCTCCTGTGGGGCATTTGGCCAGACAAAGGGGGTTGGCGCATTTCATGGTGACGCAGATTTTCGTATCCACAACGGCCAGGTTATTTTCAATCTTAATGGCGTTGAAAGGGCAGCTTTTGGCGCAGATTCCGCATCCGATGCATGGGACGGAGCAGTGTTTTCTTGCAACCACGGCCTTGTTTCTGGAATTGCAATTGACGGTGACCTTGTACTGGGCCGGAATCATTTCAATGATTTTTTTCGGGCAGACGATTTCACAACGGGCACAGCCTGTACACAGGGCCGTGTTGATCACGGGGAGCCCGTCCTCCCTTAAGGTAATAGCCTTGAAATGGCAGGCTTTTACGCAGGTGCCGAAGCCGATGCAGCCGTACTGGCAGTCCTTGGGGCCGAGGTGAAGGAGGCTTGCCGCCACGCAGTCGCTGATTCCGGTATAGACATATTTCCTTTTGGCCAGATTGATGGGAAGGGCGCAGCGCACATGCGCCACCCGGGGCTCGATTTCCTTCGCTTTTTTACCGGTGAGGTCGGCGACCATTTTGGCCACTTTCACGCCTCCGGGGGCGCAGAGATTGGGGGCAACCGAGGGCAGAGTCACAACCGCTTCCGCATAGGCCTGGCAGCCGGGAAAGCCGCAGGCGCCGCATTGTCCCTTGGGGAGGACCTCTTCGACGAGGTGGATCATGGGATTAAGCTCAATGGCCATTTTTTTGTTGGCAAAGCCCAGGATGAAACCGAATATCAGCCCGATAATTCCCATAAGGACAATAATCATAATTGCGGTAACCATGAACAGCAGCTCCTGTTTTTAAATTTTGATCATCCCGGAAAAACCGAGGAAGGAAAGGGAAAGAAAACCCGCCAGAATAAAGGCGATTCCGAGGCCTTCCAGGGGTTTGGGGACATCGGCCAGTTTTAGTTTTTCACGCAGGCTGGCCATGAGAATGATGGCCAGGGCGAAACCGATGCCAGATCCCACGGCGTGAACAATGCTTTTCAGGAAGGAAAAATGGGATTCCACATTCAAAAGGGGGACGCCCAGAACCACGCAGTTCGTGGCAATCAGAAGAAGATAGATGCCCCACATTTTATAAAGGGTCGGGGCGAAACGGCGGATGACGATTTCAAGAAACTGAACAAAACTTGCAATCAGGATGACGAAGACAACCGTGGTCAAAAAAGTCAGATGAAAGGGGAGCAGGACGAAATTGTAGACCAGCCAGGCCAGGATGGAGGTGATGGTGATCACGGAAGTCACGGCCATGCCCATGCCGATGGAGGCATTGAGGCTGCCGGAGACGCCGAAAAAAATGCAGAGCCCGAGGAAGCGGGTCAGAACAAAATTGTTGATAAGAACTGTGCCGGCGAAAAGGAGGAGATATTCGCTCATCTGTTTTCTCCTTTAAGTTTATTGCGTTTTTCAAAATATCCGTTGATCATCCGGGTGGCACCCACCAGATACCCGATCAGGATGAAGGCTCCGGGGGGAAGAATCATAATCAGGGCGGGATTATAGCCTTCCCACATTACGGGATGTCCGAGAAGGGTTCCGTTGCCCAGAAGCTCGCGGATGACGCCGACAATCACCATGGCCAGAAGAAAACCCGAGCCCATGCCGAGTCCGTCAAAGAAGGAGGGAATAACCCTGTTTTTGGAGGCAAAGACCTCGGCCCTGGCAAGAATAATGGCAAACACCACAATCAGCTGAAGGTAGATCCCGAGTTCCGCATGGAGGTGGGGAAAATAGGCTTTGAGGATCAGCTCCACCACGGTGACAATGGTGGCGATGGAGGTGATGTAGATGGGGACCCGGACTTTGGGGTTTACGAGGTTCCGGATCAGGGAGACGACCACGTTGTTCATGGTGATCACGAAAAGAACCGCAAGTCCCATGGTGAGGGCATTCAGGGTTGTCGTGGTGACGGCCAGCGCAGGGCAGAGCGACAGGGCCAGGACAAACACCGGATTTTCGGAGATCAGCCCTTTTTTGAAAATAGTCCATAGTTCATTCATGCGGGGTATCCTTCATATAGTCCATGGCGGAAATAACGGCTTTTTTTATCCCAAGGGTTACGGCTTTGGAGGTGATGGTCGCTCCGCTGATGGCGTGAATATGAACCGTATCCGAAGGGTCCTTGGTGACTTCAAGATGCGAAAGGGGTTTGGCGATGAGCTGTCCCTTGAAGGGTTCTTTGCCTGCTTTATCACCGAGTCCCGGGGTTTCACGGCTGTCCAGGATGCTGAAGTTTTTTACCGTACCTTCCGGCCCCACGGCGACAAGGAGTTTCAGCACGCCTCCGTACCCTTTGGCCTCGGAGGGAAGAATGAGTCCGCTGGAGTGTTTTCCGGTAAAGGCCCTGTACCAGCCTTTCTTTTGTTTCACGGGTTCAAAACGGTCGGCTTCGGCAATCAGGTTTCTCATGGCTTCATTTTTCATTTCAAGGGCTTTTCGGGCCGCCGTATCCGCAGTGAAATAATTTACAAGAGCGATCAGGATTCCGGAGACGAGACAGGCGGTGAAGAGATTCATGGCGATTTTAACAACAGAGACTTCCGGCTGGGCAGGATGATCCATGGCTTAAGCTCCTCTCCGTCCAAAGGCTTTGGGCATGGTGTAATGATCGATCAGGGGGGTTACACTGTTCATCAGCAGAATGGAATAGCAGACCCCCTCCGGATAGCCGCCGAGAAGGCGGATAAGCACGGTAAGCGCGGCGCATCCTGCGGCAAAGAGGATTCTTCCCTTGCGGGTGATGGGGGTGGTGACCATGTCGGTGGCCATAAAGAAGGCCCCGATCACGAGCCCTCCCGCCATCATGTGGAAAAAAGGATCCCCGGTGAAAAGACCGTGCGGGCCGAAGGTCCAGGACAGAAGCCCGACTCCCAGGATCATGACGACCGGAACGATCCAGTCGATGTAGCCTTTATAGATGAGAAGCATTCCGCCCAGCAGCAGCAGCAGCGTGGAGGTTTCTCCGATGCAGCCGTTGCGCTGTCCGAAGAAAAGGGCCTTGTAGAGGGCTTCCGGGCTTCCGAAGGTCTCGATGAGCCTGTCATAGCCCTGATATTTGAGGATGCTTAAGGGGGTGGCCGTGGTTACGGCATCGACAGCCCCGGCCGCTTTTGAAGCCATGGGGCTCCAGGTGGTCATGGCAATGGGCCAGGAAACCAGAAGGGCGGCGCGGCCGATGTGCGCCGGATTGAAGATGTTGTACCCGAGCCCTCCCATGGAGTGCTTGGCCATGACGATGGCGATGAAAGTTCCTGTTACAGGAATGTAGAGCGGAACCGTGGAGGGAAGGCACATGGCCAGGAGCACTCCGGTCAGAAAGGCGGACCCGTCAAAGGCCTGCCCGAGGTACCGGTGACGCATCAGGAGTACGAGCATTTCGAATAAGACCGCGCTTGTGCCGCAGACCAGAAGGAGAACTAAGGCTTTTGTCCCGAAATGATAAACGGAAAAACACATGGCCGGAAGCAGGGCAAGAACCACGGTCCACATGATTTTTTCAATGGAGTCCGTGGCATGAATGTGCGGCGCAGCCGAAACATTCATGATCTGCTCCTTTTTGTGTTCGTCCGGGATTTTTTCTATGGTATTCATTCAGTCCTGCCCTTTTCTTTGGAAGACTTTTCAGTCCAGAGTTTTTTAGCATACTTGATGTAGTGGACAATATTGCGGTGTGCCGGACAATTGTAGCTGCACGACCCGCATTCAATGCAGTCCAGCAGGTAGTATTCTTCAGCGGCTTCCTCAAAGCGTTCACGTTCGCCGAGCGTGGAAAGCATGCTGGGGTTGAGTCCCATGGGGCAGTTCTTGATGCATCGGCCGCAGCGGATGCAGGCGACTTCACGGCCGACCTGGACATTTTTTTTGCTTAAGGCCAGGATTCCGGAAGTTCCCTTGATCACCGGAACCTCCAGGGTATACTGGGAAATCCCCATCATGGGGCCACCCATGATCACCTTGCTCGGCACTCTTCTAAAACCTCCGCACATGTTGATGGCATCGGCAAAGGAGGTTCCGACTTTCAGCCTGATATTTTTGGGCGCTTTGATGGCGCCTCCGCTGACCGTCACCACCCGTTCAATGAGGGGAATTCCGCTTGTCACCGCGTCACAGATGGCCACGATAGTGGCCACGTTCTGAACTACGATTCCCACGTGAACGGGTCTTTTGTTGGCAGGAACCTCCCTGTTCACAAGTGTTTTAATTAGCATTTTTTCAGCCCCCTGGGGGTAGCGGGTGGGCACTTTGACCACGGTGACATTGGACTCCATAAAGGCCCTGGTTAATTTGAGAAAGGCGTCGTTTTTATTGTCCTCGATACCGATGATCACCTTTTCAACTCCGAGAATTTTTGTAATGATTTCTGTACCGGTGACAATCTGATCCGTATATTCGAGCATGGTTCTATGGTCGGAAGTCAGGAAGGGTTCGCATTCCGCGGCATTGATGATCAGGGTGTCAATGGCCCCGTCTTTGACAGGCAGAAGCTTGACATGAGTGGGGAAGGCGGCTCCTCCCATGCCCACAATCCCTGCGTCCTTGATATGGGAAACCATTTCTTCGGGAGTCATGGCTTTCCAGTCGCGTTCCAGAGGAAGCCCCTCAACCCATTGATCCAGACCGTCGGATTCAATGAGAATGGACGGGCAGTCCCCGTAGACCGGATGAGGCTTATTGAGAATATCCGTCACTTTGCCTGAAATGGAGGAATGAATATTGGCTGAAACCGGGCCGTCAGCCGAAGCGATCAGCTGACCTTTTTTAACGGTATCGCCTTTTGCCACAACGGGCTTCGCCATATTTCCAAGATGCTGCCGTAAAGGGATTGTGACCTTAAGGGGAATTTCCCCCGGGAGGATCTGTTTTTCTCCGGTCACTGTCTTGTTTTCAGCCGGATGTATTCCCCAGCGGGTTTTAAACATTACAACGATACTCCTTTTGTCATACTGTTTTTAAGTTTTTAAGCCCACGATTACAGGCGTTTCAGGAACATTTTGCATTTTTCTGTCATATTTCCTGATGAAGAAAAGAGACGGAAAAAAAAGCAGGATTCCTGCGGCCGATGAAGTGGAAAACGGTGGCGTGTCAACCAGAAGGGAGAGCCCATACCCCAGGCCAGCCCCGGCACAAAGGGATAATAAAGGAAGAACGAAAATAATGAAGGCCGAATGGATCAGGTTCTGGTCTTCCTTTTCAACAATCACCTGTTGACCCGGTTTGGCGTGAATGGGGTTTAAAGCCTTTATTGCAGAGGCATCCTTTCCGCTGCAGTTTCCGCATTGAGCGCATTCGCTGTGTTCGGATAATCGAACCGTTGCCTCATTCCCTGTCACTTCCGTTATAAATCCTTCGAATTTTATTTTCATTTCCAATCATTTTTTTATTTTTAAAAAACAAAATGAGCTTAGTTTTTTACCACAATTTTTTCTGGCTGACTATTTTTAAAATTTTGAGTGTAAAACGCAATTGCGTTGCAAGTGTTTGCAAGGTGAAGAATAATGGATAAAAAAATAACGATTATGAGAGAGCCTGTTCAATAAAGAAGCAGGAATCCGCCTTTGAGTTAATAGGGAAGGTCAGGAGGCTCTGTTGATTAAGTTCCGGCTTGCCTGAAGAACATCGGCCAAGCGGCTCATAAAGGTTTTTAAATCCTCCGTGTTCATCATGAAATATTTGCTGTTTTCATTTCCGATAATCAGGGCATCCTTTTTCAGCTGAAAGGACTGGATGTTGCTGAAAAGAAGGGACAGCTGCTCATTGGCATGAAGAGTATTCCGCTTGACCCATTCCGTAATATTCGAAATGTAGACAACAGAGGTTTCTTTTTCCTGCCCCTGAATATACGAGGAGATCTTGTCCGTAAAGCCCTTTGACAGCCAGTTGCCTGTTATCCCCTTGATTTTATTCTGCAGAATCATGTTGCGGATTTTGGCATAGGATTCTTCATCTTGAAGCCAGCTTTCCTCCTGCTTCATGCTTCTGACAATGCCCCGGTAAATGGCCGGGGTATAAGCGTATTTATTCCATAGTTTTTCAGCCTGGGCTTTCAGTGAATCCGGAAAGAGTGCGATGATCTCCTTCCCGGTTTCCTCAATAAAGGCGTTGTCCCGGAGATTCTTTCTGGCAGACAGAACCTCATCGATTTCCCCGAGAGAGGCGTTTTTCAGTTCAGCCCCTGTTTTTTCATCGAGCCGGATTCCGTAAACCGTTGAAAGATACTCCGCCCTTGTTTCGCAGCGGCTGATAAGCAGGGCTCTCATGGGCATATAAATCTCGGTCACAAAGGGATTCACATCAATGATGATGGCCTCGTCAAAATTTCCGTGGCAGAGCTTTGAGAAATTCTGGCCTCCGTAACCCACCCCGATGTAGACCCCGTTTT
>CAYUET010000005.1:0-76286 GCA_964443875.1 uncultured bacterium | reverse complement strand
CCCTCCAGATGTTCCTTGTACCCGGTGATGAGTTCATTGGTCCCGAACCAGTTGTTCATCCCGAATAAAAAGGCCTGTGTTTCCTTTTCGTCGTTGAAGGAGTGAAAGGCCTCCCTTTGGGAAATGAAATCATAATAGTTTTTTAAAAGGGCCGCGGCATTCCTGTTTAATTCAGCCAGGGAATGCATTTGTGACTTGGGCGCCAGGTTCATCCGGTCAGGGGAAAACGAATTCACCCGGAATACGGATGAAAAATTTTCATCCACAGACAGGAATTCAATCTGTGATCTGGGCGCAAGAGGGGTTTCTTCAGCCCCCAGGAAGAGAGGACTGAATAAATAAAATGCAAAAAATATTTTTATAAGCGTTATTTTCATGTTTCTTTCTAATGCCGTTTTGTGATGCAGGTTACTTCAAATGAAGGGGATTGCAGCAAAGGTCTATATCTATAGCAGAGTCTACCCCCGGAATAAGCCTTAGTCAAGGACTGCAGGGGCACAAAATCTCTCTTTTTTCCGTCATATCAAAACCTTGCCCCCAGGACATTGCGGGATAAAATTCCTGTATCCATACCTTCATCCGTAGAGGGTTAATGGCAAAAATATAAACGGCTTAGCACAAAGGCAAGTATCTCATCGGCCTGTTTGGCGGCAACGATATTGACCCTGGGGGAAAGCGGTACGGCTTTTTGAAAATCACTGACTTGGTCCCCGATCATGACCAGGTTGCTTTTGATCCGCCGGACGTTTATGGCATCTGAATTTCCCCACCCGGCAAGCCCTGAAGCGCAGACCAGAAACTTTCCGGTATTCAGAAGTTTTTCAACAAAGAGACTTTTGTATTCCGGCCTGTCAAACGCTTCTGCAACAATGTCGCATTCCCGGAATAATTCACAGATATTGTCTGCATTGATCTTTCTTTCGATGAATTCCCCGTCAATATCCGGATTGATCCGTTTTAAATTCTTTTCCAGAGCCCGGACTTTGGGCATGCCCACCTGGTCATAAAAATAAAACTGCCGGTTTAAATTGGAAGGATCGATTCTGTCAAAATCAATGATCGTAAAGCGTCTGAAGCCCGCCCGGACCAGATTAAAGGCGCAGTTGGAGCCAAGCCCGCCCGCTCCGGCAATGCCGATTTTTACGGACTGGATTTTTGAAAGATTCTTTTCCCCGAACCGGGAAAGCAGGGTTTTCTCAAAATCGTTCATGACCAGTTTTTCAAGACAGGCTGATACCCGGCGAAACGGATCGCCTGCCTGACTTCCTCGAGAGTTCGGGTATCGGAAATTTCAAACTGTTTTAATCCCCCCCCTTCTGACTGAGTATGCCCGCCGACCCCTGTGCTGGAGGAGGCGGACATCATGGTGATGCCTAAGGGAATCAGATGATTCCTGAACGTTTTTTCCTCGCGGGTGGAGAGGGCAATGGAGGCTTTTGGTAAAAAAAGACGCAGGGCGGTGATGATCTGAACCAGGTTTGTATCGCTCACCCTTGAGACCTGCTGAAAGCTGCCTTCATGGGGCCTCATTCGCGGAACCGAGACGCCGATTTCGCAGCCGGGGAAAAGTTCCTGCAGATAAAGGGCATGGAGTCCCATGAAAAAGGCGTCTGTCTGCCAGTTTCCCAGGCCCAGAAGCGCACCGATGTTGAGGAAATGCATGCCCGCGGCCCCGCCGCGCTCCGGGGCATCCAGGCGGTTGCAATAATTTTTTTTCGGGCCCTGAAGATGAACTCTGTCATAGGTTGCCTCGTCATACGTTTCCTGATAAACGGTGAGTCCGCATACGCCCGCCTCAATCAGTTCCTCATATTCGGCCTGGGTCAGGGGATATACTTCCACGGAGACAGAGGAAAAATATTGTTTCAGAAGTTTTACACATTGGCCGATGTAGGAAACAGGGCTTTTGATCCGGGATTCACCGGTGAGAAGGAGAATATGTCTGAACCCTAAATCCGCAATGCAGGCCGCTTCTTTTTCCGCTTCCTCCAGGGAAAGTGTTTTTCGGGGGATCGTGTTTCCCGCCTGATATCCGCAATAGATACAGCGGTTTTCGCAGAAATCCGAGAGATACATCGGGGTATACATCTGCATGGAGCGGCCGAAGTGCTGCACGGTCAGTTTTTGGGCCTCGCCTGCCATTTCTTCCAGGAACAATCCGGCTGCCGGGGATAAGAGTGCGAGCAGCCGTTTTTCATCTGAAGAATCTGAGAAAATCGCGGCTTTGGCTTCATAGGGGCTGATTTCCCGGAACGCCTTTTTAAAATCAAACCCGCGGTATTTTTCAATGAGGGAATAAAAGCTCATGGTTTTAATTTTCCTCTCTTAAAAAATCGGTAAGCGGGGAGGAGGCGTTTGCCGTTTCTCCGACAAAGCCTGAGGCTGCAAAAAAGGCGCGTCTGCCTGCGCGCACACCTTCACTGAAGGCGATTGCCATTTCCACAGGGTCTTTTGCCGTGGCAATTGCCGTATTGACGAGAACGGCTCCGCAGCCTATTTCCATGCATTCGGCGGCCTCGGAGGGCATGCCCAGCCCGGCATCCACGATCACCGGCACAGTGAGTTCACGGATCATGATTCTGACCATTTCCTTTGTCTTAAGCCCCCGGTTGGAGCCGATGCAGGAACCCAGAGGCATCACGGCGGCAGCGCCCGCATCCCTCATGCGCTTTGCCGCATAGAGATCCGGCAGCATGTAGGGCAGTACCACGAAACCTTCCTTTGCAAGGATTTCAACGGCTTTAAGCGTTTCGTCGTTGTCCGGCAGGAGATATCTGTTGTTGTTGATGACTTCGATCTTGATCCAGTTTCCGGCTCCCGCGGCTTTGGCCAGGCGTGCGATCCTTACGGCTTCTTCGGCCGTGCGGGCGCCTGAAGTATTGGGCATCAGCAGGCATTCCTTCGGGATGAAATTCAGGATGTTTTCGTCGCCTTGGGAATCATCCACCCGGCGAAGCGCCACGGTTACGATTTCAGCGCCTGATTTTTCGAGCACCGGACGGATCAGGCGGTTGTCTCCGAATTTGCCCGTGCCCATAAAAAGCCTGTTTTTGATTTTTTTTCCTGCGATTTCGAGAAAATCATTCATGGTTATCCTCCTCCTACAAAGCTTACGATTTCAAGGCAGTCCCCTTTGTTGAGCCGGGTTTCAGGCCATTGCTCTCTGGGGATAATTTGCGCATTGAGTTCGATGACGATATGGTTTGTGACCAGTTGTTTTTCTTTCACCAGTGCTTCGAGTGTTTGGGCTTCGTGAATTTCCTGCTCGCACCCGTTGATTTTGAGTTTCATAAAACCTCCTTGAATTGCCGTACTGCCTGCGCGATATCTGTAGCTTCGGTGATGGCCCGGATCATGGCGATGTTTCTGACCTTCCGAGACGTCAGTTCGGGGATGTTGCAAAGCGTGATTCCGCCGATCAGGACGACGGGCTTGAGGGCGATTTTTAAGACCTCTTCCAGGTCGTTTGTGCCGATGAAATAATCCTTGGTTTTGGTTGGAAACACAGGGCCAAAGGCCAGATAATCAAAATCCTGCTCATTGGCTTTTTTAAACTGTTCCAGGGAATGGGTTGAAAGTCCGATGAGTTTATCCCTGCCTAAAAGCCTGCGTGTTTCAGTGAGCGGATAAATGAGCAGATCCTCCTGCCCCAGATGGACGCCGTCGGCCTCAAGTTCTTGAGCGAGAAGCGGATCATCATTCACAATGAAAAGCGC
Source organism: uncultured bacterium (assembly GCA_964443875.1). GTDB lineage: Bacteria > Auribacterota > JAFGBW01 > JAFGBW01 > JAFGBW01 > CAYUET01. Next base: position 72,570 of record CAYUET010000005.1, on the reverse strand, counting down.
GCCGGATTCCCTGCACAGGTGTGAAAGTTTTTTCCCGAAGGATAAAAGTTCAGGCCGGGATTTGTTTTTTTCACGCATCTGCAGAATGTCTACGCCTGCCTTAAGCGCTTCTTTTGCCACGTGAAGCGGATCACGCCCCCCGCAGCAATCGCTGGTGAGCACCAGATACAGATTTTTGGATTTCATACGTTCCCAGTGTTGGCACCGGGAAGAGAAATTGAGAAGAACGACACGACTCAGCTCCCTCCGCCGGCATTATCCGGTTCAGGTTATACGGGTCATCTGATTTTATCAGAACTCTCAGCACCGTTTCACGGGCTCCCCAATCGTTGACAGGAAAAATAGCAATAATTGGAAATAAGTAAATCGATATTTTAATCTCTAGGGGTTTAATTCCCCGCAGTATACTGCGGCTAGTCATTTCGAGCTGAGCTGGAAATTCAGATTTTTCACGTTCGTTCGGAATGACATTCGATACATTTTGAAATGGAAGAGGCCTGCAAAAAGGAATATAATTCAATCCTGTCCGGTTTATTTGAAAATTCAGCCAAAGGTTTAAACAGGCATTCAAAAAAATTAATGATGTTATCGCATAAGGAAGCTGTAGAAGCTTCTAAAGGAAGGCCATGAATAAGGAACTGAATACAGAAGAGCAGCACAGAGACCCTGTCTGCAATATGGTGTCCTCCCCTGATTCCCAATATCATTTTGTTTATGCAGGCAAAGAGTATTATTTCTGCTGCGGTCACTGCCTTGAAAAGTTCAAAAGAAATCCTGAACAGGTTCTGAATATAAAAAATTCTCCTCCTGTAAAAGCAGAAGATAAATCAATCCGTTACACCTGCCCCATGGACCCTGAGGTGGAGCAGGCGGGGCCGGGCATCTGCCCTAAGTGCGGAATGGCCCTGGAACCGGCGGAGTTCACCCTTGAGGAAAACAATGAAGAACTTGTCGATATGAGCCGCCGTTTCTGGTTTTGTCTTGCCCTGGCTCTGCCCGTTTTTGTTCTGGCCATGATTTCAGACATGAGGCCTGCGTGGTTACCTGATCGCCTTTTCATGAAGGCCGTTCAATGGATTGAATTTGCCTTTGCAACTCCTGTGATCCTCTGGGGGGGCTGGCCTTTTTTTGTCCGGGGCTGGCAATCTGTACAGACCTTAGCCCTCAACATGTTTACGTTGATTACCCTGGGGGTCTCGGTTGCCTGGGGCTACAGCGTTATTGCCTTATTTTTTCCACAGATCTTTCCTTCCCTTATGCAGATGCACGGGGGCGGGGTGGATGTGTATTTTGAGGCAGCCGCCATGATTATAGCCCTTGTTCTTCTCGGGCAGGTCCTTGAATTGCGTGCCCGCTCCCGAACCCATGCCGCTATTAAACTATTAATGAGCCTTGCTCCGAAAACAGCCCGCATTGTACGGAAAGATGGATCAGAAGAAGATATCCCTCTGGATCAGGTAAAAGCTGGAGATATTCTGCGTGTCCGCCCCGGAGAGAAAATTCCCGTAGATGGGATAGTTACTGACGGCGAAAGCCATGTGGACGAATCCATGGTCACAGGAGAATCCATGCCTGCGACAAAATTTACTGGGGTGAAATTGATCGGCGCGACCGTTAACGGTACAGGCAGCTTATTCATGAAGGCTGAGAAAGTCGGTTCCGATACCCTTTTGGCCCACATTGTTAAAATGGTGTTTGAGGCGCAGCGCTCCCGTGCGCCCATTCAGAAACTGGCTGACGTGGTGGCCGGTTATTTTGTGCCTTTTGTAATCAGCGCTGCCGCTCTTGCCTTTATGGCCTGGTGGGTGTGGGGGCCTGAGCCCCGCCTGGCCCATGCGGTTGTGAATGCGGTTGCCGTGCTTATCATTGCCTGCCCCTGCGCATTAGGGCTTGCGACTCCCATTTCCATCATGGTCGGCACAGGCCGCGGCGCTTTGGCCGGAGTGCTGATCAAGAATGCCGAAGCCCTTGAGATCCTGGAAAAAGTCGATACCCTGGTGGTGGACAAGACCGGCACCCTGACTCAGGGCAAGCCAAAGCTTGTGTCCGTTGAGGCTGAACCGGGGTTTACGGAAGAGGAAATATTACGCATAGCTGCAAGCCTTGAGCGCGGGAGCGAGCACCCCCTGGCAGAAGCCATTGTCAAGGGCGCGGAAGAAGACGGCATCGGGCTTCTGAAGGTCAGTAACTTCCGGTCTGTTACAGGCAAGGGGGTCACAGGGGAGGTGGCCGGATATCCGGTGGCTGCAGGGAATGCAAAATTTTTGGAAGGCCTTGGCATCAATGCGGACAGTTTATCGCAGCAGGCAGACCCGCAGCGCAGGGAAGGTCAGACCGTTATGCTGATCGCTATAAACGGCAAACCCGCCGGAAGAATCGGGGTTGCGGATCCTGTCAAAGAGTTCACCCTGAATGCCATCCGGGATCTGCATGCGGAAGGAATGAAAATCGTCATGCTTACCGGCGACAGCCAAACCACGGCAAAAGCGGTTGCTGAAAAACTGGGGATCGACCAGGTTCATGCGGAGGTATTGCCAGAACAGAAAGCAACTCATATCAAGCAGATTCAGGCGGAAGGCCGTATTGTGGCCATGGCGGGTGACGGGATTAACGATGCCCCTGCGCTGGCGCAGGCCCAGGTGGGGATTGCCATGGGCACAGGGACGGATATCGCCATGGAGAGTGCAGGAGTTGTTCTGGTAAAGGGGGATCTGCAGGGGATCGTCAGAGCCAGACGATTAAGCCTCGCTACTATGAAGAATATCCGGCAGAATTTATTCTTTGCCTTTATTTATAACTCCCTGGGCATTCCCATTGCCGCCGGGGTTTTGTATCCCTTTTTCGGAATATTGCTCTCGCCCATCATCGCAGCAGCGGCCATGAGCTTCAGCTCGGTTTCGGTGATTACCAATTCGCTGCGCCTGCGGCGGGTGGAATTATAAATTGAACTGCCTGTCATTCCGGAGCTTGTATCCATTTCATTACGGGATAGGCAACTCCGGAATCCATGTCTTTCTTCCGTCATTCCGGAGCTTGACTCCGGAATCCATGCTCAGTCGTGAATTTTTCCGGATGCAGTACACGGGCCATATTGACTTTTTGGAAATCCAGTGGTAAGTATTTAAATGCAAAAAAGATTTTTATATTCCTATTTCATCGTACTCTTATTGAGTTTTTTAGCGTTTGATTTTTTTTCATTCGCCTCCTCTCATTGTCTGGCCCCTTTAAGCGGTGTTCATTTTCTTGAATCCGATGAATCCGGCGGGGAATTAGCCGGGAAAACCCTTTTAAGATTCGCCAAAAGCTACGATACAAAAGGGGGGCTGGAAAGTTATCTTAAGGATTTGAACGCTTCCTTACTCAGGAAAAACAGGATGCAGATTATTCAGCTCTATTTTACAGATGAAGCGGATTTAAGGGTAAAGAAAGAGAAAATAGGTTTGGGAACCCTGGTCAGTGTTCCTGTGCCCAGAAAATATCAGCTTCAATCATCGGATAAGAAAAATAAAAAAATTTTTGATCAAATATACAAAATACTCCTGAAGTTTAATTTAACAACTCTGGCCCGTGACATTCTGGAAATTCCCTTTTTTTCAAACCTCTTTAAAAACATCCCTTTTGTGAATGAATACTATAAGCGATCCTCCCAGAATCCGGAACTGCTTAAGGAAAAAGTGAGGGAGCTTCTGAAGGATTACAAGATTGATTTAACCGTGATTCATTCTGTCGACGTCTACGACAGTCTGGTTCTGGCTGAAGCAGTGCAGGGAATTCCGATCATCCTGCAGAACCACGGTGACAATAACAAATTGAATTTGTCCCAGACCAAAAAATTAATTTCTCTTTCCTCTGCTGTTTCAGGGGTGTCGGATGAAAAAGTTCCGGCCTTTCTGGGCACGAAATTCATCTCCTTATCTGACGGCGTGGACACGGATTTCTTTTCTCAGCCCCAAATCGATTTAACCAGCAATCAACTGTATCTGCCTGCCAGAATCAGCGGGCAAAAAGGTCATGAAGACTGCGTAAAGATTGCTGAAATTTTATATCATGAAAATGTCGATTTTCAGTTTGTTTTTTCAGGGGAAGAGCAGACCCCCGGTTTAAAGCAGCAGTTAAAGGATCAGATTTCAAAACTGGGCCTTGATAAGCACTTTGTTTTTTTAGACGCGTTAACCCAGCAGGGAATGAAGGAGCAGTATTCAAAATCAGCCATGGTTGTCCTGCCTACCAAAAGTGAAGGGCTGGGACGGGTGCTGATTGAAGGCTCTTCCATGCAGCTGCCTGTCATCGCCTACTCCGTGGGCGGGGTTCCGAATGCCATCGTTAATAATGAAACAGGGTTTCTGATAAAACTGAATGACCATAAGGCTTTTGCCGGGAAAATCAAATATCTGCTTGAAAATCCCCAGGAAAGAACCCGGGTGGGGGTCAATGGAAGACAATTCGTCATGGATAAATTTTCCCTGCAGGCTTTAACTCAGCGCCATACAAATTTATATCTGAAAGTATTGAACGCCAATTCCGGAAATGAATCCGGGAATCATGAATATTTCGTAACACCGGTTTTAAACGCCGCCTGATCGTCGAACCGGGGCATCCCCCGGTTTATCCAAGTGTGTCATTCCGAACCTTCTCCCTCCATTGCATTGCGGGATGGGTAATTCCGGTATCCATGACTTTCTGTTTTCTGAATCCATTCCACTGAAAACATTTTAGTTTTAATTTATCCACTTTATTTGTATGGTGTTATAAATTTTTTGAACAGGAAGATCGAAATTATGGGCACAAAAAGCAAAGTCATTCCTAAGCTGAGGGTCATGCCAAAAGAAATTAGGTGAAGCAATGGAGATGTTGTTTGTAATGGATAGGGTTTTATAACGACAAAGATGGAATTGAAGGGGAGATAGTATTACCGTTGATGATAATTCATATTTCATTTGTGGAAACGCCCGTTGTAGAGACGCACGGCCGTGCGTCTCTCCCCATACGTTACGTCATGCGTTGCCCTCATCGCTTCTGTAAGATTTTAATGGAATGAAACATGACCTTATATAATGACAAATACCGTGTTGAATCTGCCCGTTTGAAAAATTGGGATTATTCATCCAATGGTTTTTATTTTATCACTTTTTGTACAAGAAACCGGGAATGTATTCTGGGGCAAATAAGGGATGTAAAAATAGAATTGTCAGAAATTGGAAAAATTGTTGAAACCGAATGGCTGAAATCATTTGAAATCCGTTCTGAATTGTTTTGTGATTCCTGTTGCATTATGCCCAATCATATCCATTCCATTGTGGTGATTGATAAAAACAATGGATCAAATAACAGGCAAAACGATATTCCAATAATAGAAACGCACGAGGTAGAGACGCATAAGGTAGAGACGCACGGCCGTGCGTCTCTACGACAACGGGAAAAACGATCCATATCCTCATTTGTCGCCGGTTTTAAATCTGCGGTGACAAAAAAAATCAACGAATCACGAAACGCCTTACGAATACCTGTCTGGCAACCTCGTTTTTATGATCGTATTATTCGTAATGAAAAGGAACTGCATGGGATTCGTGAATATATTATAAATAATCCGAAAAATTGGGATAATGATGAGAATAACCAGAGCCACTTAAATGATGATCTGGAGGAATTGAAGAATCCATTTTGAGAAAGGTAATTGAAGGGGAAATATGATTACCGTTGGGGATAATGATTATTTTGTTTGTAGAGACGTACGAGGTAGAGACACACGGCCGTGCGTCTCTACGGCTCTGATCAAGAATAAAGTTTTTTCATGTAATATGCGGATTAACGAATAGCAGGCTCTCCCCGTGCCCCTGTGTTTCTTGTCATGAATCGCCTCTACATATAAGGGAGAGGATTGACTTAATCTATGCCCCTTTACAGGATTAATAAAACAGCAGGGGTGGAAAATATAAGACCCGTATCATGATCTTGTTGGCCAATTTTATGGATTTGTGTAAAGATCTCTTTCATACAGGCCGTTGCAAGATTTGCAGAGGGTCGGATCAAATTAAAGATAAAAGGAGGGGTTGTGATTAATACTTCTGACTATATAAAGAGCGGATGGGAAAAGTTTAAACAGAGCTATGGAACGGTTTTGTTAAGGGCGTTTTTAATGGTTTTGATTTCGGTTTTATTTAGTTTTGCCATGGAGAATTTTTTTAAAGATGCGAACATATTGAAATATGTTTTAAAGACTATTCTTGATACTTTTATCCAGATTTTTTTGCTTATGACTTTTATCAATGTCTTTGATGATACAAAGAGGGGTTGTATTGCGGATTTTTTAACTTTTATTCGTTTTATGCTTTCAAACTTTCTGTATGGCCTAATTTTCATTGTCGGGCTGCTGTTATTTATTTTTCCGGGGGTTTATCTTGGAATAAGACTGCAGTTCGTTTTCTATCTTCTGCTGGATAAAGAAATGTCCATCAAAGAGGCTTTCAGTACAAGCTGGAAAATGACTGAGGAAAAAACGTGGGATTTATTCTGTTTTGCTTTATTGATCTTTTGTTTTAATATTGCAGGAGCTGTCTGTCTGCTGGTGGGGCTGGTGATCACTATTCCTGTTTCCACTCTCGCGGTGATAGGGTTGTATAGGGAGTTGGAAAGTCAATCGGCTGTGCCGCTCAATGGAACAAAGGTTGCCGGACTTCCGGGTGCCCCGCTGCGATAGAAAGAAGACGGAAAAGGCATTGTCCTGTGGACAGGCCTGCCGGAGAGCTCTTTCCCCTGGCCTTCGTTTTATTTTACTGCCTTTATGCAGAGCTTTAAAAAGTCAAGATAATGCCTGGCATACAGGCTCTTTTTGAGCATCACAAAGGAGTAGTCATGCTGCACGGGAAATCCTTCAAGCCTGATTTTGACAAGGGATCCCTGGGCCAGTTCTTTCCTTACGGCCGATTGATATAGACAGCTCACTCCAGCACCCTGACTCACCAGTTTTTTAATCGCCTCCACGTTTCCGATTTCCAGGATGTGCCTGAAATGGGTGATGTCTCGGTTTTTGTTTTCCAGCGTATGTTCGAGAATTTTCCGTGACCCGCTCCCCTTTTCCCTTACAATCAGCCTGCGTTTGAGAATTTCTTCAAGAGTTGTTTTTTTTCGGGCCAGGATGTCCCTGGGTTCACAAATCGCAATGAATTCATCCTTCATAAAGGGATGTACTTCAAAATCTTCACGGTTGAAGATTCCTTCAATAAAGGCGAAATCAATGCGGCCTGACTTCAGGGCATCAAGAAGCGCTTCGGTGTTGTCCACACTCATGGATATTTCAGCCTCCGGAAATTTTAAAAGCCATGCGGCAATGCAGTCGGGCATGACGTATTCTCCGATGGTTCGTGTTGCCCCGAAGCAGAAAGGGATCTGGGCGGTGCCGCAACGGATCAGTTCTTCTGTTTTTTTGCCGTCCGCCTCCGCTGTGGAGGCGTAACGCAGAAGCAGATTTCCTGCTTTGGTGAGATGAAATTCGCGGCCTTTGAAATGAAACAGGGCGGTTCCATAAAGGTTTTCGAGCTGGGCGATATGCTGGCTTACCGCAGGCTGTGTGATGTGCAGCTGCTGAGCTGCACGGCTGAAATTTTTTTCAGCGCATACGGCAAGAAAGGATTTGATTCTGAAATCCAGCATTCTGTTTTCCTTAAAATCGGATACTTAAAAGGGATTCTAAAGTATTAGTTTAACTAATAAATGTATAATAATATATAATTTGATCTTATACAAGAGGGAAGGTATAGTGCGCGCATGAATAATACAACTGCTGCAACAAATAAGTTTCCCGGACTCCTGGTCTGTTTTATCCTGGCCTCGGGTGCGTATGTTTTGGGTAAGATATTTCCGGTTGTCGGCGGGGCTGTCTTCGGAATTATCCTCGGATTGATTGCGGGGATTTTTCTTCCCCTTAATCCCCTGCTTCCCGGAATCTGTTTTGCGGGAAAACAGTTTCTTCAATACTCCATTATTCTTCTTGGTTTTGAAATGCATCTGTCTGCCCTTATGAACGTCGGAGGGCAGACTCTTTTTCTGATGTTTTTTACGCTTTCTGCTTCTTTTGTTACGGCTGCGCTTATGGCGAGGCTGCTGAAGATTCCTTCCCATACCGCGATCCTGATCGGGGTTGGAACCTCGATCTGTGGCGGATCGGCCATTGCGGCAACGGCCCCGGTCATCCGTGCAAAGGAAAGCGATGTGGCCTCGGCCATTTCCACTATTTTTTTGTTCAATATCGTTGCTGTGTTTTTATTTCCGGCTATCGGTAGTTTTCTGTCTCTTTCGGATCAGGGCTTCGGGATCTGGGCCGGTACGGCGATTAACGATACTTCCTCTGTTGTGGCTGCAGCTTCTGCCTGGAGTGAAAGAACAGGGCATCCTGAGGCGCTTGTTCTGGCAACAATAGTCAAGCTGACCCGCACCCTGGCCATTATTCCCGTGACTCTGGTGCTTGCGGTTTATACGGCCCGGAAAGAGCGAAAGGATAATCCTTTGGAAAATTTTTCCATGATGAAGACCTTCCCCTGGTTTGTTGCCGGTTTTGTGGCGGTCGTTTTATTCAACAGTATTTTCCTTCTGCCTCAGGGGGTTTCCTTTACTCTGGCGGGCACGGGAAAGTTTTTGATTGTCGTCGCCATGTGCGCCATTGGTCTTTCCACACGTCTTCCGGTTCTTCTCTCCGGCGGGAAAAGACCTGTCCTCCTGGGGCTTTGCTGCTGGGCGGCTGTGGCCGCCGCTTCGCTCGTCCTTCAGTATTTTAGAAAAATGCTCTGATTATTTTTTTTAGATATTTTTGAGATACCGGCTGTAGAATTCGGGGTCCGCTTCAAGTTCTGCTTCAGAAATGACTTTTATTCCGGCCTGTTCCAGAAGCTCGGCAAAAACTCCGTTTCCCTCAGAAATTTTCCCGTCAACATAGATCTTTCCGTGTCCGCAGGAAGGGCTTTTGTCTTTCAGAATGGCAAGCACCGGAAGGAACTCTCTTTTCAGACATCGGGCAAGGTCTTTATTCGAGCCCTCCAGGAAGGCATCTGTAACATCGATCCCCTCTTCATTGACGATAAGAGCCATGCCGTGAAGCACCTCTTTTCCGGTTCCTCCCCTGAATTCCTGCGAAGGCCGGGGCGAAGGCATGCCTGAGGCGGATTCCGGGCAGACAGGAATAACTTCGACCCGTTCGTTCAGCAGAAAATCATTAACCGTCTGATTGTATTTGTTGCCTCCGTCGTAACGGACATCCATTCCTAAAAGGCATGCGCTGACGACAATAAGTGGGTTAGAAGAAGGGGGTGTAGTTTTCATAAAATTTTCCCTGGGAAGAGTGTTCTGAATAATATATTCTGCGGCATTCTTCAATCAGATCCCTGTGATTTTCAATCTGATCCACGCAGAAAAAAGTTTTGGCCTGGGTTTGCAGCACACGGAAAATAAGCTCAATGAAGCTGTTGTAAAAATAAATCTCGTTCACAATGCTGTCGATGTAATGGAACGGATAGCAGGACATACAGAAAAGGGAGATCCTGTGCACGGGGAATTTTTCCCTGATTTTTAAGACAAGGGGAAGAACCTCTTCATTGGCGTTATAACAGAGAACAGCAATATGAGAGAGGGCGGCAGGCAGGTTTTGCATGTATCCGTCAGACAGCAGAACCTCCAGAGTCAGCAGAGGCCTGATCTTTTCACTCGGGAGTCCGTCCTGGGTCAGCATCAGGGTATAGAGCTCCTGAAAAAGGTGGGAATAGATCCAGATCCAGTCCAGGTCAAGATTTTTTACCTCACTGAATTCACAATAGGGCCAGTCCGGGGTAAGGGGAAGTTTCGGCTGGCTGATAAGGGTTAAAGACGAGTTTCTGAGAACTGGCTGGTTAAGGAGATGAACCGCCTGAGAGAGGTCGACAGGGTCGATGCAGATTCCGATTTTTTTACCCGCAAGATTCTGTTCGGAATAGCCGTTCCGTTCCAGCACAAGATCCGGCTTGAGATAGAGAGAAAAAAAGTCTCCCCGCAGAAAACCCAGGGTGTGGATTTTCGTTTCCGCAGCACTCTGCTGGAGCAGTGTCTTAAGCAGAGCCTGTTCGTAGAGCTGCTTAAATTTTTTGGACAACAGTAATGAATTTATCTTTTTTTCGTTCATTGGTTCTGTTCACATAAAGGATTTGAATGTCCGCAGACAGGGTCATGAGCAGGACGTTAAAGGTTTCAGGAATCCAGAAATTGATATTTTTTTTAATGCAGAGCAGGTCCTCGCTGCCTTCAGGAGGCTTTTCAGGCGGGGCTGTTACTAAAGGGTTATAGGTTCCGAATTTGATGTAGGGATGATGAAGGGTGAGAATCATAAGCCCCATTCTTTTCAGCATGGGCAGGAGGCGTGTCAGGAATTCCCCGGGGTTGTAGCAATGCTCCAGAATATTTTCTATAAAGATGAAATCAAGGGGTTTTGCGGAAAAATTATTAAAGAGAAAAGTGCTCAGGGGAAGTTTTTTTTTGAAGGGGCCGTATTCCGTTTCCTGAAATCCGATAAAGGGAAAATCGATGCTGTTGTCAAAGCGGCTCAGCGTGGAGCATTGCGGCTGATTAACCGAGGCTGAGATTTTAGCCCCTGTTCCGGTGGCTACTTTTTTAAAAAACCGGGATTCAAATTCCTGTGCCTCGACATATTCCCCGCGGAAATAAACTTCATCATGATAATGAATCAGGTCCCTTTCAGCAGAATAGGAAAATTCTGAGAGCTGAAATTCAAGGGGGTAGCTTAAAGAAAAGGAATCCGAGGTATGGGAGGTGGTCTGGTAGATTTTCTGCCAGGAGGGGCTTGTGACGTGCACTCCACGGGAACCGATATTGTTACAGCGGCTTATTTCCGGCCTGATTTCCATCAGACCGTGTTTCTGGCGGAAAAGATTCAATTCGATCGACCAGCTGGTGGAACGCGGAGAAAAATCCGGAATGAAGGAAATCCACCGGTCTTTCCAGGTCGCCCATCCCCAGCGGTTAAAGGAGGGGGATTCCTGAATCTGATTGATCCTGTCCGCCTCCGGCTTCATGACGGTTTTGTTATAAGCGGAAATTGAGAGTATTTTTTTCTCTTTCTCAAACCGCTTTAAAAGAGCCTCAAAATAGAGGAGCATGTCCCTGGCCGGCACAACATCGTCCTCAAGAACGATGACTTTATCGGCATAGTTGAAGGCAAGATTGACGGCGTTTGGAACATTGTAGACGCTTTTCAGCATCCTCGGATTCACATGTCTCTTGACTTCGATCCAGTCAATGGATTGGAGGAGGGAATGAACGCCTGATTCCTGATCCGGCTCCTCGGAGGTGACCAGCAGCATTCTTTCTTTTGCCTCGCATTGACGCAGGTGTTCGAGAACCTCTTTTAAAAAATCAAATCGGTTAAAAGTCGGAAGAGCTATGGCGATTTTGGGTTCCACAGGGTTATTGTATTCCGCATTTTATTGTTTTTTACAGGAAGTTAATAAAATAGAACAATCCGGCCAACCCTGCAAGGGTTTTTGGGGGACAGGGAAAGAAACAGGCGGAGAGCAGGCGCTTGTCTTTTCATCTTGAAGGGGATCGCAATATTGATTACACTTTGCGTATAAGGAGATTAACCATGAAGCCATTCATTCAGTCCAATCGCAGAACTCATGAACGCAAGGATTTGCAGGTTTTTGTCCAGTTTAATTTTCACGGCCACGAAAAGGTTTTTGAATCCGTAACGAGGAACCTGTCTATGGCCGGCCTTTTTGTTGAGGCGGACGGGGAGGTTTTAAAACTCATGGATGTGGGAAGTTCACTGATCGCCATGCTGGAATATCAGAAGGATTTTTTTGTCCGGTTCACGGGGTACGTTGTACGGATTCAGGCCACTTCAAAATCAAGCGGATTCGGCCTCAAGTTTCTGGATCTGACCGAGGACCAGAAATCCGTGATTACCTCTCTTCTTGAAGAGGAATGATTTTTAAAATGATACGCAGTTTTCACGTTTTCAGCAATGTACGTGATTTTTTAAAAAACAATCCCTTTTATTCTTTTTATTTTAAAACCGAAGGAATTGATGTCGAGATTGCAGACCGCCTTCAGCCCAGGGATGTATACCCGGCGATAGCGGTTCCCTCCCCCTTTAACAGCTGCTATCTGGATGAGGATATTTTTCGTTATGCCTCCGCCTATAAGCCTGATATTGTTCACTGCCACCATTGGAAATGCCTTAAGGCATCTGCCGAAACCGCGAAAAAATTAAACAAGCCCCTCTTCTTTTCGATTTATAGAAACCAGTTTAAAAACGCTGAAAATGAAATGGCTGAAATCCATTCCTTTTTCGGTCAGCTGAAAGGGATGATCCTTCCGAGTGTGAATATCAAGGAGCGTATTTTTTCAAACTATTCGCCCTCCTGTGCTCTTCATGTTTTGGGAGAAGTTCTGGATGCCTCCTATCTTTTTAAAAAAACGGAGATCACGGAAGAAAAAAGAGTGCTGACTTTTGCGGTCCTTATTTCCGTTCCCAACATGGATTATATTCAAAACGTCCATTCCGGGCTTGAGAAGATTCTGATGACCAACAATGAACTTAAAATCTCCTGGATTTGTTTCGGTGACAGGATCAAAAGAGAGATATTAAAAGACGTCAAAACCCGTTCCCTGGAGCGTTATGTCAGCATTACGGATCTTCAGGATTTTCCTCTTCTTGCCTATGAAGGTCTCATTACGGATGGACAGGGCAATTACTCCGGAGAGCAGTACCTGCATCTCCTTTTATCCTGTATCAAGGAGGAAAAGCTTCTTATTGTGAAACCGGAGGAAGGCCTTGAGGATATTCTTTTAAACGGTGTCACCTGCCTCGCGGTTCCGGATTATTCGTCCGGAAAGCTTGCTCATCTCATTCATTTTTTCATCACGTTTCCTGAAGAAATTGTCGCGATTACAAAAACGGCCCTGGAATTTTACTGGGAGCAGCATTCTTTTGAGGTTAATTCAAAAAAATTGTCCTACCTTTATCACAACGCTGTCCGATAAAATTCATTGCAATATTTTCCAATCGTTATTATAAATAAAATTTTATTATTGAGACCTGATTTTTACCCCATGAGCGGGGTAAAACAGGAGTCGGTTTTATCCCCTCAGGGCGGACTTGTCCACCGGGGGGAATGGGCTTTATTAAGAAGGAAAACAGCGATGACAAATCTGGATCAAATCATGCGGGATGTGCAACATTATGTTCTGGGGACTTACAAAAGAAAGCATGAAGGGTTTTCCGAAGGGCGCGGTTCATGGCTTAAAAGCGTAACAGGCAAGAAAGTGCTTGATTTTTTCCCGGGCTGGGGTTCAAGCAACCTCGGGCATTGTCATCCTCGCGTTGTGAAGGCGATTCAGAAGCAGGTGGGCAAGATCATTCATATGGCGAATGTATTTTACAGTCCGCTTCAGGCGGAATACGCCAAAAGGCTTATCGGGCATACTTTCCCGGGTAAGGTTTTTTTCTGCAATTCCGGTGCGGAATCGCTGGAATGCGCGATCAAGGCCGCCAGGGCCTGGGGAAAAGACAAGGGGAAAAATGAGTTCGTCTCTTTTTATAAATCCTTCCATGGCAGAACAGTCGGGGCTCTGACGCTGACGGCACAGTCTTCCTACCAGGACCCCTTTGCGCCTCTGATGCCTCACGTGCATTATGCGGAATACAATAACCTTGCTTCCACGCTTGAAAAGATCAACGACAAAACTTGTGCCGTTGTTCTGGAACTCGTGCAGGGTGAGGGGGGAATACGCGTTGCTGATAAGGCTTTTATCAGGGCTCTTTCCTGCCTTTCCAAAGAGAAAGGATTTCTTCTGATTTTTGATGAAGTGCAGACCGGGTTCGGGCGAACAGGCAAACTTTTTGCGTTTCAGAACTACAAGGTAAAGCCGGATATCCTCTGTCTTGCCAAGTCCATTGCCGGCGGTGCTGCCATGGGTGCGACCATTTTATCGAAACCTGTTTCCGAGGTTATGAAGCCGGGCATGCATGCCTCCACCTTCGGTGGAAATTATCTGGTTGTCAGCGGTGCGCTTGCTGTTCTTGAAGCTTTTGAGAGGGAAAAGATCCTTGAAAAGATGCTGCCGATCCAGAAAAAACTGGAAGCCTTTTTTGAGGGTTTGAAGAAAAAATATTCGCAGGTCGTTGAATTCCGGCACCTGGGAATGATGTTTGGAATTGAAATGAAGCATGATTACGCGGCACGGATCGCAGACAGGGCTCTGGAAGAAGGGCTCATCATCAACTGCACCTCCGGAAATGTCTTAAGGATCATGCCGGCTTTGAATCTGCGTCAAAAGGATTGTGACCAAGGTATTAAAATTCTGGAGAAGGTATTTGCCCATGTATGCAAAGAATAAAAAACGCGATTTTCTGGGAATAAGGGATTTCACCGCAGCCGAGACGAACGGAATCTTCAGGCTTGCCGCGGCACTCAAGAAGAAACCCTTTCAGACTTCATTGAAAAACAAGACCATAGGTCTGATTTTCAGCAAATCCTCCACAAGAACCCGTGTGTCCTTTGAAGTCGGGGTGCATCAACTCGGCGGCAGGAGTCTTTTTTTAAGCCCTTCTGAAATCCAGCTCGGCAGAGGCGAAACCATTGAAGATACTGCCAAGGTGCTGTCCCGGTATCTGGACGGAATCGTCATCAGGACTTTTTCCCATGACGACGTCATTGCTCTTGCGAAAAATGCCTCCATTCCCATCATAAACGGCCTGACCGATCTTTCGCATCCCTGTCAGGTGCTGACAGATATCTTTACCATCATTGAAAAACTGAAGACCTGTAAAAATAAAAAGATCGTTTTCTTAGGCGACTGCAAAAACAACATGGCCCATTCCTGGATCATGGCTGCCGGTCTTCTGGGACTTCACCTGGTGCTGGCCGGGCATCCGGATTACATGCCTGATGAGTCTGTTCTTGAAACCGCTTCCCTTCTGGGGGAAAAGAGCGGTGCCGTCATTGAAACCCTGCTGGATCCCGAAAAGGCGGCGGAAGGCGCTCATGTCATTAATACGGACGTGTGGGCGAGTATGGGACAGGAAAAGGAATCCGCAAAAAGAATAAAGGACCTCTCCCCCTGGCAGGTGAATGACGGGCTTATGAAGAGGGCGGATAAACACGCCATTTTCATGCATTGTCTTCCGGCCCACCGTGGCGAGGAAGTTACGGCTTCGGTCATTGACGGTCCTCAGTCCGTTGTGTTCGATCAGGCGGAAAACAGGCTGCATCTCCAGAAAGCCGTCATGACTTTTTTAATGAAAACAAAGAAGTAATAGCCGCGGGTTACCCCGGCTTCCGCAGATAAACAATCCCTTTTGATAAAACAGGGAATCTTCCAATTTAAGGATGCATTTATGAAAAAAGAAAAGAGAGCCTCCATCATCCGCGGCCGTTTTGACAAGGAAGTCAACAGGCTTGCTCAGTCTTTTTCCGCCTCCCATGAGGTTGACCGCAAACTGTATCCCTTTGATATTGCGGGTTCCCAGGTTCATGCCCGGATGCTTCATCGCGAGGGTTTTCTTTCTGGGAAAGAACTGGAAGTGATCCTGAAAGGTCTGGAGACCATCCGCAGGGAAATCGAAGAAGGCCGGATGGCCTTTTCAGACAGCATGGAGGATATTCATATGCATATTGAGTCCCGCCTGATCGAACTCACCGGCGAGACAGGGAAAAAGCTTCACACGGGGCGCTCCCGTAATGATCAGGTGGCTCTCGATTTCCGGCTTTACTGCCGTTACTCCATTTTTGAAATCGTGGGTCTTCTGGAGGACTTCATGCATACTCTTCTTGAAAAAGCAAAAGAGCATGAGGATGTTTTCATGCCCGCCTATACCCATCTTCAGCAGGCTCAGATCATCCGCGCTGCGCATCATTTTCTGGCCCATTTAAACATGGCGGCGAGAGACCGCGAACGCATGCTGGATACTTACAAAAGGGTGATCCGTCTCCCTCTCGGGGCGGGGGCGCTTGCCGGAACAGGCCTTGGAAATGACCGGAAGTATGTCTGCGAAGAACTTTGTTTTGAACAGGTGATCGACAATAGTCTCGACGCGGTTTCAGACCGTGACTTTGCCCTTGAGTTTCTTTTTAATATTTCGCTCATGGGGCTGCATCTTTCCCGCTATGCCGAGGAAATCGTTTTATGGTTCACTTCGGAATTCGATTTTGTTGAACTTGATGAGTCCTACTGTACGGGTTCAAGCCTCATGCCTCAGAAATCAAACCCGGATATCGCGGAGCTTGTCCGCGGAAAAACCGGGCGTTTCCTGGGGAACTTCGTGAATCTTTATACGACCCTCAAGGGGCTTCCCCTGGCCTATAACCGGGATCTTCAGGAAGACAAGCAGGCTCTTTTCGATTCCGTGGATTCCATTAAACAGACCCTTTCCGTTTTTACCGGAATGATTTCCACCCTGAAGATCAAAAAAGACCTGATGGAAAGACAGAAAAACGATTATATGCTCGCCACGGATGTGGCCGAGTTTCTGGTCCGTAAAGGGCTGCCCTTCCGGGAGGCTCATGAGGCCACGGGGAAACTCGTCCGTCATGCCATCGAAAAGAAGTCCCGCCTCAAAGACCTTTCCCTTGAGGAATTCAGGCTTTTTAGTTCGTGCTTTGACAGATCCATTTATTCTCAGCTTGAGCTTAAAAAATCCCCGGATCAGAAAAATACCTACGGCTCGACCTCTCTGAAGGAAATCAGAAGACAGATCAGGGACTGGGAGAAATTTTTCAAAGAGCTGAAAAACATGGAAGAATTTTAATTCGGATTTTGCGCGTAATTGTCAAATATCTGGGAGGCAATGCCTGTTTGGTACAGTCAAAACAGGATTGCGCAGGCAAAGTAAAAATGCCGGTCGGAATTTCTACGATTTTGAAGTATAGTATTTGGGGATGATCTTGTACTGTTTGATTTTATATCCGAGAATCCGTTCCGTCACCCCAAGGTCTTTCGAGGAGGCTCTCTGATTCCCATGGTTCTGTTTTAAGGACTCCATGATCATTTCCTTTTCCAGAGTTTCAACGGCCTGTTCAAGACCCTTGTGTTTTGGAATTTCCTTTGTTTCCGTAAATTGAAGAGTTGCCGGAAGATCGTTGCCCCGTATGGCATTTCCCTCGCAGACCAGGACAGCTCTCTGGATGCAGTTTTCAAGTTCGCGGACGTTTCCAGGCCAGTGGTAGCTCATCATAAGGTCAATGGCAGGGGTGCTGATGCGGGTGATGGATTTATTGTTTTCCTTGCTGTATTTTTCGAGGAAATATTCCGCCAGGAGAAGGATGTCTGTTTTTCTTTCCCTCAGGGGAGGCAGATAAATGGGGAAAACGTTGATGCGGTAATAAAGATCCTCCCTGAATTTATGAAGTTCCATCTCCTTTTCAAGGTTTTTATTGGTTGCGGTAATCAGGCGGACATCGAGTTTGATGGGGCGGTTGCTTCCAAGCCTTTCAATTTCGCGGGACTGAAGAACCCGAAGCAGCTTGATCTGAATAGGGGCGGGGAAGTCCCCAATTTCATCTAAAAAAAGGGTTCCTCCCTGGGCTTCCTCAAATTTTCCGAGTTTGGAGACATGGGCGCCTGTAAAGGCGCCTTTTTCATAGCCGAAAAGTTCCGATTCCAGAAGGGATTCCGGAATGGCCGAGCAGTTAACTTTGATGAAGGGATTCCGGGCGCGCGTTGAATTATAATGAATCGCATGGGCAATCAGTTCTTTTCCGGTTCCGCTTTCCCCGCGGATCATGACCGTGGTGTTGGTCTCCACGACCTGGCTCAGAAGTTTGAAGATCTCTCCCATTTTATCCGAGGTTCCGATGATTTCTGAAAAATGGAATTTCTGCTGAAGTTCATTTTTAAGATTCAGATTTTCCTGGAGGAGCTTTTTGCGGTCAAGGTCACGAAGATCGTACATTTCAAGGATGTGGGCGATAATGGAGGTTGTGATATTCAGGACCAGGAGATCATTTTCCAGGATGTGATTTTTATCATAGTAGCGGTCGGCACTTAAGGCCCCTATGATTTTATGTTTTTGCTTGATCGGTACGCAGAGGAAGGAGAGTTCCTCCTTCTGCTTCCGGGATTTTGTTTTATTCAGAAAACGGGGGTCCTTGGAAAGGAGGGGGATGAGGACGGGCTGTCCGGTCTGAAGGACATAGCCGGTGATCCCTTCGCCGAGCTTGTAGGTGCCTCTTGCCTTTTCCTTGGTGCTCAGGCCTGCTCCGGCCACGATACTGGCAATTTTGGTTTCGGGGTCAAGAAGGGTAATGGTTCCCCGGTTTAGCCCTAAAAAATGGTGAAAGGAGATCATGATCTGGCGGAGGCTTTCCTCGATATCCAGGGTCGTGGTCAAAGCCTTGGTGACTTCATGAAGCAGTTCAAGATACGGAGAAAGCATGGGGGGACTCCTTATGGATTACATTTTTGTAATTTTTAATAAATTCTGAACAATAAGACAAGAGGGAAGTTTGTCCGAAATTTTGCACGTAAGCGGCAAATATCCGGGAGGCAATATGCGAAGGGGGTTAGGCGGGGAGTGAATCCAGGATTACGACGGCGCAGGCGCTCAGATCCGTATGGGTCAGTGAAAGATGGATGTGAAGGGGCGGGTGGTTTTCGAGAGCTGAAAGGAGGACGGGTGTCATATCGATTGCGGGCTGCCCTCCGGGCTGATTGATGGTGCTGATTTCCTTAAGCGCCAGGCGGACAAGTCCTGATGCCTTGATAAAAGCTTCCTTTGCCGCGAAGCGCACAGCGTAATGTTGGCTTTTTTCAGAGAATTTTTCACAGTAGTTTATTTCATTTTCAGAAAAAAACCTGTGAATAAAGTCGTGCCCTGTCTCTTTTGAAAGAATTTTATGGAATCTTTCAATATCGACAATATCAATCCCTACCCCGATTACGGACATGGTTCCCTGAAAAACTAAACCAGGGGTTTTTTAGCGACCAGAAGAATGGATTTTGCAAAATCCACATTCAGGAGCTGGTGAAGGTAAGTGGCCAGATGAAGCCTCAAAATGCGGGCCACAAAATTATCATTATAAATTCGATAGATATTCTGCACCTGGAATCCTGCCATTTCGATCAAGCCGCCGATTTCATCATAACGGAAAGGAACCTTGTGGGTGCATTCCCAGTATCGGTTGGGATGGTAGGTGTTGGGTGTGGAAATCAGGAGTGTTCCCCCGGGTTTGAGGACCCGGAAGATTTCAAAAAGAGTCTGGGCTCCATCCTCCAGGGGAAGATGTTCTACGCATTCAAGAAAGGTCACCGCATCGAATTCCTCCTGAATGTCGGCCATGGAGTAATAATCATGAAAATTAGTCCTGTCAATATCCATGCTTTTGTAGGAGATGTTTTTATAGTGCTTTTCAATTTCTTTTTTAAAGTTTCGGTTGAAAGCACCCACATCCAGAAGATTGTATCCTTCCTTGATGTTTTTTCTGAAAATATCCATGACTTTTTTGGCAACAGGGATTTTCCAGATGGAGGTATATCTTTTTCTCACAGCTTTTCTGGAACTAAAGAGATGACTCCAGGAAAGAATTTTGGGATCTGGCTTAGTCAAGGCGGGATTTCCTTTTCCTAAAAAGGTTAAAAGAGGCCGGATTTACTCCGGCCTCTAAAAATAATGAAGGATTATAAACTGTATTCAGCAACAGAACCGAGTTCTTCCTCAATTCTTAACAGCTGGTTGTATTTGGCAATACGGTCTGTCCTGGACATGGATCCCGTTTTGATCTGACCGGCATTTTTTGCTACGGCGATATCCGCAATGGTGGTATCTTCCGTTTCGCCGGATCTGTGGCTTATGACGGCGGTGTAACCTGCCTTGTGAGCCATTTCAATCGCGTCGAGAGTTTCGGTCAGGGAGCCGATCTGATTGACCTTGATGAGAATCGAATTTGCGATTTTCTGGTCAATTCCTTTTTTCAGGATTTTTGTGTTGGTTACAAAAAGATCATCGCCCACGAGCTGGACAGAGCTTCCAAGTTTTTCAGTCAGTTTTTTCCAGCCTTCCCAGTCATTCTGATCGAGACCGTCTTCAATGGAGAAGATGGGGTATTTTTTGCAGAGTCCGGCGTAATACTCAATGAGTTCCTCAGAGCTTATGGCTTTGCCGTCAATGGTGTATTTTCCGTTTTCATAAAATTCAGAAGAGGCGGCATCCAGAGCAATGGCCACATCTTTTCCGGGTTTGTATCCGGCCTTTTCAATGGCACTGATGATATAAGTAATCGCTTCTTCATTGGATTTCAAATCCGGAGCGAATCCTCCTTCATCGCCTACGGCGGTGTTCAGGCCTTTTTCATGGAGCACTTTCTTAAGGTTGTGGAATACTTCCGCGCCCATTCTCAGGCCTTCACGGAAAGTCGTTGCGCCTTTCGGAACAATCATGAATTCCTGGAGATCAACGTTGTTGTCGGCATGAGCGCCGCCGTTGATGACGTTCATCATGGGAACCGGAAGCTTTTTCGCATTGCAGCCGCCGATGTACTGGTATAAGGGAAGCCCTACGGCGTTGGCAGCAGCCTTGGCAACCGCCATGGATACTCCGAGGATGGCATTTGCGCCGAGTTTGGATTTGTTTTCGGTTCCGTCTTCACGGATCATGAGGTTATCAATGGCTTTCTGGTTTAAGGCATCTTCACCGATCAGGATTTTAGCGATGATATTGTTGATGTTATCAACCGCTTTTAAAACGCCTTTTCCAAGAAAACGTTTTTTATCTCCATCTCTTAATTCAAGAGCTTCTCTTTCTCCTGTAGAAGCTCCGCTGGGAACAGCGGCTCTTCCCATGCATCCGCAGTCTAAAATAACATCCACTTCAACAGTGGGATTGCCGCGGCTGTCAATAATTTCGCGTGCGATAATTGAACTTATAGTTGTCATTAGTCCTCCTTAGGTTTTCAACAAATAATGTAATTGAATGTCCATTAGAATGATTATAAAATCGAGATAGAATATTTATTTTTAGAGTATCCATCAAGGAGAAAAATCAGAAAGTTAATCCCGGATTTTATTTTTGCAAGCATAAGCACAGTAAAAATTTAGTTGCATTTATCATCAAAATCGAAATTTGAAGTTTGAAACAGACAAGATTTTGGGGTAATATAAACAGGTAGGTTTCCCCTGTTGGAAAAATTGATTTAAGACTACAGGCCTTTGGGTATTTGTAAAAAATTTTTCTTTAAAGTGTTATCTGGAATTTATTCTGGCATTTTTACTTAAAAGTAAAAAACTTTTACCTAAAAGTAAATTTATTAGATAAAAGAGTTAAGAAATGTAAAAAGTCTGAATTTTTAATTGATTTGTTTTAAAGAGATTATGTTTTTAAAGTTTTATTTAAAATCTTCAGGAGTGTATGGCATAATAAATGCCTATCTATATATATGATAAAAAAGAAAATAAAGAAACCTTTAATTAAGGATATCATAATATGAGAAGAAAATGGAACAATTCGAAGAAGGGTATAGCACTGATTCTTACCCTTGGTACAATTCTGATGCTGGGTGTTCTGGCAGGGTCTTTTGCTTTTTTCAGTACTACGGCTACGCAGACCACCAGGCAGTACGTGCATAATGTTACAGCCCAGAGTTTTGCGGATTCGGGTGCGAATTTGATGCTGGGTGCCATCCGGGAGTATTTTGATCTGGTTGTGCCTGAGGTTGTTGCAGCGAAGATGAATAAGGCGGGAAAATCAGTCAGTGCTGAAGAGTTGAAAAATGGGACCGTCACGCCGGAATCTTCCATAGACCAGAAAATCAACAGCGATGATTTCAATAAGCTTCAGACTGCTTTATCTTATCTGCTTGCAGGAAGATCGGTTGATTTTTCTGATGATCAGACTTTTCCATTTCTGAAAGAAATTAGTGCTGACCTTCCTTCACGGATTGAAACAGTTTTGAAGCAATGGGCAGATAAATATGGATTAAATGTTTCCTTTAATAAGAATGACTCAGACGTATCCTTTGATGTGGATCTTGATGGAGTCAATAATTATCGTAATGTGAGTAATTATCCCGGAAAAAGTACTGAATTGAGCCTCCCTGAGCTTTATGCCGCCTGTGTTCTTAAGACACAGGACGGAAAGATGTCTGCCAGAGAATTTACAGAAAATTATGGCAATTTTGAGCAGAAGGACGCAAACTGGCATACAGTAAAAAATGAGCAGTCTGAATTTGTCGGCCGTTTTGCCGTTATGGCCAAGGATCAGGCTTCTCTTATCAATCTTCAGTCTTCCCTGGGCACTCAGGGTCTGGATGATATTGCTTCCCAGGCTAAAACCGTTGACCGTTCTGAATTGTCAACCCTTCTGACGAACAACACAACCGATCTGATGAATATCAATACTGTTCTTGGATCCAGTACTCTAACGAAACCCACGTATACCACTGCTTCAACCAATTCAAGCCGCACCCTTAATCTGAATATGATCGATGGAAAAGATTTTCTGTTGTATCTGAATGAAGATCAATCTCTTTATTCAGATCAGTCAGCGGAGTTTCTCCTGAAATTTCAGAAAACAAACGGAAAAATTGCAGCCAATTTTGATGACTACACCGATGTGGACAATATTCCCAATGTGTTAAGTATGTTTAACTGGTCTGAAGAAGAAATTGATAGTCTGGATCCCTATGGTTTAAAAACCGGAAGTTCTGCCATTCTTCCCACGGATATTTTTATGGGACAGGAGGGAATTCGCATTTCTGAGGTCATGGTCATGCCAGAGCAGGCCTATACTTTTTCAGGTGCAACAAAAAATTATGCCGCTCTGGTGATGACAAGTTCGGAAAACCGTTCTGAAACAGGATATTTCTACAAACCTTCAGGGGCTAAGCTTGTTGAGCAGGCCTATATTGCCGAACAGCAGAGAGCGGATGTGGAACTGCAGAAGATTGAGCTTTCAGGCGTTGAGGATCTGTCTGAGGGTTTAGCTGTAAAATGCGGCAATTCCATTGAGATCCGCAACCCCGGAGGCCCTTATCAGGTATGGGTAAAAATGAAAGTCACTGCCAAAGCCACCTCTTCGGATACGGAATCAGGAGCAGGCCAGCTTTTTAATAAAATTACAAACAGTTTTTATGAAGTGGATACTTCCAATGCGGATATTGTTGTGGAAAAATGGGTTTCAAAGAGTGATGGTTCTATGAAAGATATCCAGAATTCAACAATCATTTCCTCGATTTCCGAATCCTTCTGTAATAAATTTTCAGAATATAATATCAAGACAGTCGATTGGACTGGAGCGAATAAAACCCTCGGACAGATGTTTAAGGATTATCCTGCTATAGAGAAGGATGACACCGTTGTTATTGTGGCTAAAGATCAAACTCCGCCGGAATGGGTGTTGAATCCAAAAATGAATGTGGGTGCTGACAAAACAAATGTTGCGGTTGAGTATGGCACTGGGGCCACAGATTTTTCTGATCGTGTGAATAATATGAAGAAAAATCTTCCTGTTCAGTCTGAAGGTCAATATTCGGTTCCCTATCCTTTCGGAACGCGTGTGATTGAAATGGCTATGTACGATGAAGGTGCCGGAACTGATGAAGCCGGTCAGCCGAAAGATGAACTGATCGGAATGTTTTATTGTATCAATACCAATGGTTTTGCTGAAGATAATGCGCATATGGCTAAAAATAAGACGGAATCATACTTCAAGGATGAAACTTGGAAAGATGAAGACGATGATTATCTCTGGTTTTATTCGGTCGGGGTTCCTGCCTGGATGAAATATGATAATCTTCCTTCCTGGCTTCAGGTCCGCACAACGGAGACAGATGGCAATCCTCATCTTCAGGCTTCAGATGCCTCCCAGGAGTATTTCACCAATCTCTGCGTTTTCCCCAGAAAGGAATGCAAGCTTAAATTCATGTTCAGGCTTGTAGATATGGCGGATGCACGTTTCAATATGTCTGAAAAGGCAAGCGAAGAAGACAAGCCCAATTATACCGTGGGGGTTGAATCTTTGAAAATCGGCGGAACCACTTACAACAGTAATACGGATTTATCGGGTTTTGGCCGCGAACATGCCATTGTCGGCAGACCTCAGTGGCTTAAAGGCGATCAGGTGGATGTGGAAATCAAGGAAATGGTGGTCAGTCAGCAGCTTTATTCCACTTCTCTGACGGATACCTACAGAGAAAATGTTTCAGGTTATTCAACCCTTGAAGAATATCATGTAGCTAAAACTTACAATTATCTGGAATCAGACAATCCTGTGGATCTTAAGCTTTATCCCTTATCAAAGGATTACGGAGGGGTTATTAACTCCACTGACGCAAAAAATGAGCTTATCTTTTTCAGAAATCAGCGTCTGGAGAACAGGGTGGCCAATGAGTCTCATGCAGGCGAATATGTGGAACTTTTTAATGGGTCCTCTAAACCGGTTAACCTCGACGGATGGGTTCTGAAAGTCGAACAGTATAAGAAAATGCCAGATGGCTCTTATCGCCTCCTGGGTCCTGAGAGCCCCTATGAGGCATTAACACTCAAAGACACTTCAGAGAGTGCTCCGGTTCAATTCAGCTATATCAATCCGGGTTTTGATTATTCCAACAGTGCTGCAACCTATGATATAGGGCGTCCTGATTATATACTGTTATCCGACACTACCCTGGCTTCAGCCGGTGAGGGGCAGTCAACCCTGCCTTATGCTGTGATTGCAAACGGGAGAATGACTGCTGTTGACAATGGCAGTACGATCAAGTTCTCCTATACGGATAATGTATTTTCTCCTTATGTTTTTGAAAATTCAAGTGATATCGCTTTAGGGTACTCCAAAATGCTGACTTCCCAGGAAGCGCCTGCTATGGAGCCTGGTAAGGTATGGCTTTCACCTTCCAATAAATTGACCGAGGAAACTCTTACCTCAGAAAAAGGGGATGCTAATTATTTTGTTCCTGTGGATCAGGATGGAGTATCAGCAAACGGTTTTAAACTTCGGAAGAATGTGTTCCAACCGAATGAAACAGAAGCAACTCTCCCTTCAACCATTCCTTGGAAATCACTAGATTACGGAAATATTGATTATGAAACCTATAATCTGGTTTATGGAACATTCAAAAAGTCCGGAGGAGTAAACTGGTGCAATGTGTTTGAAGTCAATTCAGATTCAGATAGCTATCACGGAAATAAAAAACAATTTTCTGTGGCTTTTAGGTCAAAAGACGGCAGTGGGATTGATCCTGATTGGATTAGGAAAAATTTAACTAATGATAATCCTTTTACGCCCTATCATTCTTCTGAAATTTTTCTTAAAGAAGAGGCTGAATGGGGAAATTTACAAAATGACCGTAATACTATAAGCGATGAGAATCTTATCAATAGATATCTTTCATTAATGCTTCCTGTTTTTGGGGATGATATCAAAAAGATTAAGAACGCACATGGAGGTTTTTGGTGGACGGGGAAATCAGGGAAATGGAATGAAAAAAAATCCAATGAACTGGTTAATGCGGAAACCTGGAAATATAATTATTTTAATTCAGACAACAAAGAAGCTGGAGTTAGTGAAAAAATAGTATTAATGAAAAAAGTATGGCCTTCCAATATTGAAGTTGTATTGAATTTTAAAATTGGTGATGATCCAGCCTACCCTGTTTATAAAGAGGACTCAAAAGGCGGGGCAGCACAGTATTCACCGACAGATACTAAATTTTATGTTCATTTTCCATGGTTATCAGAATTTACCCTTCAGGATAATACTGGTATAATCGTTGACAATGAAAATTCTCTTTTTCAATTATTTGAAAAAAGGGCTGCCTTTTTACATGCCACAGATTCAGTACAGGGGAATGTGATTGATACACATTCGTCTGTACCTGCAGGAGGGGTAGGCGATATCTTGGGGACTACCTTAAACTTTTTTCCTAACAATAATGGGGATAAGATTTTTGAAGATAAAGATCCGGATGACGGAAATGATATTGAAGATATGGCCTGGGCTTTTGTACCGGTTCGCTTCCATGTGGTTCGTGAACTTAAGGAAATAGTTAAGGAAAACACGGCAGCCGTGTATGATATCAATACCGCCAATATCTGGAATTATCTTTCAAAGAGCGAACTTAATCTTGTTAAGACTTTTAACATTCCTTACAGTGAAGAAGGGATAAGAGCAGTCGGAAAAGATTCCATTGAGTTTGATAAGAAAGCCTATCTCCAATATCACAAGAATACAGGGGTTAATCCTCTGCATTTCAGAGATGATGCGGACCGAATTGTTTTAACTCTCATGGCCCCCAAGGATGAAAAGGTAAAGATTTCTGCAGGAACCACCGGCAAGGGAATTTACTCTCTGGAGTCCGTTGCAGGGAAGATTTTTACTGAACCTGACGGAGACGGAGATCTTCCCCGGGCCTCTAAATCGGGCGGGTCTTACGTGATTAAGGGTGCTGCCCCGTTTTCACAGACCTATGGAGAGGATCATCACATTTCCTTTGGTTTAGCGAGTGAAATGGAGTGGCTTTGCGGCTATGATAAAACATCAGACAGGCACACATATGATGGTGAAGTTTCAGCCTCATTGCCGTCCGAAGCTTATAATATTGCAGACAGGGCAGTTCTGGACAGGGATGTGATTAATAAGGTGTACTATAAACGTTATTATGATCCTTCAAGCGGCTATTCTGCTTCCGACAGAAAATATGACAGTTATGAAAAAGATCCTACACGTGACTGGTGGGGAAATCGTTCGGTTGCACTCTCTACCTTTTTTACAGATCCACTGCTTTTAAGAAAAGCGGCTCCCGGAACTGTTAAAAATCCCGAGCCCTTTTCCGATTCCTTTAATTATAAGGGGCGTCAGAACGCAAAACCGGGTTATCCCATTTATTTTGAGAAAATTAAAAATGATTCCTCCTCTTACGGAGGAAAGGCTTATTCTTTTTTAAGTCTGAAAAAAGACGGAGCCCTTTCTCTGAATCCCTTAAATCCCTTTGAAGAGGATGCAGGCGGAGAAAAAAATGAAGTGACCAGTGCGGAATTGATTGCGCAGCTTTCATCCCGGTACTGGGAACCCCATATTGAAGTTTATAAAGCCGGCCCCGGCCCTCTGTATAAGAATCTGAACTTTATTCTGACAGCCTCAGGCTCGCCCGGCCAGAGCAATTACCGGTTCAATCATATTGAGGGATGCACGGATTATGAAGCGGACGATCATCAGAATCCTCATCTTAATTTCAGGGATTTTATGAGTTCTGTCAGTTTGAGTGACAACATTCAGAATTGGGCGGAAGAGCTCAAGGGAATTCAGGCAACTTTTCATTATGGGGATTCTGAAAGTACGGATAAGACCGGAACCTATGCCTTTTATGATCTACAGCATAAGGGATTTGACAGGACAACTCACCGCCTGACCACTTTTAATACGCATGACTGTTATATTAAGGATGCACCTTTAAGTTCCATTTCAGAGCTCTGCAGCGTTCCTGCCCCGGGTATTGAAAATGCGGGTTTAAATGACAATCCTCTTCTGTCTGACTCCTACACGAATTCGTTTGTGGACGGACTGGAAAGCTCCCTGCAATATTTTACAAAATTGCAGAAGCAGAAGATTTTTTCAGGAACTTCCGTTGACGGAAGCGTTCTGAATCTTGGAGTGCTGACAAAAATGCTTTATCCTGATCCTGTTCCTTCAGGGACTCTGGTCGGAGAGAGCGCAGACAGCAATCCCCGTGTCATTAAAGTCTCAACCGTTTTTGATAAGAATCATTGGGGTATCAATTATCTGTTTAAATGCGTCGGAGATGAAAAGGTTTTTTATCCTGGTAAATACAGGATCTATATCACCGGGCTAGATAAGGACTGGAATGCTTTCAAATCCGTCATCATTCTGCCCAGCATGTCCCTCTTCAATACCCTTGATGCATCTTCCAAAATTGATCCTGAAATCGTGACTAAGGCCGGAGGTACTTACCTGGATAATATCGATCAGATCGAGGTTGATAACGGTCAGGCTTTGACCTCGGATAAAATGGTGCAGCTTCTTCCTCTTTCCGGAGGTGAGTTTTTTAATGTGGATGATTCCCTGGAAATTACCCTTGTAGCCAATCCGGATTCAGACAGCGTTGTGACCAATATTGCTTCAGACAGTTCCAGCGTAAAGGAAGTGATTAATAAAGTCACTCAGAGCATGGATTTCAAAAAAATCAATATATATCTTGTTCCTCAGGACAAGGTGGGAAATGTAAATATTAATACAGCGCCTATTGAGACTCTTTTAAGAATTCCGGGTCTTCAGGATGCTATTGACTCGGGCGTTTCAGGGCTTCAGAGAACTGCAGCCAATGAAGTAATAAAAGACATTCTGACGGCAAGGGATATTAAAAAACATTCCTTTACAGATGCCGGGGATCTTTTAACCTATGACTTCTTAAGTGAAGACGACAGTACAGGTGATGCAAATCAAAAGAGAATTTTCCCTGTGACCGGAGACGATAAGGGCGTTATTGCAACCATAGGGAGCGGATCTGAGCTTGAAGAGCAGAGATGTAAATTTGCCCAGCTTAAATGCAATATTTATGAAAAAATGCTTCCTCACATCCAGTTTGCAGGCAGTTCTTTTGAAATCATCAGTCTGGGGCAGACTTTAAATCCCAAGACAGGAAAAGTGGCTTCTTCAGCCAAGGTTTCCCTGACGGTTGACTTAAAATCTCTGCTTGAAGACTTAAGCACGAAATTTGTATATGACCCCTGGAATGTGGGCACCAATAAACTTGAACAGGCGTCGGCTGTGACTCAGGGATAAATAACCTGTCTTAGTTAAAGGAAAGTTAAAAAAGGAGGCGGATTTCCGCCTCCTTTTTTTTAGTCGGATAAGTTTTTTCGATTTTTTTTCATAGGATTCGGGTTAAAATTAGCCCCAGGCATTGAGGTTTTTATCAGCCACGATTTATTGACGTAACTCCTTTATATTTTAAGGGGTGGGATTGACAGGGTAATCAGGTCATGATACGTTTAAACATGAATAAATTATTTTGTAGATCTGTTGCGTTCTTCATGCTTTTTGTTTTTTCTTTTCAGACAATTGCTTCGGCTGGTATCTCATTTGAAACAAATAATTTATCTCCGAAATCCCAGTTGGCGCAGAATCAGGAAGAGTTAACCCCGGTCCACATTTCTCCTGTTAAAACCCTGTTGAATAAAATCAAACCCTGGGTGGTTGTTTTTTTTCTTGTGATATCAACCCAGGCTTTCGGTCAGAATTCCATAAAGACTATCGATCCGCTTTTTCAGGCGGTCAAGGGGACTGTTTCAGAACAGAGAGCGGATCTTGAGAGATCATTTGCAGACCAGCTCTATACCCTTGCAAGAGATCATAACCGCAATATGATTTATCTGAATCCCGATAATCAGAGTGTTCTCGGCAATGCGGATTTTGAAGACTATGTCAATCAGCGCTCCCCCCCGACAACAGAAGCAGTCAGAGAAATGCTGAGTGTTTTTAATTACCTTGTTCATAATACCCTGTATCAGCCGATAACCTTGATTGATGGAACGAAGAGTTCTTTTTATCACGAAGTGAAAAAGGCGGCAAAGGCTTATGGGGTAGACTCTTACCTGCTTTATATGCATGCGGTTCTCGAGCGTCTGGACCGAACATCCATTGAACAGTATACGGATATGATCAGCGATAAGGCCTCAAAAGGCCGTTTTCAGCTACAGGGTGTTTCCCTGATCGATCATCTGAAAAGAATTTATCAAATGCCGGTGAAAGAAAGGATTGCGGAGTATCCTTTTACCAGGAAATATCAATCCCTTGCCGCTTTTCAGGAACAGGTTGATCTGGACGAGGTGCTAGATTTTGAAAATGTGACCTCTTACAATCCGCTGGAAATTGAATTGGCCGCTTCCTTTATGAAGGTGCAGCTGTCGATGGTGAGGCATTATTTTGGTGATACCTTCTCGGAGAATTTTACGGGCCGCGCACTGTCCTCTAAACCTACCATTAATGAAAAAAACCTTTTAACAGCCTGGACTCTTTTCTATACCTCCGGAGTGGGTGGATATTCAAAATATCATTCCCTGGAGGAGATCTTTGACAACTGCAAGAAAAAACAACCGCATATGTATACCTGGTCGAAATATTCATGGAGGCTTTATGACTATATCCGGGCGATTGATAAAATAAACGGCTATGAAGGATTTAACGAACAGAATTTTGCAAATATTGACGGGTCCATGATTTTTGAAAACAGAAGTAAAAATCCATTCACTCTCTTTTTTTATCTTTTAAAGACGGTTCCGCGCACTTATCTGGCTTTGGGGTTTATGGGCATGCTGGGTTTCCTTTATGGTGCCTATAAGCTTTTCAAAGCTTTTAAAAGAACAAACGATTCGAGGACTAAAAAAAACGGAGCAAGGAAACCTCCGCTTATTCAGCGCTATGTTGAGAATCAGCATGTGGCGGATTCCCTTAAGAATCAGAAGATAGCCCCCAGACAGAAGGGGGGCAGAATACAGGTTGACAATTTTGATTACAAGCACAGCATCGGCGATTATGCTGACAGACAGAGATTCATTTCAAGAGCAGCGTAAATCTTTTTGGATTAATCAAAGCAGAGACGGGTAAAGATAAAAGCAGAGTTTTGAGCTTCCGGGCCTTGCGAACTGGGTTTCAAGTTTGACAAGCCCGCCTTTTTTGATTTCGAGCTCCTGGGCAAGCCCTAAAAGTTCAGCGCAGATATTTCCAAAATCAGGGGCATGGCCTACAAAAAGATAGCTGTTTGCATTGGAGTGAAGGCGTATAAGGTCCTCAATGTTTTTTCGAACACAGCCGCAGGAAAGTTTATCTTCAATAAAAAGATCATCCTTCCTGTCAATGACGGCAGAGACTATTTCCGCAGTTTCCCTGGCCCTTTTGAAAGGACTGGATAAAATAACATCGGGTAAATCCTCATTCTGCTCAAGCAGTCGGGCGATTTTTCTGATCTGATGCTCACCTTTTTCCGTAAGCCTTCTTTCAAAGTCTGTTGAGGCGGTATGTTCGGCATCTCCATGGCGTAAAAAATAAAGGTTCATTGGGTTTTTCCGGATAAAGCGTTAAAAATAGATTAGGATCAATCATTTAATTTACAATTTTCTTATTGTTATTTACCATATTAAAAATAACTGCAAAAGGGAAGAATTACATGCCTGAAAAAAAACAGAACTGGGTAGGATTTGATTTGGGTGGAACTAAAATGTCTGCTGTTGTTATAGATGAAAACTTCAGGATTCTGAGTGAAGAAAAACAGAAGACAAAAGCCCGTGAAGGAATTGAAAAAGGTTTTGAAAAGATCGTGGATACTCTGGACAAGGCGATAAAAAAAGCAGGTGTACCTGTAAGTTCCCTTGGGGGCATCGGCATTGGTTTTCCCGGAGCCATTGATTATGAAAAAGGATTGATTTTAGCTTCTCCGAATCTGGGCTGGGAGGCACTCTCTGTCAAAAAGAGACTCTCAAAAAAGATGGGCTGTCCTGTGGTCTTACTGAATGATGTGGATGCCGGAATTTTCGGCGAATACCGCCTGGGTGCCGCACGA
Organism: uncultured bacterium; assembly: GCA_964443875.1. Classification (GTDB taxonomy): domain Bacteria; phylum Auribacterota; class JAFGBW01; order JAFGBW01; family JAFGBW01; genus CAYUET01. The sequence goes on along the minus strand of CAYUET010000005.1, from coordinate 41,026 downwards.
AAAGCCCGCTGCACAATCGGAATTTTTGTCGGAACGGGGGTGGGCGGGGGCGCTGTTCTGGAGGGAAAGATCCTGAGGGGAAAAAAATATTCCTGTTTTGAAATCGGGCATATGCCGATTTTACCCGGAGGTCCTTTATGCGGATGCGGGCAGCGGGGCTGCCTGGAGGCTCTTTCAAGCCGTCTGGCGATTTCTTCTGCAGCTGCGCAGGCTGCCTACCGGGGGCAGGCTCCCTATCTTCTGAAAACCTGCGGAATGGATCTTTCAAATATACGGAGTTCAGTTTTAGCCGCATCCGTCAAAGCCGGGGATAAAGCGGTAGAAGCGGTGATCCGGAATGCCGCATCCTGGATCGGCTCTGCTGTTGCGGGGATTATTCATTTACTGCTGCCGGATGTCATCGTACTGGGCGGAGGCGTGGTGGAAGCCATGCCGAAGCTTTTTTGTGAGGAAGTTCAGAAAGAAGCCTTGAAAAGGGTTCTCCCGGTGTATGCAAAGACCTTCCGGGTTGTGCCTGCAAAACTGGGGGATTACGCCGGACTTCTCGGCGCCGCCTCCTGGGCCTATTCTCTTTTTTCCGGGAAAGAGGGCGCTGATGCGAAATAATTCCTATCCCCGGGAAGATCTGCCGCAGAATCCATTTGCCGTTATCGACATCGGATCAACCTCTGTCAGAATGGTCATTGCGCAGAGAACTCAGGAGGGCAAAGTTCAGATTCTGGAATCCCTTCATCAGGCGGTAAGCCTTGGAAAAGATACCTTTACCATAGGCCGCATTGAAAAGGAATCCATCGAGGAATGCGTCAATGCGATAAAAACCTTTAAAACAATTCTTGATGAATATCATATCCGGAATGTGCAAAATGTCAGAACGATCGCCACAAGCGCTGTACGCGAGGCTGTAAACCGGGACGCCTTTTTAGACCGGATTTTTATTGCGACCGGTTTTTATGTGGAAATGATTGATGAAGCGGATGTAAACAGCTTCATTTATCTCAGCATTCAGGAACATCTTCTGACCCGTCCCGCTCTTTTCAGAAACAATACCTTTGTCATGGAAGTGGGGGGGGGAAGCACCCAGTTTCTTCATTTGAAAAAAGGATTTGTTGCCTTTGCCAATGCTTTTCGTTTCGGGTCCTTCCGGATTCACGAAATGCTCGAACATTCCAGGGCTCCGGATGTTCATTTTCGCTCGATCATGGAAAATCAGATTCAGAATATGCTGGACCAGATTTTTGAAAAAATCATTGCCGAAGGGCCTGTTACTCTCATTGTTTTGGGCGGTGATGCCCGTTTTGCCGCACAGCGCGCACGGCCAGACTGGGATAAGACGGGAATAACGGAAATCTCCGTGGCTGCGCTTGAGAATTTGAGTGAAGAGATTCTTTCCTGCTCAGCCGATGACCTGGTCAGAAAACATCAGCTGACTTATCCGGATGCAGAATCCCTGGGGCCTGCCCTTCTGACTTATGTGAAGTTCGCCCGAAGGATACGGATCAAAAAAGTCTTAATCACCTCCAATACCGTCCGAGAGGGGGTGTTGAGGGAAATGTGCGTCCGGGACATCTGGACGGAAAAATTCAGAAATCAGATTATTCACACGGCTTTTGAGCTGGGGAAAAAATTCAGGTTTGACCCGCTCCATGCTGAAAATGCGGTTGCAATCAGTACAAAAATTTTTATGGCCATGAAGACCGAGCATCAGCTGGATTCTCATTATGAACTCGTTCTAACCGTCGCGGCTATTCTCCATGAGATCGGACATTTTATCAGCAATACGAGCCATCATAAGCATTCCCTTTATCTTATCCAGCACAGTGAGATTTTCGGCTTTAATGCCAGGGACATCCTGATTACGGCTTTAGTCGCCCGTTATCACAGGAGGGCCCATCCCAGCATGAATCATGAGGAGTATAACCGCCTGGATCATGAAGACCGGATTATAGTCAGCAAACTGGCTGCGATTTTGAGGGTGGCCGATGCTCTGGCCAGGAAACATGGAAGAATTCTAACAGGGATAGATGCCCGGATTGAAGAAAAAGCACTGGTCCTTACTGCTGAAAACCTTGAGGATATGACCCTTGAGCAGGTTGCTCTTCAGGATAAGGCCATGCTTTTTGAACAGATTTACGGAATTCCGGTTTATCTGAGAAGAAGAAACAGAATCGAGGTATAGCGCACATGAGACAGAAATTCCCCCATTATATCAACAGAGAATTAAGCTGGATCGAATTTAATGAACGGGTTTTGAATGAGGCCAGGGATCCCGGGATTCCCCTTCTGGAAAGGCTGAAGTTCCTTGCGATTACAGCCACGAATCTGGACGAGTTTTTCATGGTCCGGGTTGGAAGCCTGAAAAGAATGCTCGCCAAGAATCCCCTGGAGCAGGATGCTTCGGGTTTGAGTATTGCCGCGCAAATGGATGAAGTTCTGCATCGGGTCAGAAAAATGATTTACGATCAGTATCTGTGCTATCTCGATCACATAGAACCCGGTCTGGAGATTTCCGGAATCAGAAGGCTTTCAGCCCATGAACTCACCGAAAACCAGAAGAAACATGTCTCCAGTTTTTTTGAAGAACAGATTTTTCCGGTGGTGAGTCCCATGGTTTTGAAACCCGGGATCCATTTGCCCCTGCTTCTGAATCTCGGTCTTCATTTTATTGTAAAGCTGAAGGCTGAAAAAGAGATGCATCAGTCCAGATATGCAATCATCCCTGTCGGGACCGTTTTGGAGCGTATTGTCCGTATTCCTTCAGAAACAGGATTTCATTATATTCTGATGGAGGAAGTGATCCGGATGTTCATTGATCGTTTTTTTCATGAAGAACCCCTGCAGGAGTCCGGTCTTTTCCGCATTACCCGGAATGCCGATCTCGCCGTGGAAGAGGAGATCGCTTCGGATTTTTTTATGGAAATGGAGGAAGTGATCGATGCACGGAAACATAGTGATTTTATCCGGCTGGAGGTGGAAGAACATTTTTCAGACACCCTTTTGGCCTACCTGCAGAAGCACTTCAAAATTCTTGAGAGGGAAACCTTTTCGATTCCCGGTCCTCTGAACCTCGGAAGTTTTCACAAAATTGCTGCCCTGGATCTTTTTCCGGAGCTTAAATACGAGCCCTGGATTCCCCAAATTTCTCCGGAAATAGACATGAAGGAAAGCATCTTTGAAATCCTGAAAAAAAAGAGTGTTCTCATGTTTCACCCCTATGAGAGTTTTGACCCGGTGCTGAAATTTCTTAATGAAGCCGCCGAAGACCCTCAGGTGCTTGCAATCAAGCAGATTCTTTACCGGACGAGCCGCAACAGTCCTGTTGTGGCTGCCTTGATGAAGGCTGCGGAGCACGGCAAATATGTCTCCGCCGTTGTTGAGCTTAAGGCGCGGTTTGATGAGGAGCGCAACATGGAGTGGGCGGAAAAGCTTGAGGAAGCGGGAGTCCAGGTCATCTATGGGGTGAAGAGGCTTAAAACTCATGCCAAAATCTGTATTGTCGTGCGCAAAGAATTTTCAGGGGTAATGCGCTATGTCCACTTTGGCACAGGAAATTATAATGAGCTGACCGCAAAGACATACAGCGATGTGAGCTATATGACCAGCCGGGAGGACCTGGGCTCCGATGCTACGGCTTTTTTCAATGCCATTACAGGGTATTCGCAGCCCCAGAAATTTTTAAAGATTGAAGCCGCCCCTTTAGGACTGCGTTCAAAAATCCTGGAACTGATTGAAGGGGAGATCCAGAGGAAAAGTCAGGGAGAAACCGGCATGATCATGGTCAAGATCAATGCCCTGGTGGATAAGGAGATCATTGATGCCCTTTACCGTGCTTCTCAGCAGGGGGTGAAGATCCGGCTGAATGTCCGCGGAATCTGCTGCTTAAGGCCCGGGATCCGTGGGCTAAGTGAAAATATTGAGGTGGTGAGCATTGTAGATCGCTACCTGGAGCACAGCCGCATCCTTTATTTTTATCATGCGGGAAATGAAAAGGTCTATATTTCAAGTGCGGACTGGATGCCCAGAAATCTCGACAGACGCGTTGAACTTCTGGTTCCTGTGGATGATGATCTCTGCCGACAGAGACTGATGGAAGTGCTGCATTCTTATTTTGAAGACAATGTGAAGAGCAGCAGGCTTTTGCCTTCAGGGGCCTATGAGCGCATCCAGAAGGGAAAAAAAAGGACGTACCATGTCCAGAAGGATTTGTATCGCCAGGCGGTCAATGCCGTTGAGGATGCGGTCAAAGCCCGCAGAACCATCTTTGAGCCATACCGCCCGCAGAAAGAGGATAAACACGTCTGAGTCCGGCAAAGTTAAATTATTTTTTTGAGTTTTAAAAAAGTTTCCTAATCAGGATTTAAACACTATTGGCGAATAAAAACAAGTGAATTTGGGAGCATAAGCGGAGGCTGAATTTTATTCTCTATGGATTTAATTCACTGGAGGTTACTGCGTCTTGTTATTTCGTGCGGTACCGGGAAATTTAGATTCCTCACGTTTGTTCGGAATGACTTTTTATACCTCAAAGCTTGTTGCGGGGTTGTTCATTGTTTTTTATGAATAACAGGAACTTTGAAACTGAAAAATTCTGTCCGGTTTTACAATTCATCTGCGAAAGTGGACTCATGACGGTAAAAGACAAAAGTCCCGATAAAAAAACACGACAGCAGAAGAAAGAATCCCAAGGCATGCCAGGCTGTCCAGGGGATGGAATAATTTAAAAAAGAATATCTGTAAAGACAGACCAGATCGGTCATGGGATTTAAAAAGGCGAGGAAATGGAAGCGTTCGGGAATCATGGAAAGAGGATAGATGATGGGGGTCATAAAAAACCAGGCCATGGTGGCTATATTGAGAAGATGGGGCGTGTCTTTGAAATAAACATTGCAGGTCGCCACGAAAAGACTTAATCCCAGCACAAAGATATAAGTCAGGATCACGATGGGGAGGAGCCACAGGAGTTTAAGGGTGAACGGACAGTTCAGGAGCGGCAGGAAAAGAATGAGAACAGCCAGGGAGAGCAGGTAGTTGATGAGATTGGCAGTAACGGTCGAGAGAGGGAGGATGATTCTCGGGAATTTGACCTTGGTGATAAGGGAACTGTTTCCGGAGATGGAGTCCACTGAATCCCCCAGGGTCATGGTCACAAAATGCCAGGGAATGACCCCGGTTAAAAGTTCTGTCAGATTCATTTGAAAGCGCATGAGGCGTATGAAAAAATAATAGATTAAGATGAGAAAAATGGGGTTCAGCAGTGTCCAGAAAAATCCCAGGGAGGAATTTTTGTAACGGATTTTTAAATTACGGATAATGAGATTCCATAAAAGTTCTTTATACGAAAAAATGGAACGGGTGAGATGAGTGATCATTCGGGTGCTCCTGGAAGGGTGATGATAAACGTTGTTCCTTTTCCTGTTTCAGTATCAAAAGTAAGTTTTCCTCCGTGATCCTGAATAATACCGTAGCTTAGGGAAAGACCTAAGCCTGTGCCTTCCCCGGGATGGTGTGTTGTAAAAAAAGGATGAAAAATTTTTTCACGGTATTCCGGAGGTATTCCGCAGCCGTTGTCCGAAATCCGGATCTCGGCCAGGGAGGTGTCATCCCGGGTTTTCAGGGAGGAATGTACAAGGATTTCTCCCTCATTTTTCTTGGCAATGGATTTGATGGCATTGATGAGAATGTTCAGAAATACCTGCTGAAGCTGATTGGCATCTGCAAGGATCAGGGGCAGGGCGGGATAATAGTGGGTAATAAAATTAATTTCTTCAAATTTGATCTGGTGCTGAACAATATCCAGGGTGTCTGCAAGAACGATATTGATGTTGATTTTTTCCTTAGTTCCCTCTGCTGCATTTGAAAATTTCAGGAGATTGCAGAGGATTGTTTTGCAGCGTTTGGACTCCCGGGTGATCAATTCCAAATAATGGGCAAAGAGTTTTGAATTTTCGTCTCCCGGGTTTTCACGTGCCTTGAATTTTTCCAGAAGGAATTGAGAATAACCGAGGATCCCTCCGATGGGATTGTTGAGTTCGTGGGCAAGCCCTGCGGAAAGTTCGCCCAGAGCCGCTAGTTTTCCGGCATGAAGAAGCCGTGTGTGGATCTGTTCGAGTTCGGCTGAACGCCTGCCGATTTTTTTCTCAAGTTCCACACAATGATTTTCAGTGTTTTTGATGGTCGAGAATAAAAGACGGTAGGTGTCCTCCAGGTCGTTGGTTTCAGAGGAAGGCGGTGGAATGTCAAAAGAGCCTGAGGAAAGAATTTTCAGAGCTTCTCTGATTTTGTTGAAAGGGGGAAAAAATGATTTTAAAATATAAACCGTCAGAAGAAGGGAGAACGCAATCAGGATCAGGGTTGAGGTCATAAGCCATTGCCGGCATTCCCGGATTTTCTTCTGAATGAATTCATTTTTTTGAGTTTCAATGTCTGTGAAAAGAGAGGATTTGTCGGCCTGAGTATATTCAGAGACGGAGTGAAGGGTATGAAAGGTGACGAAATCCGTAAGACTGATGCAAAGGAATGTCCATAATAATATCATCAGAATCAGCCGGTTTTTGAAAGAGGAGAGAAGTTTCATGAGGTCAGAGTGTTTTTGCAGCCTGGGCGACAAGGCTTCTGATCTGTTCGATGTCAAAGGGTTTAAGGATAAAGCCGAAGGCTCCCTGTTTCAGGAAGGATTTTCCGGACAGATCCATGGAGTAGGCGGTAATCAGGATGATCTTGCAGGAAGGGTTGCGGAGGAGGGAATGCCTCATCACTTCTTCCCCATCGAACCCCGGCATGCGGAGATCGGAGATCACGATGTGAAAAGAGTTTTGCTCAATGCTTTTAAGGGCCTCGCTTCCGTTGGAAACAGGGGTAACCTGATAACCCTGATCGGAGAGAATATCGGTGAGATAGTCCCGCATGATGGTTTCATCATCAACAACCAGGATCTGGATTTGGGAGTTGTTCATTTTTTTCTCTTTGTATCCTGGCGGTCGGGTTTTTTAAGATTGAATTCAATAATTTTACGGTCAAGGCGAGGACGGGATATTTTTAAAAGCTTGGCAGCCCTGGATTTGTTCCATCGGCAGTGCTGAAGCGTTTTGAAAATATGGTTCTTTTCAACATCCTTGAGGGCAAAAGATTCAATGGAGATCATATGCGCGGAAGCTTTGTTTTCGTTGCCGAATTCCATGCGGATGGGGATATCCTCAAGCCAGATTTTGTCTTTTTCACAGAGGGCGACAGCCGTGCGGACAACATTATAGAGTTCCCGGATATTTCCTTTCCATTCGTGGTTGATCAGAAAGTTCATTGCCACATCGGAAATTCCCATTATTTTTTTTCCGAAATCTTTTGCAAATTTTTTGATAAAGCTTTCGGCCAGCAGGGGAATATCCTCTTTTCTTTCTCTTAAAGGGGGAACTTCAAGAGTGATTTCCCTGATCCTGTAATAGAGATCCATTTTGAAGCGGTTCTGCTCTACCAGCTCAATCAGGTTGGAGCTCGTGGAGGTGATGAGACGGACGTCAATATGGGTGGAATCGTCAGAACCTGTGATCTGGTGGGATTCAATTGCCTGAAAAATTTTTGCCTGTACTGAAAAGTTGATATCGCTGATTTCTGAAAGGAGAAGAGTGCCCCTGTGGGCCATTTCAAACTTTCCCTTGTGCGAAGGATGAATACCGTGACTTTTGGAGCTTCCGAAGAGTTCAGCCTCAAGGTGGGATTCAGGGATCACAGAACAGTTGACAGAGATAAAAGGGCCTTCTCTTCTGGGAGAGGCATTGTGAATGGCCTGTGCAAGTGTGGTTTTTCCGCTGCCGGTTTCCCCTGTAATCAGAACCGAGATATCCGAGGTTGCAATTTTTTTTGCAACATTGATCAGGGAGAGCATCTTGTCATTTTTTGTCAGAATATTTTCAAAAGCAAACATTTCACATCCTATTACAATTTTATATTTAAAAGTGTAAAAGAATATTACATTCTTAAACAGCTGGTCAATACAAAATTGCAATATTTTATTTATTTTTTCATTTTATTTTTTTTGCACTGAAAATGAGGGCGTGGAAGGCCGGATCCTTTGATTATATAAGAAAGGCTTTGGCGGTTATAAAGATTTTTGGCTTTTGATTGTAATAATTTATTTCTATTTTGAACACAGGTCATGTTAAAAAGACCGTACTCCTGACGGCTGGAATAAAAATCATACCAAACGCGGGGGACTGGTCTTTCGGTTAACGCGGAAGAATATTATTTTATTGATTTTTTTAAAAGCCCTTGATGCATTTTGAAAAAATCATCATATTTTTATTATGTGTCAGGAAACGGGAAATGTCTGAAATTATTTTAATCACCGGCGGAACCCGAAGCGGGAAAAGTCGTTTTGCTTTGGAAAAAGGGGAGTCTTTAGGCCGGAAAAGGGCGTTTATAGCCACCTGCCCCTTATGTGACAACGAAATGATTCAAAGAATCGATCGGCATAAAAAAGAAAGAGCTCTCCGGGGATGGGATACGTTCGAGGAAGAAATCGACTTAAAGAAGGTGGCCGGGGAAGCTGAGGGATATCAGGTTTTATTGATTGAGTGCATCACACTTTGGATCAGCAACTGGCTTTACCGTTATGAAGCGTCCGGATCATTTGAACAGGCAGAAAACAGGATTGATCAGGAATTGGACTCTTTGCTGAATGTGCTTGAAGATAAAGAATGTCACACCCTTTTGGTCAGCAACGAAGTGGGGATGGGCATTGTGCCGGATAATCCCCTGGCAAGGCTTTTCCGGGATATTTCAGGACGCTGCAACCAGAAGATTGCTTCGAGGGCCGGTGAGGTTGTGCTCTTGTCCTGCGGACTGCCCTTGTGGCTTAAGAAAAAAAGTGAACCGGAGTTCAGCGAAGTTGTAAGATCCGGGTCAAGACGGCGTAAAAAAAGACAGTAAATTTTTTAATAGAATATAAATAGGGTGCGTTTTGTGCCTTGTAAAATGGGATTTCGACGTTAAGGAGTTATTATGCTTTTAGAAGAAACGGTAGTAAAAATAGTTCCCAAAGAGATCAGGTTCATGGATGTGGCCAAAGAGTGCATAGCAAATTTAACCATGCCTCCTTGGGCTATGGGAAGAATACTGGATCTGTCCGTTAATCTTTCAGGGATCAACGGCTGTTTTCCTCCGAAAGTTTCGAGAAAAAATATTGTGGTCATGGCGGGAGATCACGGGGTCGTCAGTGAAGGCGTGAGTCAGTTTCCTAAGGAAGTCACGGTTCAGATGGTGGGTAATTTTGTGAACGGGGGCGCCGGAATCAATGTGCTTGCCCGTTTAAATCATTGTTCTGTCACGGTCGTGGATATGGGGGTTGCCGCAGATCTTTCGGCGTTTGTTGAGAGTAAAAAAATTATTTCACACAAAGTCGCCTGGGGTACGAAAAATATGTTCAGGGAGCCAGCCATGACACCCGGGGAGGCAAGAAAGGCGGTGGAAGCGGGAATTCAGGTCGCCCTTGATCTTGATGCCTCAACGGATGTTTTCGGGACGGGAGAAATGGGGATAGGCAACACCACCCCCAGCACTGCGATTGCTTCGGTGATTACCGGAGTCCTTTGTTCTGAAATTGCCGGGCGCGGAACGGGACTAAATTCTGAGTCCTTGCAGCATAAGATTGAAATCATTGAAAAGTCGATCAAGCGTCATCGTCCCAGCAGACGGGATCCCCTGGATCTTCTTTCAAAAGTCGGGGGATTTGAAATCGGCGGGCTGGCCGGATTGATTCTGGGTGCCGCCTCTTTAAGAAAGCCCATTGTGGTTGATGGGTTTATTTCAACGGCCGCTGCGCTTCTCGCCTCGGAGTTCTGCTCCAATGCCATTGACTACATGATTCCGGCGCATCAGAGCGCTGAACCCGGTCATAAAGTCATGCTGGATTACCTCGGTTTGAAACCGCTTTTATCTCTTGATCTCCGCCTTGGAGAAGGTACCGGGTCAGCCCTTGCCATGAATTTGATTGATGCGGCTTTTCGTATTGTGACCGAAATGGCGACCTTTCAGGGCGCGGGCGTATCTAAGGATTCTTAGAGCGATGAAATCCCGTCGAATCAATGCATTGAAAACGGCATTCTGTTTTTTAACGACCCTGCCTTTCAGGGAAGGGCATGGGGGCAGGCCCTCTGATCTGGAGAAGGCCCCCCCTTATTTTTCCTGGGTGGGTGCCGTGATAGGGATGGGCTTGTTCTCTCTGCATTATCTTTTCTCCGGAAGGATGCCTGTGTGTTTTGAAGCTTTGGTGCTTCTTTTGTTCTGGGCGGTGATTACCGGAGGGCTTCATCTTGACGGGCTTGCCGACACCGCTGACGGCTGCTTCAGTTCCAGAGCCGAAGCCCGGATTCTTGAGATCATGAAGGATTCCCGGATAGGAACCATGGGGGTGCTGGGATTATTTTTTGTTTTAGCTTTTAAATTTTTGTCTCTCTATTTCATCTGCGAAAGATCCTTGTCTGCTGCTTTGCTTTTTTCGCCTGTATTCGGCCGTTTTGCCATGCTGGCGGTCATGCATCATCTTTCCTATGCCAGGGAAAAAGGAGTCGGAGGGCTCTTTTCCAAGAAAAAATACGTCTATCAAAAGGGTTTGCTGGTGACGGGGATTCTCTTGGTCTGTCTTACGGGAATCAAGGGGATTCTTCTCGTTTGTCTCCTGATCCTTCTGGTCTGGTGCTATATGATTTTTTTAAAAAAGAAAATCAGCGGGTATACCGGAGATACTCTGGGGGCTGTCTGTGAGCTTGTTGAAACAATGACTCTGGTTTTCTGGGTAATCGTTTTTTAAGCCGCCATAAGAAAAGGATCGGCATATTGATTCCCGGATTCGGGATTGGCTTCCAGCATTTTTTTGGCTATTTCTTCGGCCTGGCTGCTGATGTTGTTAATGGTGGGGGCTATCGCATCATGCACCCGTTCATGCATCCCCGGCTCAAGGCTTTCAAACTGGCTGTGAAGCTCTCCGGAATCGAGAAGGTGCAGTACGCTTTTGGTTTCAGCAATCTGGTTGGTGGTCATCGAAAGGTGAATTTCTGTCTTGTTCAGAGAGGGGGCTTTGTGAACGACATAGGCTAAAAGTTCCGGCATGCTGGCATTTTCTCCGCAGAAACAGACGGTTTTTCCGGATTTGTCCGCCGCCTCCAGAATATTTTCAAATCTTTTAACCACGGAAAATTCCAGTTGTTTGAGTTTGATTTTATATTCCGAAGAGCCCTGTCCCGAAACGCGGTCAATGGCAAGAACACTGGAGTATAGGTCGTTGAGACCAATATTGATGAAATCGGCCGCCTGTATGATCTCTTCGATATTGACAACGGCCGTATCGGTTTCCACCATAAAGCCAAAGGGAATGACATTCAGGGTATTATGAATGTCCGAGTAACGGAGTCTCGGATTTTCAAGGGCAATCTGATTTGAAATTTCTGCAATTACTTCATTTTGAAGAGACTGAAGGAAGTTGATGTCTTCATGGGTTTCCACCATGGGGATTAAAATTTTAAGCGCTTTGTTGTCTTTTCTGGCGTATCCGGCAGTATAAAGAGCCCGGAGCTGTGTTTTTAAAAGAGGTCTTCCGAATTCTGTTTTATAAAAATCCATGCCCGAGGTTTCATCGTTTTCAAGGGTGGGATAGGTTTTGACAATGCTTTTGAGTTTTTTGTCAGAGGCGGGCTGATGGTCAAAAGTGCGGATTGTGACGGTTCCGGATGCTTCTTTTAAAAGATCGGAATAAAAGGAAATCATGAAGTCTTCAGAAGGAAGGATTTCTTTTTCATAAAGGCCTTCAGTTCTTACAAGTCCTATATTAGCAGTATTGGTTGTCTTCATGCTGATGTGATGTTTTTTCAAATCATCTTCGTTGAACTTGGGATCGTAGGTGCATTCGACGGTAACCGGTCTTCCTTCAACAATAATTTCCTGCTTGGTCCATTCTTTCAGGATTTCCTTTTTTATGTTCAGAAGGATATTCTTCCTGTGAAGATTTTTAAGTGTCCAGGGCGCGGGATTGAGATAAATCAGGGCATCACTGCCGCTGGTATCCATGGCAATCAGGGAATTCGGCTGGATTTCCTGGAATTGTTCCTTGGAGAGCTGAATCACGGGGATATTGTCTTCCCGGGCCAGAACGGCATAATGGGCGGTGACTCCCTTTGTTGAGATAAACCCGGATAAATGGGGCATTTCTTTGACATAGCGCTGGTACTGTTCATAATCAAGGATTCCTTCCAGTTTCATGACCGGATTTGCGGCTGTAGGGATTTCTTTATAGAGGATATCCTTTTTCATCAGATGAGTAAGGGCAACTTCAAGAACCTGCTCCAGATTTTTAATTTTTCTTTCAGAATAATGGGCTTTTTTTTCTTTAATCAGTTTTTTCCCCAGATAGGTCAGCACCCCATGGGCTCCGTACCTGCCGAATTTCGTAAGATTGGAATTTACGTTGAAAAAAGAAGAAAGCCACTTCATCATGTTTTCCCAGCTAAGCTGTTGGGATTCATCCTCAAGTTTGTATCCGGCAATCAGGAGTTCTTTGATAAAAGAGGCTTCCAGAGGATACTGACTTTCAGGATACTGTTTGAAAAGTTCTGTGAGGGTTTTATAGTATTTTTCAAGTTCATCTGTTTTATTGGTTAAAGGTTTAAGGTTTTTCTGTTTCATGATTTCCTCCACCTGCTCAATCCAGCGGCGGCGGATGCTTTCCATGTCTGCGGACAGTTTTTGAAAACCGGGATCTGCAAAGGCTTTGAATTTATCAATCACATCCTGATAGATAAAATAAATGGCGTAAGCCCCGCGGATATTGTTTTTTTCGATCATGGTGATGATCTTTGAAAGGGTGCCCTGATCTTTAAGCAGGAGCAGGTGGGCATTGCAGATATCTTTCTGATCCCTGGAAGCCGCGTTATTGATTTCATCCGTCAGAAGGGTTTCAAACTGTTTTTGAGCTTCAAGTACGAGCTGCTTCTGCTGTTCTACAGAGTCTTTATTCACGCTGTGAAAAAGATACTGTTCAGAATAATAAGTCGTGAATCCGATGAGCTGTTCCGTAACTTCCGGATTTTTTTCCCTGAGGCTTAAGGCCTGTTCCGTCAGAAAACGGATAAGCACGGACCCGGAATTGATTTCCTGGCCGGATTTTGAAATATATTCCGTGACTTTGGGGATGACGGATTCGACAAGGCTGATGGATTCCGTATTTAAATTGTTTTGAAGCTGTATCAGGCAGTTTTTTACCGAGTTTTTAAGGAAAAGATTTTCCCAGAAAAGTTTATGCTTAACGTTTTCTTCAGTGTCATTGGGCCTGCGGATGGAAAAGGAAAGATTTTCTATACCCACGGTATTCAATCCAAAAACGGGGGAGCAGACAATACGTTTGACATTGTTTGTATTCTGGGCTGCCTGGGGGATAACAAGCTTTTTTTCCCTGAGGGCGGTGAGATAGACTTTGGATTCAAGAATCATATGGAATCCATCAGGCGTATCTTCATAATAAACAGAAGGAATGGATTGGAAATGATCATAGTTTTCTTTTGCAGAGATGAAAAAATATTTTTGACCTTCATATTCAAAGGGGATGTAGGAAAATTCCTTTCCATCTTTATGTGCGGTTTTGGGTCCCTGGCCTTTAAGTAGAATTGAACGGAGCATTTCGTAGGTGGAGGAGGAATTCGGGCCTTGAAGCAGCTGATTGAGAAGAGCAATTGTTTCCGGTTTGAATTGATCCTTTCCGAAGTTTGAGGTGGGAGAAAGAGTGCTTGTTTCTATTCGTTCTTTTGATGAAGAATTTAGGCAGAATGCTGGAAGGCAGCAGAAAATAAAGATGAAAACCCATCGCAAAAACATAAAATTTTACACCCCGTATTATTAATGAAATCAGGTAAAGCCCTGCCTCAAGTTAGTAGATAATATAAAATATCTCATAAATGATCCTCTGTCAAATCAGAGGAAAAGAGATTTCTTGTTTGATTGAATGTAATGCGTTTTGATTAAGTGCATTATAGTAATTTTTTTATAAAAAAATTTCCTTTTCTATTGTTGTTTCTAAAAAAGAAAACGATATGAAATATCTCAAAATTTTTTTTAAAATTCATATTTTTGAATTTTTTAATACAAATATATGCATAATGAATAATATTTGTTGTTTGTATAAATATCTTTAATGGAACTATTTAAAAAATCAAAGGCGGCATATATTTCGGTCTTGACTTTAGTAGGGTTAAAGTGGTATTTTTTCCCATAAAATAGCATTAAAATGGAGGGTTGTGGGGAGATGTTTTACGGAGAGTTTCCGCATAGCATGGATTCAAAGGGAAGGATCAGTATTCCTTCCAAGCTTCGTTCGCCTTTAAAAGACTATTGTGTTGATCAATTTGTGGTGACTCGCGGCTTTGAATCCTGTCTTTATATGTTTGCCCCCAGTGAGTGGCATGCCATTGAAAAAAAATTCCGTTCCCTGACTTTTTTCAAGTCCAATACCCGGGCACTTCAGAGAAGTTTTTTTTCCGGGGCGTCTATTGTGGACTGCGATGCTCAGGGCAGAATTCTGATCCCTAAAACCCTTTTGGATTATGCGAAAATTATGAAAGACGTGCTTATTGTGGGGGTGTCTTCCCGCATTGAACTTTGGGCGCCTGAACATTATCAGGAGCAATTGCAGGATCGTGAGGCTTATGCCAGAAATGCTGAAGAGTTGATGACGGATTTAGAAATTCAATAAGAGGATTTGTGTTCCTAAAAACTTAAAAGAGGAGGGGATTTATGAACACAATGGTTCTGAAGAAAAAACTGGTCAGATCCGAGGGTGAGAAATTATTACCTTCGGGAATCAACATTGAAAACCTGAAAAGGATTCATGCCTTGCGGGTCAGCTTGACTGATGTTGGTTTTTCCTGGATGTGTGAATATGAGGCGGAGCGTGTGGTCGTGCGCGGAGATGTGCAGGTGAATTATTGAGTGTTCATGTTCCGGTTCTGGCAGAGGAAGTAGGCAGTTTTGTCCGGAAGGCTTTTCCGTTCGTTATGCTGGACGGAACTGCCGGCGCCGGCGGCCACGCTCAGTATCTGCTGGAAAAATGCCTTCCCGAGGATGCTCGATACATTGCTTTTGATCAGGATGGTGAAATTCTGGAAATTGCAAAGCAGAATCTTAAGCCTTTTGGTGAAAGGGTCTCCTTTGTGCATTCTAATTTTAAGAATATGAAACAGGAGCTTTCGCTTCTGAAAATAAGGGCGGTGAACGCTGTTCTTCTGGATTTGGGTGTTTCTTCTCTCCAGCTTGACAGAGGAGAGAGGGGCTTTGCTTTTAAAAATGAAGGGCTGCTGGATATGCGGATGGATATCCGCAGAGAAATGACAGCCTATGATGTTATTAACAGCTATGGAGAGGAAGAGCTTCTCCGGGTATTGAAAGAATATTCCGATCTCCGGCAGCCGCGCTGGTATGTGCGCAGAATTATGGAGGCCCGGGAAAAAAAACCTCTGCGGACCACAAAAGAATTTGCGGATTTATTTATTGCGGCAAAGGCTTTTCAGAGACACAGGGGGATGAAGTATCATCCGGCCACTGAAGTTTTTCAGGCCGTGCGCATTGAGGTTAATGATGAATTGAAATGTTTGAAAGAGGGGCTTGTCTCCTCCTTTGATCTTTTACAGCCTGAAGGAATACTGATGGTGATTTCTTTTCATTCCCTGGAAGACAGGATTGTGAAGGAATTTTATCGTGAAAAGAATGAAGCCTGCATCTGCCCTCCGAAAATGCCGGTCTGTTCCTGCGGAAGAAAATCCCGGGCGCAGATTTTGACGCATAAGCCCGTTACGGCAACAGAAGAGGAAATGAGCCGGAATGTCCGGGCAAGATCGGCAAAGTTGCGGGTGCTTAAAAAGCTGAAAATGGGAAATTAAGATATGAAAAATAAGACAAAATTTTTAAATATGAAATTTATCGGAATCATGGTGGCTGTAACAGGCCTTTCGATTCTTTATGTCTCTCAGCGTATTCTGATCACCGACCTGGGGTATCAGATCCGCAAAGAGGAAGTCAGGCTGGATAAGCTTCTGGATGAAAAAGCCCGTCTGATGTCGCTTATTTCATCTCTGGAATCTCCTTCCAATATTCAGCGAATTGTGGCGGATTCCAAGTCGAGCCTGGAATATTCTAAAAATCCAAAGGTGGTCAAGGTCAAACTGTGAACCAGAAAAAATCCCATCTTTTAAGGCAGTTGAAGATTTTACTTGTTGTCCTGCTTGTTCTCGGATTATGGGGCGGACTTGTGTACAGACTATATGTTCTGCAGATTAAAAATTCACCGGATCTGATTGAAAAGGCTGAAAAACAACAGGAGGGAATTCTGAAAATAGAACCCCGGCGGGGAAAAATACTGGACAGGAATCAAAATCTGTTTGCCGTTTCGATCAAAGTCAAATCCCTGTTCTGTGTTCCCTATGAAATTGAGAATTTCCGGGAAACGGGAAAGTTTCTGGCTTCTGCACTGAATCTTCCGGTAAAGCAGGTTACAGAACGCTGTTCAAGAAAGGCTAAATTCGTCTGGATCAAGCGTAAGCTTAACAATTCGGAAACAGAGAACATCCAGGCCAATCCGGTTAAAGGGGTCTACATGCTCGACGAAACGAAGCGGCTTTATCCCAAGGGATCTCTTCTGAGCCATGTCGTCGGATTTGTCAATATTGACAATGAAGGGATGGAGGGACTGGAACGTTCACTTAACGGCTATCTTAAAGGGAAGCCGGGATTGTCCCGGATTCTTCATGATGCGCGCGGGCGGGAGCTTGTTGCCGAAAGGGATATTATTGATCACCCGGAAGACGGTTCGGATATTGTTTTAACGATTGATGAAGTGATTCAGAATATTGTTGAGGATGAAATAGAAAAAATTTATTCAGAGTTTAACACCAAGGCGGTTATGGCGGTAGTGATGAACGTTAAAAACGGGGACATCCTTGCGATTGCCAACAGACCCACCTATGATCCGAATAATGTCGGAAAGTCTCCTGTGAATGCTAGGAAAAATGCCTGTCTCATCAATGCGTATGAACCCGGTTCATTATTCAAAGTCTATACGGCTTCAGCTGTGCTAAATGAGGGAGTGATTGATCTGGATGATGTGATTTATTGCGAACACGGGGCCTACCGTATTCCCGGGCAAACCCTGCATGATTCCCATCCCCTGGATAATCTGACCTTTGCCGAGGTGATCGCCAAGTCTTCGAATATCGGCTTTGCCAAGGCTGTATCCAGAATCTCTCCTGAAACCTTTTATCGTTATATTATGGATTTCGGCTTCGGGGCCCCTGTAGGATTGCCTCTTGAAGGCGAATCCCGTGGAAAAGTATGGCATTTCAAGCGCTGGTCCGGGGTCTCTCAGTTTTCCATAGCCATGGGGCATGAAATCATGGTCACTATTCTTCAGCTTACAAAAGCGTTATGCACTGTAGCCAATGAAGGGGTAAGTGTGCAGCCCAGGCTTCTGGATAAACTGATTGACTCGCATGGGACGGTGATTCAGGAGTTTAAATCCTCTGAAGGGGAACGGATTATCAGCAGGGAGACGGTTCAAAAGCTGACTAAAAGTTTAAAAATGGTTGTATCCAAAGAGGGGACGGCTGAAAAAGCGGCCGTGGAAGGCTATGAGGTCGCAGGAAAAACAGGAACAGCGCAGAAAATTATTGATGGAAGATATTCGCATTCCAAATATGTTTCCTCTTTTTTTGGATATCTTCCTGCAGAGGATCCACAGATTGCCATCACGATTATGGTGGATGAACCATTTAAGAAGGCTTATGGGGGAGCTGTGGCAGCTCCTGCTTTTTCAGCAATTGCCGAAAGAGTGATGAGTTATATGTTTCCAAGACCGCTGATACAGATGCCTCAGGCCCCGGAAGTAAGTCCTCCTCTGTCTGAAACGTTGTCTTCTGTCTCTAAGATGATTTCCCCTGTGGAGACAAAACACCAATGATTACACTTAAAGAACTTTTTTATAATACTTCGATAGAACAGAGAGAATGTGCATTAAAAGAGGTGTGTTCTGTGGCTGTGGATTCAAGAAGGGTTGAGCCCGGAGATTTATTCTGCGTGGTCGAAGGAACGCGGGAAAACGGAGAGCATTTTTTAAACGATGCCTTAAAAAGGGGGGCTTCGGCTGTGCTCGCCGCCAAACCTTTTACCCTTCCTTCAGACGTCCCTCTATTTCTTTCAAAGGCGATGAGAGAGGATCTGTCGATTATTGCCGGAAATTTATATTCTTCGGGCAGATCTCTTGATCTTTTTGCCGTGACAGGAACAAACGGTAAGACCTCCACGGTTAAAATTCTATATGAACTGCTGAGAAAATCCGGAATAAATGCCGGATACATCACAACCATAGAAGAGTTTGACGGCGAAAAAGTGGTTCCTTCGGATCTGACCACTCCGGATTCATTTCATCTTCATTCATTTTTTTCCAGGCTTTCATCCCATTCAGGCAAAGCCTGTGTCATGGAGGCTTCATCGCATGGTATTCATCAGAAAAGACTGCATGGTCTTGTATTTAGGGCCAAAATACTGACGAATATCACCCGGGATCATCTGGATTATCATAAAACTCTTGAAGAATATAAAGCCGTAAAAAGAAACTGGCTTCTTGAAGGAACCGAGCCGGTCATTGTCAATATCAGGGATCCGGAGGGCGAGGAAATTTTAAAAAAACGGAAAAATGTTTATACCTATGGAATCGATTGTGAGAAGGCGGATCTTAAAGGGCTTCATGCCCAGTATGATTCCGAAGGTCTTGTTTTTGATCTGTGTTATGGTGAAATGATCAGAACGGTAAGGGTAAAAGGGGCCATCGGATTTTTCATGATTGAGAATCTTCTGGCTGCCGCCCTGACTGCATTGGTCTGCGGGTTGGATTTTGATCAGATTGTAGAGGGATTAGAATCCTTTATCCCTCCGACCGGAAGAATGAGCCGAATTAAGGAAAAAGGCATAGAGGTTTATGTCGATTTTGCCCATACCCCGGATGCTCTTGAAAAATCGATTCAGACTTTGAGGCCTCTGGTGAAGCGGAAATTAAGGGTAGTTTTCGGCTGCGGCGGAAACCGGGACAAACTTAAACGTCCTGAAATGGGGCGGATTGCGGATAAAAATGCGGATGTCCTCTATGTGACTTCCGATAATTCCCGCTGGGAGGAAACATCCGACATATTAAACGATATCCGTGTCGGCATAACCCGTAAAGACAACATCAGCTATGAAGAAGACAGGGCGAAAGCCATTGCCAGGGCTGTGCGGGAATCGGATAAAGGGGATATTGTTCTGATTGCCGGGAAAGGACATGAAACCTACCAGGATCTTAAAGGAACAAAAAAACATTTCAGTGATTTTGAAGAGGCCGGAAAGGCTTTGAGAGGGAAGGAAAGTGTACAGTGAGGCTTGAAAGAAAATTTTTTGAAAAGGCTTTGGCTCAGAATCTGAAAGTAATTTTTAATGAAGGGAAGATTTCTGAGGCCGTGCTTTGTACAAATTCCCGCGATATTGCCCCGGATTCTTTTTTCTGGCCTTTACCCGGGGAAAAATTTGACGGCCACGATTTTATTTCTGCTGCTCTGGAAAAGGGAATGAAAGGGTTTGTTTATTCGAAACCTTTGCCTCATAAAATTCTGGAGAAGGTCGTTCGAAAGGGATGCTGGGTGGTGGAGGTTAAGGATACACTTAAGGCTTTTCATGAGTGGGCAAATTTTCACCGCAGAAGTTTAAAAGCTAAAGTAGTGGCGATTACCGGAAGCAATGGAAAAACAACCTGCAAGAATCTGCTGGCGGGCATTCTCGGTCAGAAATATAAAACCGTTTCATCTAAAAAATCTTTCAACAATCATATCGGCGTCCCCATGACTCTGCTTGAAATGGATGAAAAGACAGAATATGCCGTGATTGAAATGGGAATGAATCACCGAGGTGAAATTGAAATGCTCATGAAAATTGCCGAGCCGGATATGGGGATTTTGACCAATGTCACTACGGCTCATCTGGGTCATTTTAAAAGCTTTGAAGAGCTTGTGGAATCAAAGGGCGAGATGGCGCGTGAAATGAAGTCTGAAAAAATGCTCGTTTATAACATCAAAATCCGATCATATCCGCCTTTCAGCAGGGGGATGGCTTGTACGTCTGTGACTTTCGGAGCTGAGGGATCCGGAGCCGAGTGCACGTAT
This sequence comes from uncultured bacterium, assembly GCA_964443875.1. Lineage (GTDB taxonomy): Bacteria > Auribacterota > JAFGBW01 > JAFGBW01 > JAFGBW01 > CAYUET01. Next base: position 20,816 of record CAYUET010000005.1, on the reverse strand, counting down.
GACAAACCCCGGAATACAAAAGAGGGATTGAGCGTTTCAGTCACCTGCAGGGGGCATCGTCTGGATCTTGAATACCCGGGGCTTGGTCTTCATAATGCGGAAAATATCACCGCTGTCGCAGCCGCTTGTCTGGAGCTGGGTGTTTCTCCGGACCTGATCAAAAAAGGATTAAAAGAGTTTCCCGGGCAGTCCATGAGAATGGAAAGAATCCCTTTGAATGATATTTTAATCATTAATGATGCCTACAATGCGAATCCGGCTTCCATGGAATCGGCGATCAAAACCCTGGATGATATGAAAATTAAGGGACAGAAGTGGATGGTGGTCGGAAATATGAATGAGCTCGGGGAACAGGCCCTTGAGTTTCATATTGAAATCGCAAAACAGATTGTAAAAAGTTCATTGCACGGGGTTTATACCTTTGGAATTCATGCCCGTGAGGTTACGAATTATCTGAAAGCCCATTCTTTCATTGAAGCGCGGCATTTTGAAGACAAAAAAGAAATGGCAGAGCTTCTTTTTTCTGTGCTTAAGCCGGGAGATGTTCTGCTTTTAAAAGGATCCAGAGGCAATGCTCTGGAATCCATACAATATGATTTATTTGAAAAGGCGGGAATATCACATGTATAAATTTTTGATTTTACCTTTCATTCCTCATGCAAGCTTCCTGAACGTATTTAAATATATCACCTTCAGGATCGGACTCGCCGCTTTGACGGCCATGCTTATTTCTTTGATTTTAGGACCCTGGGTGATCCGGAAACTGAGGGAGCTCAAATATGGAGAACAGGTCAGGCAGGAGGAAACTTCAAAAACTCTTCATGATCTTCATAAGGGGAAACAGGGCACTCCTACCATGGGTGGGATATTTTTTACTTTTTCCGTAGTGATTTCGACCTTGTTCTGGGCGGACATCTCGCATCCTTATATTTTAATAGCCGTAAGCGGGATTGTTCTTTTTGGTCTGATCGGATTTGTGGATGATTATACCAAGATCACGAAAAAAAGATCTATGGGACTTACGGCAAGGCAGAAATTTTTAACCCAGGCGGTGTTTGCTCTCGGTATCGGATATTATCTGCTTAATTTTTCCGATATTACCGCCTTTGCGAAAAATATATTTCTCCCTTTTGTAAAGGGGGGGTGGGTAAATAATTCTGAAATGATCTATCTGATTTTTATTGTATTTGTTATCACGGGAACTTCAAACGCAGTAAACCTGACAGACGGCTTGGACGGACTGGCTATAGGCTGTACGGTTATTGCTTCCACAGCATTTACTGTCATCTGTTATGTGGTGGGGAACAAGGTTTTTGCGGATTATCTGTTTCTGGAATACATTGCGGAAAGTGCGGAGCTTTCCATTTTTTGTGCGGCCATGGCGGGAGCGGGTCTGGGATTTTTGTGGTATAACATGTATCCCGCAGAGGTTTTCATGGGCGATACGGGAGCCTTGAGTATTGGCGGGGCTCTGGGAATTGTTGCTGTTTTAGTAAAAAAGGAACTTTATCTGATTTTAATCGGAGGAGTTTTTGTCTGGGAGGCTTTATCAGTAATATTACAGGTTTCCTCGTTCAAGCTGACAAAAAAAAGAATTTTTTTGTGTGCACCCTATCATCATCATCTCCAGTTCAAGGGATGGCCTGAAACCAAAATCACCGTAAGGTTGTGGATTTTTGCCGCCATTTTTGCCCTGCTGGGATTATGTTCACTGAAATTGAGATAATCAGGATGGAAAAAATACTAGTCATAGGAATGGGACGTTCGGGAGTGGCTGTGGCACGGCTGGCTCACCTTCATGGTTATGAGGTTTTTGTTCAGGATGACCTTCCCAGGGAAAAATTGAATCCGGAATATATCCGTCTCCTTGAAAGCGTTCATGCCCGCTGGATCCAAAGTCCCCAGGAAATGGGAAAAGAAGAACAACTTACTGTGGTTATAAGTCCCGGGGTTCCTGTGCAACAGGCCCGTCTGGATGCGCTGAGAAAATTTTCTTTTCAGTCCGAAATTGAATTTGCCTGGAAATGGATGAAAGGGGAGTCAATCGTCCTCACAGGCAGCAACGGTAAATCCACAACAGTGGCCCTTATGGAGCATTTTTTAAATGTTGCGGGTTTTCCGGCCATTGCCTGCGGAAATTTTGGCATCCCCCTCGCTGAAATTCTTCTGGATTCCGGTTATGACGGACATGTTAAAGTAATTGAGCTTTCCTCCTTTCAGCTTGAATCCACCCGGGGAATAGAGCCGGATGCAGCGGTCCTTCTGGCTGTGACTGAAAATCATCTTAACCGTTACAGGAATTTTGAGGAATATCGCAGGGCAAAATGGAACCTGTTTACTCAAAATTGTTCAAGATCACACTGGATTGTTCATGAAACGGAAGCGGAGGCCGGAGAGTTTTTTAAATTTCATACCCTGCTGACTACGGTTTCCGATCAGCTGAATACCCAGGGAAAAATGAAGCTGGCGGCGACGAAAGATGGTATTGAAGGGATTCTTCCTCTTTCTTTTGACTGGAATCAAACGATGCTTTTTAGGAAACATGACAGACAGAACTGTCTGTTTGCCCTTTCCGCTGTCTGCTATCTGAAAGAAATATCTCCCGCTTTACTTGAAAAAGGAATGATTTCTTATAATGCACTGCATTTCAGACAGGAAATTTTAAAGGGATATGCCTTAACCGTAATCAATGATTCCAAATCCACCAGTCCGGATGCAACACTGAAGGCGCTGGAGGCTTTTCCGGGAACTTCAATTTTAATCCTCGGAGGAAGGAATAAAGGCAGTTCTTTCGATGATTTAAAAAAGTCTGTGGGAAAAGACATTAAAATAATTGCTTATGGCGAAAGCAGAGATTTTTTTGAACAAAAATTTTCGGACAAATTTTTATTCAAAAAAACGGGGACTCTGGAAGAAGCGGTGAAGGAAGCTGCCCAATGGATTGAGAACGAAAAAAATCTGATTTTTTCACCGGCCTGCGAAAGTTTTGATCAGTTTAATGGATACAAAGATAGAGGGGAACAGTTCAATAAATGTGTTGAAAAGTACATAAAACATGAGGGGGAAAACAAATGAAAAGAATCGTAAAAGTAATGTTGTCGGTGTTGGTTCTGGCAGGTCTTTTTGACGTCCGGGATTATTCCGGAAGTGTTAAAACCGCATGGACAAGTCGAATTGAGAATTTTGTCAGGCATACTGTCCAGACCGGAGATACCCTTGAAAAATTGGCAAAACTCTACGGAACAACGGTAACAAAAATAGCCTCGAAAAATAAGCTGACAGAGGAAGGGAAGCTTACCTATGGACAGAAACTGGTCATACCGGTAGACGGATATAAGGAGAAGTGGATCATCTGATGAAGGACAGAAACCTTCTATTCTACATGGCCTGCGCCCTGACTTTTCTGGGTGTCATTATGGTATTCAGTGCAACAGGGGTTTATGCCTCCACCGAGTACAATAACAGTTTCTTTTTTCTTCAGAAGGAGCTGATGTGGCTTTTTCTGGGGTTTTCAGGCCTTTTTGTGGGATATTCCCTCAACTTGCGTGTTTTGCAGAAATATTCCTTTTGGGTGTATCTGTTGTTTCTCGTTCTGGTGATTTTAACACATACCCCTTTGGGCGCAAAAATAGGCGGAGCGCAAAGATGGTTGAGGATAGGTTTCTTTAATCTGCAGCCTTCCGAATTTATGAAAATTGCCCTGGTTTGTATGATGGCTTCCTATCTCGGAGGCAGGCCCGACATTGCCGGTGATTTCAGGAAAGGTTTTTTATTCTGCCTGGTTCTGATCGGCATTTCCGTTGCTCCGGTTCTGACCCAGCCGGATTTCGGGACTTCTCTCATGATCGCGGCGGTGGGATGTCTTTTAATGTATGTTGCAGGGGTCAGACTGAAATATCTTATTACGCTAAGCCTTGTTTCCGTTCCGTTTATTTATTACTCCATTGTTCTTTTCCCCTACCGCGTGAGAAGAGTGCTTGCTTTTCTGGATCCCTGGAGCGATCCGCAGGGGAAGGGATTTCAGATTGTGCAATCTTTTCTCGCCATAGGAAGAGGAAATATGACAGGGGTTGGACTTGGAGAGAGCACGCAAAAGCTTTTTTATTTGCCGGCAGCTCATACCGATTTTATTTTTTCGATTCTTGCAGAAGAACTGGGATTTGCGGGATGCACCTGTGTTATTGCAGGATTCGCCATTCTCGCGGTGACCGGATTTACCATTGCCATGCGGGCTAAAAATATTTTTGATTCCCTTGTTGCCCTGGGATGTACGGCGCACATTACGTTTCAGGCAATTTTTAATATTGCTGTAGTGACAGGCTCCGTGCCGACAAAGGGGATTCCTCTTCCCTTTATCAGTTTCGGAGGATCAAATCTGATTTTGAATTTATTTGCCGTGGGGCTGATTATGAATGTTTCCCGTCAGAGGGAAAGGGATGCGGAAGAGAAATTGAGAAAAGCGGAAATCGAAAGGCCAAAACCTTACCGTCTTGTCTCACAAAAAGAACGTTATTCAAAGCCCGCATGGATTTAAGGGGAAATTGAAATCATGGGTAAACATAAAGAAAAAATTATTCTTGCGGAAAGTGAAGGGGATGAGTTAAAGCGGCTCTTTCACGATCTGGATTATGAGATTATTGATGTGAACCGTTATGATGATATGCTGCCGCGGGTGCTGGCGTCAAATCCTGCGCTGATTATCGGGGATTTTCAGAAACTCGGAAAACCCGTCAATGAGATATGCCGGAAGCTTAAAAGCCATCTGATGATCCGTCATATCCCTTTTGTTGTGGTGACCCGCAACGGCGAAATAAGGCAGAAAATTGCCGCAGCGGAATCCGGGGTGTCGGATTATATTGTTAAGCCTTTTCAGAGTGAAGAGGCGATTGCCCGGATCAATCGTTCGATCCGTGATATCAAGAATGCACTCAACGCGAATCCACTGACCCGGCTTCCCGGAAACCTCTCCATTCAGGAACATCTGGAGTGGATGCTGACTCATAATAAGCCCTTTGCCGTTTCCTACTTCGATATCGATCATTTTAAATCATTTAATGATATGTATGGTTATACGGCCGGAGACCGTGTGATTTCACTGACGGCAAATCTTATCATTCAGACAAGGGATGAATTAAAATATGACGGTGATGAATTCTTCATAGGACACGTGGGGGGCGATGATTATATCACCATCTGCCGTGAAGATATTGTTGACAATTTTTGCAAACAGTTTATCAGGAAATTTGATGCAGCCGTACCTTTTGAATATGATAAGGAAACCCGGAAACGGGGATTTATCATCGGCAAAGACAGGCGCGGGAAAGTTGCAGCTTTTCCGTTGGTCAGCATATCCATAGCCGTGGTGGTCAATGAATCCGGTTCAAAATTCAGGCATATCGGAGAAGTGGCCTGTGCAGGAGCGGAAATAAAAAAATTTTTAAAAGGAAGACCCGGCTCCAATTATCTGGTTGACCGGAGAGGATTTCAGCCGAGTATTGAACTAACCACAGATCAGCGTAAAGGCTGAGATTTAAGGATGGGGATGGTTTATCGGTTAGCTTGGAGATGATAAAAATTCAAAGCCAGAACCGGTAAAGCCGGGACATCCACTGGAGAACATGATGGAACGTATAAGAAAGCCTCTTGTCATCCTGTCCTGCGGAGGAACGGGAGGACATTTGCAGCCTGGCATAGCTTTGGGGGATTATCTGGAAAAATTTTACGGAGCGGATGTCCTTTATCTTGTTAATGAAAAAAAGATTTCTAATCAGTTTTTATCACGGATTCAGGGGAAATATCTGACCCTTCCTGAAATCCAGGCCTCGAAAATAAAGGGTGTGGGTTTTTTCAGGGAACTGTTTAAAATTTTTATCATTTTTTACAAGAGTCTAGCTCTAGCTCTGATGCGAAAAGTCTGCCTCATGGTTTCTGCGGGAAATGCCGCAGGGATCATTCCCTTTTTCATCCTGAAAATGAAAGGGGTTAAAACTGTCCTTCTGGAACAGAATGTTTTGATGGGGAAGGCGAATCGCGCGTTGCTTCCCTGGGCGGACAGGGTTTATTTAAGTTTTCCCTGTCAGAATCTTCGCTCCGACAGGGAATTCAGATGCCTGGTGACTGGCAACCCCCTCTCAGAAGAAATGCGTAAAGGCGTATTTATGCGTGAAGAAGCGGCAAAGCATCTGGGGCTGGATTCCGGCAGGCTGACTCTGCTTTTTCTGGGGGGATCACAGGGAGCAAGGCGAATCAATGAATTTGCCCTGAATTTTATCCCGGAATTGTACAAGCTGAACCCACTTATCCAGGTGATTCATCTGACGGGAAAAGAACTTTATTTGGAATCCTGTGCGCTTTACCGCTCGCTTTCTATTCCCAATTATTGCAGGGAATTTTCTTCGGAGATGCGGATCTTGTATTCTCTGACGGATTTCGCCATTTCCAGGGCGGGAGGGGGCGCGCTTTCAGAATTGTCCTTTTATAACATTCCGGCTCTTTTTGTTCCTTATCCCTTTGCTGCGGAAAATCACCAGTGGTATAATGCCTCCCTTGCTGCAAATGAAGGGGGATGCTGGATGGCGGAAGAATCAGAACTTCTTGAAAATGCTTTTCAAAAACGTCTGATGACCCTGTTGTTTTCCCCTTGCGAACTTTCGAAACTGAGAGAAAAACAGAAAATTTTTTCAAAACCGGAGAGCACCGGAAGTATTGCAGAAGATTTAAAGCAGAGGGTTAAATTTTTATGATTTTTAAAAATAAAAAAATTTTGATGATGGGTGTTGGAGGTATCGGTGTTTCGGCTCTGGCCCGTTATGCGAATGATAACGGAGCCTTTGTAACCGGTTGTGACGCGAATGATTCGCCTGTTTTAAAGACCCTTAAAACCGAAGGAATACGGATCCTCTCTGAGGGAAATGTTTCGGCTTCGGATTATGAAGTGATCATACGTTCCAATGCCGTGCCCAGAGAACATAGTATTCTTCGGGAAGCTTCCAGGCTTGGGATCCCTGTCTGGAGACGCGGGGATATTCTCGCGGAAATTCTTTCGAATACGGCCTCTATTGCGGTGACGGGAAGCCACGGGAAGACAACGATTACCTTTTTAATTGCGCACCTTTTAAAGAATGCCGGGAAGGATCCTACGCTCTACGGGGGCGGAATTGATCTTGCCAGCAAGACAAATTATATCGGGGGAAAAGGGGAATGGTTTGTGGCGGAGATGGATGAGAGCGACAGAACCTTTGTCGCCGCCAAACCGTTGATTTCAGTCATCTCAAATCTCGAACTTGAACATGTGGATCAATATCCGACCTTTAATCTTCTTAAGGAGGCGTTTGCCCAGTATTTATCGCAGTCCAGAGAAGGAGCCTTCTGGATCATGAACGGGGATGACTCTGTTCTTGTCGAGCTGAAACAGCATTTTTCTCACAGTGAAAATATTGTGATTTGCGGACAAAAAGTTCAGCATCACTACCGTCTTCTTTATGTCGAGCAGACAGCCGAGGGAATAAAAATAGAGATTTCAACCCCTAAAGGGAACTTGGTGATCCAGAGTCGTCTGCTTGGACTTCATAATGCCTATAATATGCTCATGGCTACGGCTGCCGCTCATCTTTCGGGGCTGACCAATGATCAGATTTGTGACGGCTTCCGGAAGTATCCCGGGGTAAAAAGACGTTTTGAACTTTTAAAGATTTTAAGCGGTGGGACGGAACTGATTTCCGATTATGGTCATCACCCGACTGAAATCGCGGCGGTACTTAAAGCGGTTAAATCGGAAAAAAATCATAAAATCATTGCTGTCTTTGAAGCGCATCGCTGTTCGCGGTTTAAAGCCCTGATGAATGAGTTTTCCCTTGTTTTCAAAGGTGTGGATAAACTGATTGTGACGGATATTCATACCGCCGGAGAACCGGACGAAACAGAAACTCTTGTCCAGGAATTGATTTCTAAGACGGGGGATGTGCCCTCACTGTATGTTCCCTCCCGGGATGTTTATGATTATATCCTCAATGAATTCGGACAGGGCGAAAAAGTCATTCTTTTTACTGCCGGTAAACTGGATTCAATAGTGAGGGAAAGAATATGAATGAGCATTTCAAGCCCCTGATTCCATGGCTTAAGAAGAATGTGCTAATGAGTAAGCTCACCGGTTACCATACGGGAGGACGCGCAGAGTGGATGTTTGAGCCGGATTCTGAAGAAGTGCTGATCCGGGGTGTTGAAATTTTCGCTGAGCATGGAATTCCTTTTTATCTTCTGGGGGGGGGGACGAATGTTTTAGTTTCGGATCAAGGGGTAGAGGGGGTGGTTATCCGGCTTCATAAACCGGCGTTTCGTTTTATTGAAATGCAGAAGGATGGAATAAAATGCGGGCCCGGGGTGACCACGCGGGATTTTTCAGCAAATCTGCTCTCACAGAGCTTAAGCGGATTTGAATTTTTAACTGGATTCCCGGGTACAATGGGGGGGGCTGTGTATGGAAATGCCGGAGGATCAGAATCCGGGATATGCTCCATGCTTGAAAAAGTGACAGCGCTCTCTCCGAAAGGGGAGTCCCTTACCTTTATAAAAAAGGATTTTAATTACGGATACCGTTCTTTTCCATTAGTGCAGGGTATGATTCTGCTTGAAATGCTGTTCAGAATAGAAAAGGGTGAAACTCCTGCCATTTTAAAAAAAATGGATGACATCCGGAGGCATCGCCGTACGTCAGACCCCAAAGGCTTTTCCTGCGGATCTGTTTTTAAAAATCCGAAAGATATGAAAGCCTGGGAAGTCATTGATAAGCTGGGTTTACGTGGAAAAACGATGGGCGGGGCAATGATTTCGGAAAAACATTCGAACTGGATTATCAATCAGGGGACAGCGTTAAGCCAGGATGTTTTTGACCTGATCCGTTTGGTTCAGAAAGAGGCCTTGGCAAAATTGGGGATTGAAATGTTTCCGGAAGTGAAAATCTGGGGAATTTTTGATAAAAAGTGAGAAAACTTACTTGTTTTCTTATTTTCGTTTTTATATGATAAAAGCCAAATAATTAAAGGGATCGGAAAGGTTTTGAGAGACAGAAAAAAAAATCGTTTTAGAAGCAAAGGGTCTGTGATGTATCGCCTTAAAGGGGCGGATACTTTGGAACCGATGATGCTGGACAGACAGGAAGGGAAAATGGGCTTCAGGCAGTTCATAAGCCGGCTGTGGAATTTTTCACTGAAATTCTGTTTTTTTTCCTTTTATACCGTCGTGTTTTATGCGGGTTTCATCGGGGTGCAGGATATTGGTGCAATGACACTCAGCCTGGAGCAGTTCAAGCTCCAGAAGATTGAAATCAAAAATAATGTTTTTGTAACCAATGAGACCATTCTTAAAGAAATACGCCTTGACAGTCATGCTGGTTTTTTTACCTGCGATCTGTCGGCGATTAAAGAGAAAATTGAACAGATCCAAAACATTGAAGCTGTGGATGTCACCCGTACGGTTCCGGGTTTTTTATCCATTGTTGTTTATGAGCGGGTTCCTTTTTTCAGAGTGTCCGGAGGTTCCTTTCTCCTTGATCACAGGGGGATGGCGGTAAAGATGAAAAATGGGGCAGAACTTTTCAGTCACCTGACTGAACTTTCCGGCATTAAGCTGAATACCGAGGGAAATGTTTATCCCGCAGACAGGGAAAAATATTTACAGATCGTCAATCTGGCACGACTTTTTTTTAAGTATTTCGGGAAAAACAGGTTTCAGATTATAAAAATCGAAGCCGGTTCTGAATGGACGGATTTCCACCTTCTGGCAGGGCCCTGCATCCGCCTGCCCTACTCGGGGAAGTCTGATGTTTTTATCAAACTGGAAAAGGTTTTGAATGATCTGCATAAAAAAGAGACAAACCCCAGTTATATTGATCTTCAGTTTAACGATGTCATAGTCAGGTTATAACGATGTCAAAAAATAAAGAAGAAATTTTAGCAGCACTGGATATGGGATCTACGAATGTGACCGCCTGTGTTGCCCTCAAGGCTGAAGGGAAACCCCTTGAAATCATCGGCGTGGGAACCACGCCCTCCAAGGGAATAAAAAAGGGCTGTGTCATAGACATTGAAAGTACCGCTGAGGCGATTTCTTCCGCTGTCGAAGCAGCTGAGGAAATGGCGGATGTGGAAATCAATTCGGTATTTGTCAATATTGCGGGAAATCACATTAAAAGTTTTAATTCGCTCGGCTCTGTCCCCATAACCAATGAAAATTATGAAATTGTCGAGGAAGATCTGCAGAAAGCTATTTCAGCGGCAAAGGCGATTTCCATTCCCCTGGAGAGAATGGTTCTGCAGGTTGTACCCCAGGAATTTTCCATTGACGGACAAAGCGGGATCAAGGGGCCGGTCGGAATGAGCGGCCACAAGCTTGAAGTCGGAGTTCATATTATCACGGCCAAAGTGGCGGCCGTTCAAAATATTGTAAAATGTCTGGGAAGAGCCCATCTGGAATATGAGGACCTGATTTTAGGGGCCATGGCTTCTGCCTGTTCAGTGTTGACCGTAGAGGAAAAGGAAATGGGTGTTGTGATGATTGATCTTGGGGGAGGGACGGCGGATATCGCTGTTTACGTGGACGGATCGCTTAAATTCAGCGATGTGTTCCCCTGTGGAGGAAACCAGGTAAGCAATGATGTTGCTGTGGGGTTGAGGCTTCCATTCAACAAGGCTGAAGAAATTAAAAAACATTATGGTTCGGCCGTCCGTTCGGTTTTAAGTTCCTCGGAAGAGTTTGCTGTTCCGGGTGTGCTGGGCAGACCCTCCCGCAATATGCTATGCAGAGATCTGGCTTCCATTATTGAAGCCCGTGCTGAAGAGATTTTTCTGTTCATCAAGCAGAAAATTGAAAATGCAGGGTATGGAGAAAAGATAGGGTCCGGTGTTGTGCTTTGCGGCGGGGCATCCGTTTTAAGGGATTTGGATAAACTCGCTCAGAGGGTTTTTAACGTTCCTGTGAGAATCGGAAAAGTAAGAGGGGTGGGAGGAATGGATTATATTCTGGAATCCCCATCGTTTGCGACCAGCGTAGGTCTTTTGATCCGGGGCGAAGAACTTCGGAAGGAAAAGAATGGAATGGCAAAAGCCGGGTCAAAAAATATTCTTTCAACTTTTTCAGACTGGTTCAAAAAATTAAAAAAACAATCTTAATTTATAGATCTTATAACATGAGGAGAAGGTATTTATGGGCATGATTTTGCTTGATACCCGAAAAGGCGGAGTAAACAAGGTCAGAATCAAGGTATTCGGTGTCGGCGGCGGCGGATGTAATGCGGTGGATACAATGATTCATCAGGGCATGCAGAAGGTGACCTTTGTGGCTGTGAATACGGATGTTCAGAGCCTTTCCAGGAATCTGGCAGAAACGAAGATTCAGATCGGCGAACAGCTGACAGGTGGTCTTGGGGCGGGGGCAAACCCTCTCATCGGGCGTCAGGCGGCAGAAGAAAGCATGGATTTGATTCATGAAGCAGTCTCCAATGTGGACATCTGCATTCTTATTGCGGGAATGGGGGGAGGCACCGGAACAGGGGCCGCTCCTGTAATCGCCAATATTGCCAGGCAGCAGGGAAAAATGGTCATCGCCTTTGTGACCACTCCTTTTGAATTTGAGGGAAAACAGCGTTCTAAAAATGCGCTGACCGGGCTTGATGAATTACGTTCACACGCCAATTCTCTGATTATTATTCCGAATGATAAACTTTACGATATGATCACCGAAGACACTTCGCTTTGTGAAGCCTTTAAAAAGGTGGATATGCTTCTTCTGGAGGCAGTCACTTCCATTGCAAGATTGATTACCGAACCTGGATTAATTAACCTCGATTTTGCAGATGTCCGTGCGGTCATGAGCATTCCCGGCCAGGCGGTGATTACCTTTGGCGAAGGCATGGGAGTTCACCGGGCTTTAAACGCTGTCGACGCATCTTTATCGAATGTTTTAATCGAGTCCAAAAAACTCATGGGGGCCAAAGGCCTTCTGGTGAATGTGGTCGGCGGCAAGGATCTAACCCTGCACGAAGTCACCAAATGCATACGGAAGCTCAAATCCATTGTCCATGAAGAAGCCAATATTATTTTCGGGGCAAATGTGGATCCAGCGTTTGGTGAAAAGGTCATGGTTTCCATTATTGCCACTGGAATTGAAGAATATATGGAGGATGCTCATCCCATGGAAATTTCCAGTAAAATGAGCCTAAAAAAAGAAGAGGTTATTCTTCCAAAGGCGATTAAAGACCGCGTAACTGAACCCCCCCCCCTATGCGATTTGTCCTATGGAGATTCTTTTGAAGAAGATCTTGAAATCCCTACCTATATCCGGAGAAATAAAAGATATCTCGGTGCTTCTTTCAAGGATTTTGAATAATCCTTGAACCTGTGTGCGTAAGACCTGAGACATTTTTTGCTGTCAGGTCAAAAACAGCTTAGTTGTAGTCGTTGACTCCGACTGAGAATGTGGTAGATAGAATTCATGTGCAGAATTATTTTCACAGTATGGATGGGAATTATACCCGGATTTTTTTTGCTCTTTGCAGAGGCTGAAAAAGATCCTGAATTCTTATCCCCCCAATCCTATCTGCAAGGATCGAATGCATTAAAATTAAGTACGGAAACGGACGAGCTTCTGTTTTCGACAAAAACATTTCCATTGGAAGAAGCCCTTCAAAAAATTGAAACAGATGCCCCCTTGTGGTCTTTTCAACAGGACCTTGATCACCGAGCTCTACATCAAATCCTCCTATTCAGTCCGCAGGCGTGAAGATCCTAAAATCTCAGGCGTCAGTGCTTAGCTTTTGCCCCTTCATCAGGATGGTCTTTTTATCTCTGATTTTCATATTCGCTTATGGATTTAATTGCATTGATTTATTTAAGGATTGTGCATTAAAATGCAGTAAATAAGTGTTGTTCAAATCCGGTTTTTAATGAGGAGGACAAAGGTTCTGATGGGTTATTTTTTAAATCCAGATTGAAGGATGTTTTCAGATGCAGAATAAAAAAGAATTCAGCTCCGGAATTCCCTCTCTTGATTCAGCTCTCCAGGGAATATTGGCCGGTGACAATGTTGTTTTTCAGGTCGACAAGATTGAAGATTCCAGGCCTTTTGTGGAAAGGTATTGCCGTTATACCCAGACCGAGGGAAAAAGACTCGTCTATTTCCGTTTTGCAGATCATCCGAGTTTTCTGCCGGAAGGAGTGGAGGCTGAACAGTATGACCTTGATCCTGAGGCAGGTTTCGAACAGTTCATTTTTAAAATTCTTTCGGTCATTGAAAAAAACGGACGGGGAGCTTACTATCTTTTTGACTGCCTTTCGGGGCTTGCTGCGGAGTGGTACAGCGACCGCATGCTTGGAAATTTTTTTATGCTGGCCTGTCCGTATCTGTACACTTATGACACGGTGACCTATTTTGTCCTTCTTAAAAATGTTCATACCCCCCTGGCTGTGAGATCAATTCATAAGACGGCTCAGGTTATTCTGGATGTTTTTTCGAGCGGAGAAGATTTCTATATCAGGCCCATCAAGGTATTGAACCGGTTTTCACCAACGATGTATATGCTTCACAGCTTCAAGGATGAAGCGTTCCATCCGGTAACGAAAAGTATTTATCTGTCGGAAATTCTTTCCATTAATCCCCAGCCCTGGATTGACGTAAATATGGACCGTCATGATCTCTGGTCTGAAATGTTCAAGCAGGCACAGAATATCAGTAATAAACGAGGCGAAAGGAAGGATCGTGCAAGGGAGGATTCTCTGAAAACCCGCCTGATAAAAATGGCACTGACCCGTGAGGGAAATCTTATTCCCCTTTGTGAAAAGTATTTCAGTGTCTCCAATCTCGTCGATATTGGGAAACGTATGATTGGCACAGGTCTCATAGGAGGAAAATCTGTCGGGATGCTCCTTGCCCGCCGAATCATCGAAAAGGAATGCCGCCTGTCTTCTGAAGGACTTGAGACTCATGATTCTTTCTATATAGGATCCGATGTTTATTACAGTTATGTCATTCAGAATAACTGCTGGTGGGAGAGGCACCGCATTAAATATTGTGAGGGAGCTGAAACTGTTTGTGAAAAGGCAGATTCGATTCATAAAAAACTCAGGACGGGTCATTTTCCTCCGGATATTCTGGAGCAGTTCAGGGAAATGCTCAATTATTTCGGCCAGTCCCCCATTATCGTCCGCTCGAGCAGTCTCCTTGAAGATGCCTTTGGGAATTCCTTTTCAGGGAAATATGAGAGTGTTTTCTGTGCCAATCAGGGTACTCCTGAGGAACGCCTGCATTCCTTTCTTGAAGCAGTAAGGGAAGTCTATGCGAGCACGATGAGCCGGGAGGCTCTTTCCTACCGTCTCCACCGGGGGCTTTTTCAGCAGGATGAGCAGATGGCCATCCTTATTCAGCGTGTATCGGGAGAATACTACCAGCATCTTTATTTCCCTCAGATTGGAGGGGTTGCCTATTCGTTTAATCCTTTTGTTTGGGACAAACGGATTGATCCGAAGCAGGGGGTGATGAGGATTGTTTTCGGGCTGGGGACCCGTGCGGTTGATCGTATTGACGATGACTACACCCGGGTGGTATCACTTAATGAACCGATGCTCAGACCCGAGGGATCTTCTGATAAAGTTCGTAAATATTCTCAAAAAATGGTGCATGTTCTGGATCTTCGTGAAAATAAACTTTCTATTTTGACTTTTGAACAGATTGCGAGAATGATTAAATTCTTTCCCATCGATATTTTTGCCTCCAGAGATACCGAGATGGAAGAGCGTGCAAAAGCCCTCAACATGGCAGATGTCTTTTCATATCTGCTAACCTTCACCAACTTTCTGACCAGGACTTCATTTACTGATGATATGAAAAAAATCCTTTCTACCCTGAGTGCCGCCTACAGTAATCCTGTGGATATTGAATTTACAGTTAATTTTCTTGATGATTCCAATTACAGGATTAATTTGCTGCAATGCCGTCCCTTTCAATTCACCGGGGAAATTTCACGTGTTAAGGTTCCTGAAGATCTGTCCGGAAAAAATGTAATTCTTCGGAGCCTGGGCCCTCTTATCGGCTATAGTTCAGTCGAAAGTATTGAGAGAATTATTTATATTGTTCCTGAAAAATATGGGTTGCTTCCCATTTCCAAAAGATATGAAATTGCACATCTGATCGGAAAACTTACCAATTTACCGCCTAAAATAAAGACGATGCTGATTGGTCCTGGCCGTTGGGGCACAAGCATGCCGGAATTGGGGATTCCTGTTTCCTTATCGGAAATTAAAAACGCCTCTGTATTATGCGAAGTGGCAGAAATGCATGAAGGCCTTAATCCTGATCTTTCTCTGGGTACTCATTTTTTTAATGATCTGGTGGATTTGAAAATTTTGTACATGGGTATTTCACCTTCAAAGACCGGGGAGTTATTGAATAAATCTTTTCTTCTGAACTGTTCCAATAAATTCGGGGATTTGCTCCCTGAAGACAAATCGATTTCGGATATTATCCGGGTGATTGATTTTTCTGAAGGTTCAGGTCCTCAGTGCAGGCTTTTTGCGGATACCCTTGGACAACAGGGTATTGTTTTTATTTCAGAGAATAGGGACTAAAAATTATTGATTTATTTATCAATAATCGTTAATTCATAAAAATTCTCAGGGCGGGGTGTGATTCCCCACTGGCGGTAATTCGAATTTGAAAAGCCCGCAAGCGCTCCTTTAGAGGAGGTCAGCAGATCTGGTGAAAAACCAGAGCCAACGGTAAAGTCCGGATAGAAGAGGATAGCCTTTTTCAGCAGGCAGTCTGCTGTTCTTTCCTTTGCCCTGATTCATGCCGGAAAATATACAGGGAGAAGACACATGGATCAGATGTTATTCAAAAAATTCGGAAATTCAGAAATGCGTATAAAAAAGGCCCTTGATTCCCTGCGAAAGGGGGAGGGGGTCTTGGTGGTGGATGATGAGAACCGTGAAAATGAAGGGGATCTGATTTATCCGGCAGAGTCTTTAACAAGGCCTCAGATGGCCTTGCTTATCCGTGAATGCAGCGGGATCGTCTGCCTGTGTCTGACCCGGGGAAAGGCCGACGCTCTTGGCTTGAAGATGATGGTTGAAAATAATCAAAGCCGTCATAAAACAGCCTTTACCATTTCTATTGAAGCGGCTGTAGGCGTTACAACAGGAGTTTCCGCGTCAGATCGTCTTCGGACCATACAGGCGGTGATTCATGAGCGGGCCGGGGCGGAGCAGATTGTAAGTCCTGGACATGTATTTCCCTTGGTGGCGAAACCGGGCGGAGTTCTTGAAAGGAGGGGCCATACCGAGGCAACTGTTGATCTGATGATTTTAGCCGGATTGAAGCCTCTCGGTGTTTTGTGTGAGTTGACAAATCCGGACGGAAGCATGGCAAGGCTTCCGGAGATTATGACTTTTGCACAATCACACCATCTTCCGGTTGTCACTGTAGAGGATATTGTCAGCTTTCGCAAAAATTGATTTTTGTTTTGGGATTCCTCTCATTTTGTTATGAAGGGCAAGCAAATAAAAATGACAGGAGTCCTTAAGATGCGAAAATTGCTGATTTTAACAGTGCTGTTCGTCCTGATTCTTTACGCTTTCTTTGTTTTGAAAGAAAAGAATTATTCTGAAACTCAGGAACTGATCATGGGAACTGTTGTATCCCAGAAGATCTATGGGGTTCGTGCAAAAGAGGCTGCTGCCAAAGCAAGCCTCAGGCTTAAGGAGCTGGAAGGCCTTTTAAGTTTCCACATCCCTGAAAGCGAGCTGTCTCGGTTTAACCGTCATGCCGCTATGGGGAAGATGAAGCTTTCGCCTGAATTGTTTTTTCTTTTTAAAAAATCTCTTGCCTATTCTGCTGCAACAGGAGGGGCTTTTAATATTCTGGTCGGCCCTCTGGTCAAACGCTGGAAGGTAACTGCTGAAGATGCGGATATCCCGACTCAGAAAGAGATTGATGAGCTCCTCCCTCTGATTTTTTATGAGGATCTGGTTCTTAATGACAAGGAGGGGACTGCCTCTTTGAATAAAAAGGGGCAGATGGCGGATTTGGGAGGAATAGCCAAAGGTTTTGCGAGTGATGAAGTGATTGCCATCTATAAACAGATGGGGATCCGCTCGGCCCTTGTGGATATTGGAGGCAATATCGGGCTTCTCGGGAAAACCCCCCAGGGGCGTCCTTGGACGGTCGGTATTCAGGACCCTTTAAAGCCCCGTGGGGAGTATCTGGGTTTTCTGGATCTTTCAGACAAGGCTCTTTCAACCTCGGGTGCCTATGAACGTTTTTTTGAAAAGAATGGAAAAATTTATCATCACATTATTGATCCGGCAACCGGATATCCTTCAGATTCCGGGCTTTTAAGTGCGAGTATTATTGCCGATCACTCGGTTGACAGCGATGCCTTTTCCAAAATTTTTGTCATGGGGGCTGAAAAGGGAATAGCGGTGATTAAGCGGTTTCCAGGAACAGAGGCCGTTCTGGTTACCCGGGATAAAAAGATTATCGCAACTTCGGGGTTAAAAGAGATTTTTCATTCGGTGGAAGGAAACGGTTACGAACTTGTTTTTGTTTAAAATTTTTATTTCTTATCTTTTTTCTTTTTTGGAACCAGCTTGAATTTGATGGGGTACCCTGTGAAGGGATACTCTTTTCTGATCTGGTTTTCAAGGTACCGGAGATAATGAGGTGCTGCACAGTCCAGGGAATTGATGTAGAGGGAGAAAGTAGGAGGAAGGCTGGAGGTCTGTGTAGAATAATAAATCCGCAGTCTTTTTCCGCCGATAAAGGGGGGAAGCGTGCGCTGAGTGGCGCGGCTGAAAAGATCATTGAGTTTGGACGTAGAAATTTTCTCTTCTTTAATTTTAAGAATTTTCAGAAGATGGTCCATCATTTTTTCGACCGGAAAACCCTCTTTTACTGAGATAAAATAAATGGGGGCAAAAGCAAGAAAAGGAAATCTTTCCAGCATGACTCTTTTGTAATGTTCCTGTCTGACCCCTTTGGTAAGATCCCATTTGTTGACCAGGATGATACAGGCTTTGCCTGCGTCCAGAATCATGCGTCCAATGCGGATATCCTGGCTTTCAAGCAGACGGTCAGCATCTGTGATAAGGACTCCGAGATCGACCTGATCCAGGGTTTCTCTTGTCCGTAAAATGGAATAGGAATCCACGGCTTCCTGAATTTTTTTTCTGCGGGTAAGTCCTGCCGTGTCCACAATTACAAAAGGTTCTCCTTTCCAGGAAAAATCAACAGCGATGGAGTCCCGGGTAGTGCCTGGGACAGAATCGACAATAAGACGTTCATCATTTAAAAGTTTGTTGATAAAGGACGATTTGCCTACATTGGGTTTGCCGACGATGGCAATTTTATGGCCTTTAATTTCCGGGTATTCCTTTTGAGGAACCTCCGCCATAATCGCTTCAAGAAGATCCCCAACACCTCTGTTGTGCTGTACGGACAGGGTGAAAAAAGAGGGAACCCCCAGTCTGTAAAATTCAGTTGTATTGAGCTCCAGTTTCTGGTTGTCAACTTTGTTGATGACATAGATCACTTTTTTATTGAGCGCTTTTAATTTAGTGAGAATCTGCTTGTCCATGGGATGTATTCCCATAATGGCATCCATCATGAAAATGATAAGATCAGATTCACTGAGGGCGAATTCCAGCTGCTGAAGAAGGGCTTTTTCCATTTTTGTGGTTGCCCCTTCAAAGAAGCCTCCGGTATCAATAAGCTCAAATACTTTTCCGTCACGGTTGATTTTTCCGAAAATACGGTCACGGGTAATTCCGGGCACAGGATCGACAATGGCGACTCGTTTCCCCAGAATACGGTTAAAAAGAGAAGATTTGCCGACGTTGGGACGTCCAACGATGCAGACTTTAAAGTATTGAATCATTTCCATAATTATGCCTTTTGAAATAAGATAAAGTATTCCTGGTTGCCGGCCGGTCCCTTGATACAGCAGGGAGCCTCTTTTAAAGCCTTTAGTCCATGTTCTATTCCAAAAAGCCTGATCTGATCAACACATTGTTTTTGAATTTCTTCAGATTTTACGACTCCGCCCTTGGCCACATGTTCCCTGCCGGCTTCAAACTGGGGTTTGACAAGGGTTATGAGATAGCCTTCCTTCCGTATTAAGGGAATGGCGGCAGGCAGAACAAGTTTCAATGAAATAAAGGAAACATCCATGACTCCAAGATCAAAGGAATCTCCGATAGTCGCAGGGGGAAGGGTTCTGGCATTAATTTTTTCATACACTTTTACACGGGGGTCATTCCGGATTTTCCAGTGAAGAATTCCGGAGCCCACATCCACGCAGACCACTTCCCTTGCTCCATTTTGAAGAAGATAGTCCGTAAAGCCTCCGGTTGAAGCCCCAATATCAATGCATCGGAAATCTGTTGGAGGTAAAGAAAGGTCTTTCATGAAACCTTCAATTTTGAGTCCCCCGCGGCTTACATATTTAAGGGGCTCTTTCAGCTGTATGGGTATTTTTTCATCGATGTCAACGCCCGGTTTGGTAAGCGCTTCTCCATGCTGATTGAGAATGCTTCCTGCCAGGATAAGGCGTTTTGCCTGTTCCCGGGATTCTGCCATCCCTTCATTTACGACACGCTGATCAAGCCGGATTTTCATATTTTTTTCCTTTAATGGACAGACAATGTCTGATCTGCATTAAAGAGTCAAAGGTTAAATAATAAAATGAATGGGGAAAAGGAAAGGGTTTGATTTTTCAGGAAGAATCGGGCCCGGGAGACATCAATATGAATTTTCTGTTAATTTATAATGAGAAATGTTTAATCTACACCCTATGAAAAAATGGATTTTTTATTTAACTGCGGCGTTGATTATGGGTCCTTTCCCCATCTCCTTTTCTGAAGAATTTCCTTCAGAGGATAAGAGGGCTAAGCCTTTATGGGAATTTGGCATTTTCGCAGGCGTGGGCAGGCTTCCTCATTACCGTGGATCGGATGAATACAATGTTTATGTCCTGCCTATTCCTTATGCGGTAATACGCGGTAAATATCTCCAGGCAGACCGGGAGGGTGTTCGGGGATTATTTTACAGTTCTGAGCGTGTGGAGACCAGTGTTTCCCTGTTTGGAAATCCTCCGGTTGATGATGACAATGAGGCACGCCGGGGCATGGAGGAACTGGATTCGATTCTGGAATTCGGCCCCTGTGTGAAGTATTTTTTAAATGACCGTTATTCGGATACCCCTTTGTATCTTCAGGGCGCGCTCAGGGCAGTGATTTCAGTCTCCGTGGATTCAGGGCTGGATTTTTCTTATCAGGGATACAGGGGAAGTCTTCAGCTTATTTATCAGAATAGGAAATTGGGGGGCCATGATTCTCTTTGTTTCGGATGCAGCGCAGGAGTGGACTACGGGGATAAGGCTTTTCATCAGTATTTTTATGAAGTAAAATCTCATGAGATGCTGCCTCAAAGGCCAGCCTATGATCCAAAGGCCGGATATTCAGGGGCCATGTTTTCGGTTAATATCTATAAAATAATAAATGAGGATTGGGCAGCAGGGGCTTATGCCCGCTGGGAGAATCTTGACGGGGTTGTTTATGAAGCCAGCCCTCTTGTGCGTGAGAAAAACGACTGGATCATGGGCATGGCTGTTGTCTGGAAATTTTATGAGTCAAAAACCCTGGTTCACCCGGATTCATTGCATGCTAATGATTGATGGAAAAAATTGATAAACGCAGGAAAAAGTATAAATAAAATTAAAATCACTACCATCCCATAGGATTTTAAAAAATTTTAATTTAAAAGGCTGATTACCT
>CAYUET010000004.1:0-141121 GCA_964443875.1 uncultured bacterium | reverse complement strand
AGCATCTTTTGAAGGTGTTTCTGTCCTTTCCCTTTTTGTAATCGATATTTTTTTAGCTTTCCTTCAATGAATCTTACTTCCATTCCGCTTATGCATAGCATTTCATTGATTCTTATCAGTCGTCTTTCAAATTCCTGATAATCCATATTGCCGATTACTACAGGAAGTGCTGGACGAAATTCTATCTGTTCGGGTATTATTTTTATCATTGATGTGTTCCTTTTTTGTGATGATTAAAGGTTATAACACATCAATTGGGGGCAAAGTATCGTTTTTCGATCGCTTTGCCCTTTTTTATTTCCTGCGCATCCTTGATCTCAAGCCTTCAATGAATAATTGGGACAAGCTTTAAATAAACATCACCTGGCTTGTTCATATCCGTTCCTTCGGGATTGCTTCGCAAAGCCTCGCAATGACAATAAAAAGTACAAATAATTACGTTACACGACACTAACAAAGCCCGAAATGAGAGGCTTTCGACAGGCAGAGCGACCGGCGCTTCGATACATCCGCCTATGGCGGACACTCAGTGACCGGAAGACACAAAGGCATGAGTTTCGGAAAGATACAGGGGAAAAGGCTACTCCGGGCCCATGCGCTGGCGCAGGAGTTTCTTGACGTAGACTTCCTCCCTCTCCATTTCCTCCAGCCGGTCGATGATGAATTTTTTCGCTTCCTCATGAGGCGGGATAAAAACCTTTTCCAGGGCATTCACGCGGCGCTGCACTTTCTTTAATTCACGCGAGAGCAGGATGATTTCTTTTGAAGCCGCTGTATACTGCACAAGAATCTCAAGGGCTTTCCGGGCCCCTTCTTTTGCCGTGTCATAGGAAGCTGTGGTTCCGGCATAAGACTCCGAAGGTTCAAAAATCGAAAAATCAAGAGTCATCTGCGGCAGCTTCATGCCCATGAATTTAATGAGCTGAAGCTTCAGTGTCCAGAGCTTTTTCCCGGAACAGGACTTAAGGATCATGGTCTGCGAGCCCATGTCAAAAGCCGCCCCTCTATAGGCCGCGTAAAACCCCTGAAGGACTTTTAGAAAGTCCTCCTCCATCTGCCGGATCACGGAAACCTTTCGCATGATCTCCATGGCCAAAAGTTCCCTTTTCTGATTCAGAAGATCGTGGCCTTCGTAGGCAAAGGCAAGGTCTTCCCTGATCCTGCGGAGCGACGATTTGGTTGGGGGGAGCTCGATCCTGGCCATCACTTCACCCCGCTTTCAGGCATATAATACCTCTGGATGTCCTCCTTTGCGATCCGGTAGAGCTCTTCCTTCGGCAGAAGGGAAAGCATGCGCCAGCCGATATCGAGAGTTTGCTCAATGGAACGGTTTTCCTCATAGCCCTGCCTTAAGAACTGTTCCTCAAAGGCGGCGCCGAATTGGAGATAAATTTTATCAAGCCCGGACAGCTCCTCCTCGCCCACAATCGCGGCCAGAGCCCGGATGCGTTTGACTTTCGCATAGGAGGCAAAAAGCTGCGCCGCCACCTGGGCATGGTCTTTCCGTGTGCGGCCTTCGCCGATACCATCCTTCATGAGCCTGGAGAGCGAGGGCAGCCCCGCAATGGGCGGATAAATCCCCTTGTTGAAAAGCCCGCGTTCCAGAACGATCTGGCCTTCAGTGATATAGCCCGTAAGATCCGGAACCGGATGGGAAATATCGTCGCTGGGCATGGTGAGGATGGGGACCTGGGTGATGGACCCCTTCCCCCCCTTAAGCCGGCCGGCCCGTTCATAAAGGGCGGCAAGGTCGCTGTAAAGATAGCCCGGGTAACCCTTGCGGGAGGGAATCTCCCCGCGTGAACTGGACAGCTCGCGCAAGGCTTCACAGTAATTGGTCATATCGGTTAAAATAACAAGAACATGCATTCCCTCGTCAAAGGCCAGATGTTCGGCCAGAGTCAGCGCAACGCGGGGGGTGATGAGCCGTTCAATGGAGGGGGCATCGGCCAGACTCAGAAACAGGGCCGAATGCGTGAGAACGCCCGACTGCTCCAGAGCGTCGATGAAAAATTTCGCCACATCAAATTTCACGCCCATGGCCGCAAAGATGACAATGAACTCCTCCCCGGACGTAAGAATTTTCGCCTGCCTTGCGATCTGCGCGGCAATCAGGTTATGCGGCATTCCGCTGCCTGAAAAAATCGGAAGCTTCTGCCCCCGGATCAGGGTGTTCATTCCGTCAATGGCGGAAATGCCGGTCTGGATGAAATCGCGGGGGTATTCCCGGCTCCAGGGGTTCACCGGCAGGCCGTTGACGTTCATCACCTTTTCCGTAATGACCTGCGGTGCGCCGTCGATCGGGCGGCCCAGGCCGTCAAAGACCCGGCCCAGCATGTCGCGGTGCACGGTTATTTCAAGGGGCCTGCCCGCAAAGGCAATCCGGAGGCCGTGCATGGGAAGCCCGCTCGTCCCCTCAAAAACCTGGACCACCGCCCGGCTTTCATCCACTTCAAGCGTCTGCCCTGTACGCATGGCTCCCGAAACGTCACGGATTTCCACGATCTCGCCCAGCCCCACCCCCTTCACCCCTTCCACAAAAATCAGAGGTCCTGAAATGCCGGAAAGGCGCGTGTATTCAATCTGCGTACTCATGCCGCACCCCCTGTCTGTTCCTTTGCCTTCAGGGAACCCAGCCCCTGCAGAAGTTTTTGCCCATAGCTTTCAAACGGGGTAAGCTCACGGTTCGGCACTTCGGATTTCAGCCTGACCATTTCAGAGACTATTTCCAGAGCCGTGATCTGTCTGACCGTAATTCCGGATTTCAAAAGCTCCAGGCCTTTATGGTAAAAATTCAGAAGGGTTCTGAGAAGCCGGATCTGCTTTTCCGGGCTGCAGTATTTATCGGTCTTGTCAAAGGCATTCTGCTGAAGAAAGGCGTTTTTGATCAGCTCGGCCACAAAGAGGATGAACTGCTGAGGGGGCGGCAGGGCATCACTGCCCACAAGCTTCACCACCTGCTGCAGCCGGTTGTCTTCCAGAAGTATCTCCATGGCCTGGTTGCGCAGGGAAAGCCAGTCTTTGTCGAGTTTTTTCCACCAGTCCTCAATATCCGGAAGATATTCGGTATAGCTGTCAATCCAGCTGATGGAGGGGTAGTGACGGGCATCGGCCAGGACCTTGTCCAGCGCCCAGAAACAGCGGACAAAGCGGGAGGTATGCTGGGTAACCGGTTCTGAAAAGTCTCCGCCGGGGGGGACACCGCACCGATGATCGTGATGTCGCCGTCTTTTCCGGAAAGGGTTTCCACGTATCCTGCCCGCTCATAAAATTCCGCGAGTCTTGTGGCAAGATACGGAGGAAATCCCTCCTCTGCGGGCATGTCGCCGAGCCGGCTTGCCAGTTCACGAAGGGCCTCGGCCCAGCGCGAGGTGGAATCGGCCATGACGGCCACCGAATACCCCATATCCCGGTAGTACTCTGCAATGGTCACCCCGGTGTAGATGCTGACTTCCCTGGCCGGAACCGGCATATTGGAGGTATTGGCGATCATGACGGTGCGCTCAATCAGGGGGCGCCCGTTGCGCTCGTCGATCAGTTTCGGGAATTCGGTGAGCACATCCGTCATCTCGTTTCCGCGCTCTCCGCAGCCGATGTAGACAATGACATCCGCGTCGCACCATTTAGCCAGGGCATGCTGGGTCATGGTTTTTCCCGTGCCGAATCCCCCGGGGATGGCCGCCGTGCCCCCCCGGGCAATGGGGAATAAAAAATCAATCACCCGCTGCCCGGTGATGAGGGGTGTGCAGGTTTTCTTTCTGAGCCGGCTGGGGCGGGGCTTTCTGACAGGCCAGTATTCGGCAAGCTTCCCGTGATGGATAAAGTCGCCCTCTGTCACCGTATAAATTTCTTCCAGAATGGTATGCTCACCCTTTGAGATAAAGGTGAGAGTGCCGGTGACCGGGGGGGGAATCAAAACCTTATGAACAACAAGAGGGCTTTCCTGCACTTCGCCGATCACGGTTCCGGGACTGACCCGGATTCCGCTCTCAACAAGGGGACGGAAGTCCCAGAGTTTTTCTTCATTCAGCGGCGAAAGCTTGATCCCCTTTTGGATGTAGCTGCCGCAGGCTTCGTGAATGCCCACAAGCGGGCGTTGAATGCCGTCATAGATGTTGGCAATAAGGCCGGGCCCCAGAAGGACCGAAAGAGGGCGGCAGTCCGAGGTCACTTCGTCGCCGGGCTTAAGTCCGGTGTTGTCCTCGTAAACCTGGATCACGGTCGTATCGCCGGTCAGGCGGATGACCTCTCCGATAAGACGGTCAGGCCCCACTTCGGCGATGTCATACATCCGGATTCCCTTAAGCCCCACAGCCTTTACAATGGGCCCGTTCACCGCAATGACTCTGCCTGTTATCTTTTCGCTCATGTCTGCCCCCTCCTGCTTTGATCCTCAACGATCCTCATTGCCTCCCTTCGTATCTCCACGGACTTTTGAAAGCAGATTCTTTCAATACTGAAGTCAAAAATCCTCCCCCCTTCTACATCCCTGACAATGCATCCGCCCCACCGGACCGTTTTATCTTCGACAATGGAAAGATCATTCTTTATGCCGGAAAGCGCAAGCGCCTCCCGGATCTCCTTTTCCAGAACAAGATCTTCACGTTTAATCCCCGCCTCCGCATTTCCCGGAATTTTTCCCAAAGCTTCAGCCAGGGAACGGAAAAGAAATTTTTTATAGCCCGGGTTGTTCCTGATTCCCTTTGCCGTCTCCTCCACGGTACGGCTTACAAACTCTTCCACGCTTTTAAGCCTTGATTTTCTCTGATTCAGGCCCGCCCTGTTTTCCACCCGGGAGGTTTCCTGCCTGATTTTCGCGTCTGTCTCCGCCTCTGTGCGGTTTTTAAAATCCTCAAGCGCTGCGGCATAAGCCTCGTCCAGACGGGTGAGCTCGAGAGTCTCCTTCCCGGCTATGCCGGAAATTCTTCCCAGGGCTTCGTCCCGGATTGCCCTCTCCAGAGAGATTTTTTCTTCTCTATTTTCCATTTCAGTTCCTTAACCGGACATTCATGAATTTCCTTCCTTTTTTCATAAAGCGACTCCCAGGGCCTCGGAGACATAGCTCACAACCGACCTGCCAAAGCCCCTGTCATCGTCAATGCCGGGAAGGACGATGACCACCGGAAAGGGCAGATTCAGGTTGATGGCAAGGATCCGCTCTCCCAGATCTTTTGCCAGATCATGCGTCATCACCACAACAGCGGCATCGCCTTTTTTGATGATCGCATCGAGTTTCGCCGCGGCCTCTTCCCGGCCGGATATCACCCCTGTGACTCCGGCAAGCCTGAAAGCGCTCACCGTATGAATATCGCCGATCACATAGATCTGTTCCATATCAGAGCTTATTGAGGATCATGACCGCGATAATCAGGCCGTAAATGGCAATCCCCTCGGCAAGCCCCAGAAAAACCAGGGTCTTTCCCATGATCTCCGGCTTTTCCGTCACGGCACCTATGCTTGCAGACCCGATCTTTGCAACCGCGTAACTGCTGCCGATACAGGCCAGCCCCACGGCAAGGGCCGCCGCAATGTACCCCCAGTCCGCAGCCGCACTACCCGAAACCGTCTGAACGGCTTCAGCCGCGCTGAGCACGCCCGGAAACAGAAGCAGAGCCGCGGCCGCCTGACACCCCCGTTTTCTTTTTATCATTTTACACCTCCTGAATTTTTGTCTTGAAAACAAAAGGAGAAAACGCAATCCCGTCCCCCCTGTAAAACTTGCTGAAAAATTCATAATACTCCAGGCGCATGGACTGTATCCCGCAGATGAGGCCTTCAAAGCCGATGATAAAAACATTTCCCAGAACAATAATGAAAAGGGCCATGGCCGACGTAAGGGCGGGGTCTGCCATGGCGGCCAGCGCATAGGTTACAACGCTTAAGCCCGCGTGAGAAAGGGCAAACGCTCCGACGCGGATGAACGAAACGGTATTGGAGAACAGACTGAGGCCGATTTCCACAATCTCCATGACGGTTTCGGTTATATATTCAGTAAGGTCATGCGAAGCCTTTACCTTAAAAAGAAAAGGTCCCAGAACCCCCCGAAGTGAAAAAACAAGAAGAGGAAAAACAATGAAACCCGTGATTTCCGGGAAGGACGGGACTTGAGAACAGCTCAGATAACGGACAGCCATAAGCACAAGGGAGCAATAGAGAATAAGCACAGCAAGCCCTTTTTTCTCCAGGAGGGCTTCGGAATAATTCCTGTTAAGAAAGGCATTGATGATATTAAGGCAAAACCCGACTGCAATGACAAGAGCCCCCAGAAGTACGGTAAACGAAAACAGGGTCATCATATTTTCCGCAGGATGGATCCAGAGGGCAGGGATCAGGTGCTCGCTGGAAAAAAGACTGCCATAGAGTACGCCGCAGAAGGCCGCGCTGAGGCCGCAGGCAAAAAGAATTCCGCCCGCCTGTGCCGGGCCCTCCTGATTCCTCCTTTGGGCAGAAGATTTCAGGATTCCTCCCAGGAAAGCCAGAACCAGCCCCTGCCCCAGGTCGCCGAACATCAATCCGAAAATAAGAACAAAGGTGAGGGCGGCAAGCGGGGTGGGATCTATTTCACTGTTGGCGGGCATGCCCATGATCCTGACAATAAGTTCAAAGGGTTTGAAAAGCGCAATGTTCATCAGGCGCACAGGTGCATTTGGATCTTGTTCAAAGGACGCGATATATCGTTCGCCGCAGATCGAATGAAGCAGGGCAAGCAGCCCGGGTTTATCTTTCTCGTCCACCCAGCCGGTGATAAAAATGGCCTTTGCTGAAAAAGCCGACTGGCGCATGGCCTTAAGGATTTCTTCATACCCTTTATAGGAAGGGTACAACGCAAGAATGGCCGCTCCCTTTTCTTTTCTCAAACGATCCGTATAGCGGTCAAGGACGGAAAGCCTTTGCTGCAGCTCCCCTGCACGTTTCTGAAGTTTCTCCGGAGAGGCCCCGCAGACCGAACCGGTTTTATCGGCAAACCCCCGTTCTTTGAGAAACTCAAGCATCCGGGGCAGAGCCCCCGGCAGGGAGATGCCGGACACATAACGTTCTCGCGTCGTGATGATGAAAGATCCCTTTTCCTGAAAATCGGGAATCGCATCGGGAACCTGACCAAAAACCATACGCACAAGCTGCACTTTTTTCAACACCCCGGAATCAATCCCCATCCTGGTAAGCGCTTGGGCATATTCAAGCTGTTCGCCTGTAGATGTCAATTTTTCCTGAATACGTGCCCGCAGACGCTGCAGACGCTCAAGGATCTTTTTCATCCGGATCACCAGGGCTCTATCCTCTTCCGGGTTACGCGGTTTTTTCCCTGCAGAATACTCTTTGGGTTCAAGCCCGAGAGTTGACAGCACAAAGCTTCCGGCAGCAAGGAGATCCCGCACCGAAGCTTCCTCGGCTGCAATTCCCGAATCTCCAGGGCCTTCTCCGCCCTGCAGACGCCCCAGATGCAGAATGCCGGCCCGGCCCAGACGGACATAGACTTCCTGTCCCAGGTTTTTTTCCAGTGCAAGGGTTACCTTTCTGATGTCAGACTTGATAAACATCCTGTGTCCTCACTTTTCGCAGATAAGGCCGCCAAGAATGCGCTCTGCGGAAAAATTAAACCGGCGGCCTTCAATGATTTTAAAAAGATTTCGGATCTGGCAGCCGAGCATCCATAAATAAGCCGTCACGCAATAGATGGAATGATAGTCCCGGTGAAACAGGGAGGAGATCCAGCTGTAAAAATACTGCTCCAGATGATGCTCACACTCCGAAACAGAAGGATCCGGGCCCCCGGCAATACGCGCCTTTTCCCTCCATTGCAACAAGACACCCTCCACAATCTTCACTTGCGGCAATACCGCAGCACCCAAAGCACCCTGAAACCGCTCCAGAAAAAGTCTTATTTTTTCATCCCCCCACTGACAGGTCTTTTTCAGACGCAAGGAAAGAAGAGTCGAGGTGATGGCGATTCTTCTGGCTGTCAGTGTCTGAAAGTCGTGCTTCGCCTCACAGGGAAAAGAAACGGAAGCGTCATAGAAGTTTTTTGCAGCACACAGATCCACGAGGCTCTCCATCTGTCCGAAACCGGCTGAATCTTCGAAAACGCCGTCAAGATAGGTGCCGGCCAGAAACAGACGGAGATGCTGCAGATCCTCCTGAAGCAGACTTTGTTTCAGAAGGGAGTAAGGGCCGATATCCAGCCACTGATCCAGACTTGGAAGCCCCAGAATTTCAGCTCCGATGCGCTTGGCATTCAAGGCTTCAAACTGCCTGAAGAAGGCAAGAAAAAGCGGGGAGTACCGGGGGCACGATTCAGCCACCGGAAAAAGAACGGCAATCTGCTCCTGAAAGATTTTTTCACACCGGGCCGCAGGATCAGCATCCGCTTTTCCGGACAAGGGTTCATCCTGCTTCGCGGACAAAGAAATATAATCCGGAAGCCTTAAGAGGCGGCTCCTCATGGCACAGATCCTGGCATGAAGGCAGTTTTCGTCCGCGTAATCGCGCATGGTTCACCCCGAAAGGAGAAGGTCCGTGATCTTTTCTTTTACAGCAGCGGAGACCGCCGGGTTCTGAAAACGGCTTTCATATTCCCTGCCGGCGGCAAGCGATTGATTTTCGATTTGCTGATTCAATACCTGAAGGGCCTGAATCAGTCTATTCTTTTGAGCGGAGAGGATAGCGGCGCGTGACTGTTCTTTTTTTTCTTCAAGAGCAAGGCGGTGCGCCTCAATTTTTTTCCTTGAGGCCTCAAAGGCCTTTTCGATGTCCAGAGCGGACTGTTTTTCGATCTCTATAATCCGGGTTATCACGGCATCCATGCAGATAATCCCTCTTTGAATGAAAAGGGTTGACGGATACTTTTTCTTCTAGAGGAATTCTAGGTCTGCCGTTGCTCTATGTCAATGAAATAATGGGAGATAATACTCTATATAACATCCTGGAATAATTATTTTAAATGGGATTAAAGACTTTCAGTCTTTAAGTCCGGCCCTGGTCAAAAAAATCCGAAATGCTTTTCCACGGGAGAACCTTAACATTTGTGCGGTTCGGGATTGCTTCGCAAAGCCTCGCAATGACAATAAAAAGTATACATGATTACGTTACATTACACTAGCCCGAATTTTGCGCGTAAGCGACAAATATTCGGGGATGCAATGCCTGTTTGACCCGGTCAAAACAGGCTTGCGCAGACAAAAGGTTGTTTTTTGCCTGAATACAGGATTGGGTACAATTTGTACCCAAAGGTTGAAGTCAATAGCGAGGCTGGAAGAATTGATTTATCAGGGTTCAGATGGATTTCTTCTGATTTTTCATGTAATATGCGGGCTAGTGTAGTGTATCCTTTAGATAGGGACATCCTTTTGAACGTCATTGCGAGGAGTTCCGCGACGAAGCAATCTCGTCAAACAGATCTTTATATTCCGGATCGTGTTCTATGATTGATTCTGTCTTTAAATAAACATCACCTTGCTTATTTATGTCCGTTTGAACTTACCCATTGTGCCGCTGAAATATTTAAAAATCTGTTGACGAAAGGCTGAGTTTTTATTCTATTGTCATTGTTTTGGCAGGGAATCCGGTGAGAATCCGGGACTGTACCCGCAACTGTATGCAGGCATGAAAATGACCTGTGAGTCAGAGCACGAAGTTTCCTCCGGGGTCAGAGGTGCCGGGCTTAGATTCCATCTTGAGAATGATTGCACCGACCTCTTTACGGAGGCCGGTTTTTTTTTGCCCTGCCGCGGTACTGCACAAGCCCTGCTACAGGATAAAAGGAACTGAATGAAATACCCAGCGAAAGCCCGGACAAAACCCCTTTCAGCCCGCCCACCCCTTGTCCATGGCGGAAATGTAAAAGAACTCTGTGCCCGGTTCGGCATTCAGGAAAATTCTGTCATGGATTTCAGTTCCAATGTCAATCCCTTCCCCCTGCCCCGAAGCGTCCTTGAGGCCCTTCACTCCTGCACCCGAAAACTTTCCGCCTACCCGGACAGGGAATGCCTGGATTTAAGAAAAGCCCTCGCGGAAGACCTGCAGGTGGACGCAGATCATCTTGCGCCGGGAAACGGGGTCTGCGACCTCCTCTACCGGATTGTTTACACCTTAAAACCTGACTCAGGACTCGTGCTCTGCCCTTCGTTCATGGAATATGAAAAAGCCCTGGGGGATTCCGGCGCAAAGATCAGACGCCTCTTCCTGAAGGAAAAGGATGACTTTTCTTTTTCAGCCGAGGCGATTGCAGAAAAAGCGATCGGGACAGACCTTGTTTTCCTGTGCAATCCGAATAATCCCACGGGAAATCTTCTGGACAGAAAAAAAGTGCTCGAACTGGCGGAAATTCTGAAACCGAGGAAAACAGTCCTGGTTGTGGATGAGGCCTTCATTGACCTGGCTCCTGAGGAAAGCGTTGCGGACAGGGCTGCGGATCATTCCTCCCTGATTGTGCTGCGCTCCATGACGAAATTCTTCGGCCTTGCAGGGCTGAGGCTGGGGTATGCTATAGGGCCTTTAGGCCTGATCCGGCGCCTCAGGTCCTGCGGACAACCCTGGCCGGTAAATCTTCCGGCCCAGAAGGCCGGCGAGGCCGTGATCCGGGATAACGCCTTCCGCAGTAAAAGCAGACAGGCCCTCCTCAAGGAACTGGATTTTTTATATCGGAATCTCGGCCGCATTAAAGGGATAAAACCCTTTGCCTCCAGAACTCATTACCTTCTGGTTAAAATTGAAAATGGCTTTTCAGCCGCTAAAATACAAAAAGAACTTTTGAAGCGCAACCTTCTTGTCCGCGACTGCACCTCTTTTCGAGGCCTCAATGAAAAATTCTTCCGGGCAGCTGTAAAAACAAGAAGGGAAAACCGGACGCTCATCCGGGAGCTCGGAGACATCTTCGGCACGGAAATAGGACCCCGGA
The DNA here is from genome assembly GCA_964443875.1 of uncultured bacterium. Classification (GTDB taxonomy): domain Bacteria; phylum Auribacterota; class JAFGBW01; order JAFGBW01; family JAFGBW01; genus CAYUET01. The sequence goes on along the minus strand of CAYUET010000004.1, from coordinate 130,227 downwards.
ATGCGTAACCCAAAAAACAATAAAGCCCGCGTCATTCAATTTTGCGGAACCGGATCAGGCGTAGGCAAAAGTGTATTGACGGCCGCGTTCTGCCGTATTTTTCTGCAGGACGGATTTCGTGTATGCCCTTTCAAAGCCCAGAACATGGCCTTAAACTCCTTTGTGACCCGAAACGGCTGCGAAATCGGAAGAGCACAGGCCATGCAGGCCGAAGCGGCCCGGATAGAGCCCTCTTCCGACATGAACCCGATTCTCATGAAACCCATGTCAGACCGTAAGGCGCAGATCATTGTGCAGGGTAAAGCCCTGGACACCCTGTCCGTGTATGAATATGTGAATTACAAGAAAGAGGCTTTTAAAATCGTCCGGGAATCTTTCCGCAGGCTTTCTGAAAATCATGAGATTGTTGTGATTGAGGGGGCGGGCTCCCCTGCCGAGATCAATCTCAGGACTCACGACATTGTGAATATGACCATGGCAAAACATGCCAAAGCCCCGGTCATTTTAGTCGGCGATATCGACAAGGGAGGCGTCTTTGCCTGGTTTGTGGGCACCCTTGAGCTTCTGACAAAAGAAGAAAGAAAAAGGGTGAAGGGATTCATCATCAATAAATTCAGAGGGGATAAACGCCTGCTCAGACCGGCCATTCATTTTCTGGAAAAGAAAACAGGGATCAGAGTTTTGGGAGTGATTCCCTATTTCCATGAGATTAAAATTCCTGAGGAGGATTCTATCCCCCTGGATGAAAACACAGATTCAAAAAATAAAAATTCAAGCCGTAAAAAACAGATCACTATGGCTGTGATCAAACTGCCTCATCTTTCAAATTTTACGGATTTTGACGCCCTTGATAAAGAACCGGATGTGCGGCTTAAGTATTGTGCCTGTGCAGAGGAACTGGAAAATCCGGATGTGATTATTCTTCCCGGAACCAAAAGCACGGTTTCTGACCTGGAATATCTGAAAAAATCAGGCATGGCTGAAAAAATCATTTCCGCCTTGAAGAAAAACCCTCTTATCAGGGTAATCGGAATCTGCGGAGGGTACCAGATGCTGGGAACTAAGATCTGCGATCCAGACCATACCGAGTCGTCTAAAAAAGAAGTTCCGGGACTGGGGCTGCTTCCTGTGGTGACTTCGTTTGAAAGAGAGAAAATCCTTACCCAGGTTAAGGCAAAGGCAATCGCAGGCGGACTTGAAGTGACCGGGTATGAAATTCATCACGGAAGAACCCGGATTCAAAAGGGCGGAAAGCCTGTTTTTAAAATCAGCGGGAAAAGCGGCAAGGAACATTTTGACGGGGCTTATACCCGGGGCGGAAAAATCTGGGGAACCTATCTGCACGGGGTTTTTGATGCAGACGCCTTCAGACGGGATTTTCTGAACAGGATAAGAACGGAAAAGAGACTCCCCCCCCTGCCGAGAACCGTATTCAGCCCGGACAGGGAATTCGACAAACTGGCCGACCTGGTCAGAAAAAATACCCGCATGAAACAGGTCTACGCTATTTTAAGGAAGGGACTATGAGCCCCGACGCCCTCCTTATTCCGACGGCTTTTTTTCTGGACCTCCTGCTGGGAGATCCCCAGACACGCTGGCACCCTGTCCGCCTGATCGGACATCTGATTGACGCCTTTGAAAAAAAATTCAATTCCTCAAAATATCCGCGCCCTTTTACCGGCGGCATCCTTGTCATTTTTGTCTCCCTCGTGGTGATAAGCTGCGTAGGAGGAGTACTGCACCTCAGTGCCCTGCTTCATCCTTACTTATTCTCAGCCGTTTCGGTTCTGTTCATTTATTTCGCCCTCTCGGCCAGAGCACTCGCGGATGAAGCCCTTACGATTCAGAAAAACCTGGAGCAGGGAAATCTTCCTGAGGCAAGGCATAATCTTTCCATGATCGTGGGCAGAGACACGGAAGCCCTGAATGAAGAGGAAATCATCAGGGCAACTGTAGAGACCGTTGCAGAAAGCACCATGGATGGTGTCGTGGCTCCGCTCTTTTTCATCTTTATTGCCGGGCCCGCAGGCGGATGGTTTTATAAAGCCGTCAACACCCTGGATTCCATGGTGGGTCATAAAAACGAACGCTTCCTGGAATTCGGCCGGGCCTCGGCCAAGTGCGACGGCTGGCTAAACCTCCTTCCTTCCAGGATTACAGCACTGATGATCAGCCTGAGCCTGTTCTGCCTCCGGAAAAATGCCGCAGCTTCCCTGAAATCAAATCTGAAATACCTGTTTAAGGGTTCTGCGGAAAACAGCGACGCCGCTGAAGCGGCAATGGCTTTCGGCCTAGGAATCCGGCTGGGGGGAGTCAATACCTATCAGTCCGTCAGGGTTGAAAAACCCTTTCTGGGCACTGCTCTTTCGTCTTTAAAACCCGGACATATCCGGCAAAGCGTAAACGTTTCCTATGGGGCTTCCCTGGGAACCCTCCTTCTGGGATGCGCACTTACGGGAAAGGATCTTCTTTTATGAAAACCGTATGCCTGTGGAGCGCCGGAAAAGACAGTTGTTTTGCCTGTTACAAAGCGCAGACTTCCGGCCATGAAATCAAAGCCCTCCTTCATTTCACTGACTCAAACGCCCCTGTTTCCCTGGGGCATGGATTAATAACGGAAGCCGTGTCCATGCAGGCCGCTTCCGCAGGAATTCCGCTCCTCTGCAAAGCCATGCCGAAGGAAAACTACAGGAATGAATTTTTATCGCTGATTTCCGAATTAAAGAAGAACGAAGGAATCCAGGGAATTATTTTCGGGGATATTTACCTTCAGGAGCACAGAGACTGGGTTGAGGCGGTCTGCCTCAAGGCTTCCGTGGAAGCGATTTTTCCGCTCTGGGGGCGGGAGGTCAGAAAACTGACGGAAGAAATAATTGAAGCCGGTTTCAGGGCGGTTGTGACTGCGGTTCACTCTGAGGCTTTGGGCCCCGAATGGCTGGGGCGTGAATTTGACAGGAATTTTTTAAAGGAGCTTCCGGAAAAGGTCGACCCCTGCGGAGAAAAGGGAGAATTCCACACCTTTGTCTATGACGGCCCTCTTTTTAGAAAACCGGTTAAGTTTTCAACAGGAAAAAAAATTTCAACCCCAAACCAGAACAGTTTTCTGGAAATCATTCCGGAACTCATCGGAAAAAATAACAAATGAATATCCTGAAACTCCTTTTCATGCTTCTGTCAGCCGGATTTCTCATTACGGTTCCCGGCGCCGGGACAGACGAAAAAAAAGATGAACAGGCCCAGAGAATTATCTCTCTCGGGCCCGCCCTTACAGAAGAACTGTTTCTTCTCGGCGCAGGTGAGAACATCGTAGGGGCAAGTCTCTACTGCCGAATCCCCGCCAACAGGTCCACAAAAATTGAAAAAGTCAGCACTGCCATGAACGTGAATATTGAAAAAATAGTATCGCTTAAACCGGATCTTGTGGTCGCCACCTCCCTCATCAGCCCTAAAAATACGGAAATGCTTAAAAATTTAGGAATAAAGGTTGTGACCTTCCCTGCCGCTGAAAGTTTTAACGAACTGTGTGAACAGTTTGCGCAACTGGGCAGACTTGTCGGAAAAGAAAAGGAGGCCCTGGGCATTCTTGATGAAGTCCATGAAAAAGTTGAAGCCGTAAAACAAAGCGTAAAAGGCCTGGCAAAGCCAGGGGTCATTCTGCAGGCCGGGGCAAACCCCCTCTGGCTTGCAACAAAGAATTCCTTCATGAATGATTTTATTGAATTTTCCGGCGGAGAAAATTTAGGTCCACAGGGCACAAACGGACATCTGGGCAGGGAACAGGTTCTGGCGCTCGCCCCTGAAGTGATTTTCATCACCACCATGGGAATCGTCGGAGAAGAGGAAAAAAGGGAATGGCAGAAATTCACGGTTTTACCGGCGGTAAAGAATAACCGGATCTATATTTTTGACAGCGATAAATTCTGCTCGCCCACACCGGTCAGTTTTGCCTCTACTTTAAAGGAAACAGCGGAGATGCTGCACCCTGAAACAATTAAAACCAAATGACAGTAAAGGAGTGTTTATGAAAAGGCTATGCGCTTTGGGAATCGCGGTTGTTTTAAGTTTCTCACCGGTGACGGATCCGTGGCTTGAAGCTTCTGAAAAAAATCCCGTCACAGAGGATCAAAAAAATCAGACCATCCGTGTGGAGATAGATTACGGGGGCCAGAAGCCGGCACGCACGGCCGAGGCTCTTCAGACGCAGGGGGAAACCGTGCTTGAAGTGCTTCAGAGTATTGCGGTGGTGGAAACGCATCCGGTTGGAAAATATGTTTTTGTCACGGCCATTGACGGAATTCACGGAAAACGCGGAGACATGGCCTGGTATTATCAAATCGACGGCTGCCACCCCGGGGAGCTTGCCTGGAGCAAACCAGCTGACGGCATTAAGGCCATCCGGTGGATGTATCAAAAAGATGTATGCTCCCCGAAAACAGACGTGTCGTCCACTCTCAAAAAAGAAGGAGGTAAAGCATCCTGAATCAATTTTAAAAAAACGTCTGATTGATATTTTAAAGTTTTAACAAGTTAATTTTTTCCTGACAGGTAAAGGAAGTGAAGGTGAGAGCCCTTCCGCTGCCCCGCAACGGTGATACGGATATTTTTAAATAATCCGAAAGCCCGGACGATTGCCTGTCCTGGTCAGTATTCACGAAGGAGAAGAAAGAATGAAAAGATTTGGTTTTATCACCCTTTTAGCGGCTGCCCTGACAGCGCAAAACCCGGCTTATGCCGAAAGCAGCCCTTCCCGATACAATCTGGGGGATGTGATTGTTTCAGCCACAAAAACGGAAATTTATCAGGGAGAGGTGGGGTCTTCCACCTCTGTTGTAACCTCCGGAGAAATTGAAAAGTCCCAGAAACAGACAGTCCAGGATGTCCTGCGTGACATGCCCGGTGTGTCGGTATGCCAGAACAGCGCCTTCGGCGGCACCTCCTCCGTCTATCTCCGCGGCGCAAAGCCGGGACAGACGCTGGTTTTGATTGACGGAATTGAAGTGAATGATCCGATGGCTACCGACAGGGCTTTTGATTTCGCGCACCTGACCACCGACAATATTGAACGGATTGAAGTCGTCCGCGGCCCGCAATGCACCCTTTACGGGTCAGATGCCATGGCCGGAGTCATCAATATCATCACCAAAAAGGGGAAAGGTGATCCGAAAGTCAACGGCTTTGCGGAAGCAGGCTCCCACAGCACCTTCAGGGAAAATGTGAGCGCCTCCGGAAGCCTCCAAAAATTCAATTACTCCCTTTCAGCCACACGCCTCGATTCAGACGGCATCAACAAGGCCTCCGAGGGAAACGAAAAGGATGCCTATGAAAACTCCGTTCTTTCCTCCAGACTCGGATATGATTTTTCCGAAACATGCGCCTTGAACCTTTCTGCACGCTACACGGATTCCGAAACAGATATTGATGACGGGGCTTTCGATGATGATCCCAATCAGACGGCAGAATGGAAGGACACGGCCCTAAAACTTTCCCTGGATCAGGCCTTTACCACAGAATGGACTCATGCGCTTTCCTTTTCCTGTCATAAGGTTAAACGCAGCTATGAAGATGAAGCGGATGCAAAGGACCTTTTTGATGACCTGGATTCAGAATATGAAGGGGATACTGAAAAAACGGAATGGCAGCATAATTATTCTCCTGTGGAATGGAGTGTGCTTACCGCCGGATTTGAATATGAACAGGAAAGCGGATCTTCGGTTTACCGCTCAGGTTCTTATACGACAGCCGACAGAGAAAAAACAGTGGACAACAGGGGATACTACCTTCAGAACCAGTTCAAATTTCAGGATAAGTATTTTATCACCCCGGGCCTGAGAACTGATGATCATGAGCTTTTCGGCACAGAAACCACAGGGAAAATTTCCTCCTCCATTCTTTTTGAAACAGCCACCCGCCTTAAGGCAAACTGGGGAACAGGATTCAAGGCCCCTTCCCTCTATCAGCTCTATTCCGTTTACGGAGATAAAAATCTGAATCCGGATGAAAGCGAAAGTTATGATGCCGGTTTTGAACAGAGTTTTTTTAAAGACAAAGTGGTGCTGGATGTGCAGTATTTTCATAATGATTTCAAAAACATGGTGGACTGGGACTCTCTGACCTACAAATATAAAAATATCGGCAGAGCCAGGACAAATGGATTTGAAGCCGGATTGAAATATACTCCTTCAGAAACGCTGACTCTGGGGATGAATTTCACCTATACGGAAACGGAAGATAAGGATACAGGGCTTGACCTTTTAAGACGCCCTGAAAAACAGACAAATTTTTATGCGGACTGGGCTTTCAATGAAAAAACAAATTTCAATCTGGGAGTAACCTATGTCGGGAGCCGTGAGGATGTCGTCTATGACAGTAACTATAATCAGGTAAGGATTGAAGATGATTCCTATATCACGGCGCGTCTTGCCGCTTCCTATGAAGTCATGGAGAATATGCTCGTTTTTGGAAGAATTGAAAACCTGTGCGACAAGGAATATGAAGATGCGCATGGATATTCCATGCCCGGCGCTTCCTTTTATGCGGGAATTAAAACGGACCTGTAAGATAAACTGAACGGGAGGGAAGATTTTCCTTCCCGTTTTTTAAAACCGGAGACAACATGCTGATCGACAAGAACATTCTGGCCGCCTGCGGGATTTCCTTTGCGCTGCACGGGATGATCTTCGGCATGTCCGGATTCGGTTCAGGCCCGGTTGAACAGAAAAACATTCCTGAGGAAATAGAGGTGTGCATCGCCCTTGAAAAACCTGCCGCTCTTTTACCTAAAATCAGAAACCTCGGGGAAACCAAAAAGGTTAAAAAGATCGAACAGAAAACCCAGAAGCCTTTGATTCTTGAAAAAAAACCGGAGCTTTCCGTCAAGGGGCTCTCACAAAAGGTCCAGGATATTCCCCTGAAAAATCCAAAACCCGAAAATCCCGCCTCGCCCCTGATCCCGGATAATACCCCGAAACAGAAGACTGAAAAAATAACCGAGGAAAAGATGGATTCCCCTGATCCGGATAAGGAAGCCATGCTTGATTTTCATACTATGGTGAAACAAAGAATTGAAGAGGCAAGGCGATACCCTTTATGGGCCCGGAAAAAAGGGATTCAGGGTATTACCCGGATCTCTTTTACGGTTATGCCTGACGGTACCTGCCGGGATATGAAAATCACCGGATCTTCAGGATCAAAAATTCTGGATCATGAAGCCCTGGAAACACTTAAAAGAGCGGAACCTTTTCCTTCAGTACCTGAAAAAATCAGTATTTCTCCAATAAGCCTTGAAGTGGGAATTGTGTTTTCTCTTCAAAAAAAGGACTGAGTTTTAATAGTTGGACAGAGAAATTCAGAAAAATCGGTTTTGTCTGCTTTTTTCTATTTTCCCTGCTTGACACATAAAAGAGTGTTTGTTAAAACGTCAACCTTTATGTGAATAAGCTGGAGTAGCTCAATGGTAGAGCACCTGATTTGTAATCAGGTGGTTGCGGGTTCGAGTCCCATCTCCAGCTCGATAAAAATGTACGGGAAGATTCCTGAGCGGTTAAAAGGGACAGACTGTAAATCTGTTGCGCTTCGCGCTTCGGTGGTTCGAATCCACCTCTTCCCATTCTTATGCGGGTATCGCTCAGTGGTTGAGCCCTAGCCTTCCAAGCTAGATACGTGGGTTCGATTCCCACTACCCGCTCTTCCTTCAGGGAGCCTCACGGCTCCCTTTTTTCTTTGTATTCATTCTGCATAGATTCTTGACAATCCGGATGTGAACCGTTATTTTCCCCACTAAAGGATAAAACATGCATATTCCTCAAAATGAACTGCTTCTCTATAAACTCTTTCTGAGTTACCCTGACCGTTCCTTTTACATGCAGGAAATCGGCAGGATTCTGAAAAAGAAACCCGGGGTCTTTCAGCGCACCCTCAACAAGATAGAGGAAGAGGGGTTCATCCAGAGCGAATTCATTGCGAATGCACGTTTTTTTAAACTGAATCCCGGGTACCCGGTTTTAAAGGAACTGACTTCCATTATTAAAAAAATGTATGGGGAACTTGACATCTATTCCCGTGATATTGAAAAAATGGATCAGGAGGCAAAGGCCCATGCCAGGGCTCTCAAAGAAGCACCCCAACTCCATAAAAAAACATCCCCGGTAAAAAAAGTCTCCGTGATAGAGCCCGGCAGTTTTCAGGACATGCTAAAGAAAAAAATAGCCAAAGCCAAAAGTCTTAAAAAACAGAAGGAAGAGGAAAATCCGACCGCTTCAAAACCTGGAAAAAAATCCATCACTCTTCGGGATTTTCAGTCAGAAAAAATGCTTTCTTCTCTTAAAACACCTGAAATGCCCGTTGAGGACAAAGATGAAACTTCAGAAATTTCGGAAAAACCCGGGGGGAAAACGCCTCCTGAAAAAGAAACAATTCATGAGAGCCCGGAGTCTCCAAAACCCCATAGGCCCTTCAGAAAGAATTTATCCTCCATCTGGGAAGAGGAACTGAAATTTCAGGATGCAAAAAAAACCCAGAAAAAATCCACCCTCACCAAAGAACAACTGGAACTTTTTTAATTCTATGAATATCTCTGAACCTGATCTTTCCGTACGCATTAAAAACCTTGAAATGAAAAACCCCGTTACCGTGGCTTCAGGCACCTTCGGTCAGGGCGACATCTTCGAGCCCTTTTTTGACATCCGCTGCCTCGGGGCGCTTACGACCAAGTCCGTGACCTTGAAACCCAGGTCAGGCAACCCGCCCCCCCGCATTGCTGAAACCCGCAGCGGCCTTCTGAATGCGATAGGCCTTCAAAATCCGGGGATTGATGTGTTTATTAAAAAATATAAAAATGAACTGGAAGAGCTCGGCACCCCTGTGATCATGAGCATTGCCGGGAATTCCTCGGAGGATTACGCCCTTCTGGCTGAACGGGTTTCCAATGAAATAAAAATCTCAGCCATTGAAATCAATATCTCCTGCCCCAATGTAAAACAGGGCGGACACCAGTTTGCCTGCGACATCAGCGCCGCAGCCTCTGTGGTCAGAGCCGTTCGCGCAAAAACAGCACTTCCCCTGATTACCAAGCTCAGCCCCAACACGGAGCAGAATGTGGATATCGCAAAAGCCTGCATTGCCGAAGGCACGGATGCCCTGGCCGTGATCAACACGCTCAAAGGCATGGGCATCAGCCTTGAAAAAAGAAGACCTCTGCTTGGAAATATCACCGGAGGCCTTTCCGGTCCCTGCGTGAAACCGGTGGCCCTTCGCTGGGTCTATGAACTGGCCGGAAATGTTTCCGTGCCCATTATCGGCATGGGAGGAATCATGAATGGAAGGGATGCCCTGGAATTCATCGTGGCCGGAGCCACCGCGGTGTCGGTCGGCACTTCCAATTTCAGAGATCCCCTGTCTGTTCCCCGCATCCTCGGGGAAATCAGGGACTGGCTTGTCCAGAACAACATCAAAAGCCTCAATGAGCTGCGAAATTCAGTCTTCCGGGCATAACCGGCCCTCTCTTTTAAAACCGCTTTTGCTGATTTTTCTTACGGGGCTTCTGGTGCGTCTTCTCTTTTTTCTGGATGTTTCCTCCCACCCCATTTCCGGACTTGAATATGTTTTCAAAGATTCGGATATGCACGGAAATCTGGAATGGGCACGCTCCATTCCCAAAGATCCTTTAGGCTATTCCCCCTGGCACCCCGCCCACCCCTGGATGCTTGAGATTGCGCCCATAGAACAGTGGTTCAGGTGGTGGGGCGGAAAAAAAATCTTTCAGCAATCCCCGCTTTACGCCTATTTTCTTTCCGCTCTGCTTTCCCTGACCAATGAATCCCATGCTTTTATCCGCCTCCTTCAGTTGACTATCGGAAGCCTTACACCCCTGCTGCTTTTTTTTATGAGCTTCAGGCTTTTCGGGTTAAAACCCGCCTTATGGACAGGCTGGCTGGCCGCGCTTTATTTTCCCTTTTTCTGTCATGAATACTTTTTCCTGAGAGATTTTCTGGCCATTCACCTGTTTTGCTGGATACTGGTCTTCTGGCAGGAAAGTCATTCCCGAAAAAACCTGCTTTACCCTTTCCTTCTGGGAATCCTTCTCGGAACAGGGATTCTGTTGCGTGAAAATTTTGTCATCCTCGTGCCTTTTGCCTGGTTTCTGGCCTTAAGTCCCTTAAAATCCGGCAGAGAAAAACAGCAGAGTATAATGGTTCTGTATTCGGGTCTTGTCTTGATTCTTCTTCCTTTATGGATACGTAACTGCGCAGTGGGGGCCCCCTTTTTTTCCCTTTCCAACCGTCTGATGGAAAGCCTGATTGAGGGAAATGCCTTTGACTCCGAAGTCTTCCGCATGTGCCTTCCTGAATCCATGAAACACTACCTTGCAGAAGGGAATGGAAACGCCTGGGTAACCTTCAAAATCCTTTTAAAGGATTATCCGGATTATTGGAGCCTCTTTAAAAAAGGAATGGAAAAAATCTTCTGGATGGTTTTCTGGTATGAGCCTTATAACAATCTGAATATTTATTTCTTCAAAGAGCAGTTTTCCTGGCTCAGGTTTCTTCCGGATTATACAGCGATTCTCCTTCCGTCTCTTTCGGGATTAGTCATTTCCATCACACAGCATAAACACCGTAGGCTGATCCTTTTTGCCGGAATTATTTTCGTTTCCCTTTTATGCGCCCCCATCCTCTGTCGCTACCGCCTGATTCTGATTCCCTTTTACCTGCTCTGGGCAGGACTCGGCATGGACCTGCTCGCCTCCAGAATCAAAACGTTTCCCTTCAAAAACATCCTGCTTTTATCCCTCCTTATTCTGGTGTCAGTGAGTTTGAATTTTCTGATTCCTGACGACCTTACGAAACGAGATCTTGAGGACTACTACTGCCGGCAGGTTGAAGATCTTGAGGCCCTGAAATAAAAATTATCCTTCCTTAACCGTAAATTAATGATTAAATACTGCTGAAATGAATATTTTACCTTTGCATGATTCCTACAACTTTTCAGCGGGTTCTCTGAACTTCCGGATTGTCACGTTTAAAACCCTGGAATCCACCAACTCCTTCCTGAAGGAACAACAAAGCCAATATCCTGATTTCTCGGTCATCTTTACGGAAAATCAGACCAGGGGAAGAGGACGCTTTGACCGCACCTGGCAGACAGCGGCCGGAAAAGGACTGACCTTTTCCATCAAAATTCCGGTAAAGGGAATTCCCCGGAATAACTGGTGCAATCTTAGCCAGGTCATGGCCTTATCAGTATGCCTCCTCCTGGAAAAATCAGGAATATCTTCTTGCATTCGCTGGCCGAATGATATAATTGTTAATAAAGCCAAAATTTGTGGAATACTTGGTGAGCTGATTCAGTCAGAAGATGGTTATCATTTAATTCTCGGAACGGGTTTAAATATTAATGAGAGCAGGCAGGATCTTTCGGGTCTTGACCGGTTGGCAACCTCACTCTTTATTGAAACCGGAAAAAAGATGATTCCTCTCTCCATTCTGGAGGGACTTCTCAATAAATTCAGTGATGTATTCACGCAATTCGCTTCTTCAGGTTTTGAGGCCATAGTTCAGTCTATCTCAAAAAGGTTATTCATTCCTGATTCTCCCGTAAAAGTGCTTTGCGGTGAAAAAGAAATGACGGGAAGAATAACAGGTCTGACAAAGCAGGGCGCGATTCTGCTGAAAACAGAATCAGGAGTAAAAGAAATAATCTCGGGTGAGATTACTTCAAGGGCATAAAAGCAATTTCATGTCCGATAATTTTTAATTCATTGTAACCGGAGGAAAATATATGTCCTGGGATATGTTTTTAAGTGCTTTTCAGGGAGTGGAGGCCATGCTTCATTCCACCCCTCAGATGGTGGTCGCACGTTTGGGGTTGATTTTTTTAGGCATGCTTTTGATTTATCTGGGGAAAAAAGGAACTCTCGAACCCCTGCTCATGATTCCTATGGGTCTGGGAATGGCAATTATTAATGCCTCTGTCATGATGTTTGACCCCCTGGGCCTTCATGGCGGCCTCGGGACCCTTTTCCTTGAAGCCCAGGCGGGCGCAGGACCGGATAACGTCAAAAATGCGGCAGACCTTATGTATATCATGGGGATTGACTGGCTGCAGCCCATTTATACCTTTACCTTTTCCAACGGTCTGATCGCCTGCTTTGTTTTCATGGGAATCGGGACTCTTCTGGATGTGGGCTTTGTGATGGCAAGACCCTTCTTAAGTATCACTCTCGCCCTTTTTGCAGAACTGGGGACTATTTTCACCCTGCCCATTGCGCAGCTTTTCGGTTATTCTCTGAAGCAGGCGGCTGCGATTTCAGTGGTCGGCGGAGCAGACGGCCCCATGGTGCTCTTCACCTCTTTAAGACTTGCGCCTGAACTCTTTGTCCCCATTGCTGTTGTGGCCTACCTTTATCTGGGCCTGGCTTACGGCGGATACCCCTACCTGATTCGATTCATGATTCCAAGCAAAAAAATTAGGGGAACAGTCATGCCTTACAGTGACAGTGCAAGCCGGTTCACATCCAGCCAGAAAATGGCCTTCGCCATTATCTGCTGTGTCGTACTCTGTTTTTTACTTCCTGTCGCAGCCCCTCTTCTCTTTTCTCTTTTCTTCGGAATCGTCATCCGTGAAAGCGGCATCAAGCAGTATCAGGACCTTTTGAACGGTCCCATACTTTATCTGTCTACCATGTTTCTGGGAATGACCCTGGGGATTCTCTGTGAAGCCAATACAATCTTTGATCCCAAGGTGCTTCCCCTGCTGCTTCTGGGAATGCTTTCCCTTCTTTTATCCGGAATCGGAGGAATTATTGGCGGATACTGCTGCTACTTTTTCACCGGAGGAAAAGTGAACCCGGTTTTAGGAATTGCCGGAGTAAGCTGTACTCCAACAACGGCGAAAGTTGCTCAAAAAATCGTCCAAAAAGATAATCCTCATGCCATCATCATGCAGTATGCCCTGGGGGCTAATGTCATGGGGGTCATCACAACCGCAATCATTGCCGGCGTATTCTGCAGCATTATTAAATAAGGAAAATTAAGAATGGATGGATTAACTGTTTCTTTTATCACTTTAATTGTAACCATTATCATCTCTTTTTTTGTGGCCCTGATTGTAAAACTGATGACAGTTCTGCTGGATAAGTTTTCCAGGCCGCATAAAGAAACTAACGAGGCCGCAGATACCCTTGTATTCAGCGATGAATCGGATATCGCCGCTTTAATAGCCATTGCCAAATCACAAAAGTAATCAGAGGTATACTATTATGAAAAAACGCATTCAGTTCATGTTAACCGCCTTCAGAGACGGATTTCAGTCCGTTTACGGGGCCCGTGTATTTTCAAAAGACTTCCTTCCCATAGTGGAACAGGCCGCACAGGCCGGGATCGAACATATCGAGGCAGGCGGAGGCGCCATGTTTCAGTCTCCCTTTTTCTACTGCAATGAAAATTCCTTTTCTGTCATGGATGCCTTCCGCAAAGCGGCGGGCCCCAAAGCCAATCTGCAGACCCTTGCCCGCGGCATCAACCTCATCGCTCTTGATTCTCAGCCGAGCGACATCATTAAACTGCATGCCGACCTTTTTAAAAAACACGGCATGACCACAATCCGTAATTTTGACGCCTTAAACGATGTCAATAACCTGATCTATTCGGGTAAATGCATCAAGGACGCCGGTCTGAAGCATGAAGTCTGCGTCACCATGATGGAGCTTCCTCCGGGTTGCGATGGCGCCCATACCCCTGAATTTTACATTGAAACCCTGAAAAAAATTCTGGAGGCAGGCATTCCCTATGATTCTCTCTGCTTTAAAGATGCTTCCGGGACCAGCCGTCCGCAAAAAGTATTTGACACCATCAGACTCGCAAGACAGCTTCTCGGCGATAAAGTCAAAATAGCCTTCCACTCCCATGAAACCGCAGGAACAGGAACCGTATCCTACAAGGCGGCCATAGAAGCGGGTGTTGATGTGCTTGACTTGTCTCTTTCCCCCGTATCCGGCGGTACATGCCAGCCTGATCTTCTCACCATGTGGCACGCGCTCCGCGGAACCGATTATGATCTCGGTATTGATGTAAATAAAATCATCAAGCTTCGCCAGGCTTTCAAGGATGCCATGAAGGATTATTTCCTTCCGCCTGAAGCCACTTCCGTTGAAGCCCTCATCCCCTTCTTCCCCATGCCGGGAGGCGCTCTTACCGCAAACACCCAGATGCTTCGCGATAACGGCCTCATGGAAAAATATCCTGAGGTGATCGCTGCCATGGGCGAGGCGGTTGCAAAGGGGGGATTCGGAACCTCCGTTACTCCGGTTTCCCAGTTCTATTTCCAGCAGGCTTTCAACAATGTAATGTTCGGAAAATGGAAGAAAATTGCACCAGGATACGGGAAAATGGTTCTCGGGTATTTCGGAAAGACGCCTGTCACCCCTGACGCGACTGTTATCAAAATTGCCAGCGAGCAGCTCAAACTTGAGCCCACTACGGAAAGCCCTCTTGCAATCAATGACCGGGATGAGAAAAAGGGAATCCCGGCGGCAAAGAAAATGCTTGAGGCCGCCTCTCTGCCTGTTACAGATGAAAATATCTTTATTGCGGCCTGCTGTGCTGAAAAAGGCATTGCCTTCCTGAAAGGGGAAGGAACCATCGGAGTCAGAAAAAATATTCCGGCAGCAAAACAGAAAACCGAAGCCCCCGTTGCTGAAGAAGCCGCAAAGGGATCGGACTATATCATCACTCTTAATGGAAATGATTATGAAGTCAAAATTGAAGGGAATAATGCCGTCGTCAATGGTCAGAATTATACCTTCAAATCCAAAACTGTTCCTTCCGGATCCTCTGTCCGCACGGAAAGCGTGACAGAGAATCGTGAAGACAAGCCTGTAATCACGCCCCTTCCCGGACTGATTATCCGCATTGAAAAGAAAGTCGGGGATACGATTAAAAAGGGCCAGACCATCATGGTTCTGGAATCCATGAAAATGGAAACGCCTTTGATTGCTCCGGCAGACGGAAAAATCAGCGCCATTAATGTGCAACCCCAGCAACAGATCCAGTCGGGGACGGTGGTGGCCATCGTCAGCTGATTTCAAGGCCCTGAAGAACTTTTATAATCAAAAAGGCTGGAATTCCGATAAGAATTTCAGCCTTTTTT
Organism: uncultured bacterium; assembly: GCA_964443875.1. GTDB lineage: Bacteria > Auribacterota > JAFGBW01 > JAFGBW01 > JAFGBW01 > CAYUET01. The sequence goes on along the minus strand of CAYUET010000004.1, from coordinate 115,083 downwards.
TTATTGAATGCAATAGTTGATTACAAAGGTCTGACCGGAATGCAGATATCCACAATATGCTTTTTCTGAGGATGCTCTTCAGGATCATTCCAGCATATCTCAAAGCAAAGCTTGTCGTCCGGCTGATATCCGCTTTCCGGAAGCCACTGTCCGCACATGTAATCCCAGGCTTCTCCGTATTGCTCCGGGGTTATTTCAAACCGTCCCATGGCGTATTTGCCGGAAGCCAAAACCATCTTCCCTATCCCCCCTTCAACCCTGGTATCGGCAGGAACCGTAATGCAGACGCTGACTCTGAGTTTTTGCTCTTCAGTAACATCCGGGTCATCATGATAGACACACAGGACTAACGCCCCGGAATGGATAAGGCCTCTCGGGCCTGCCCATTTGAAAAGTTTTCCGAAAAGGGTCTTGAAGAGCTGTGGATTCCCCTTGTACGGCCCGATATGCCGGACATAGGCCACCGGCATTTCAGGGAGTTCTTTGACTTCCACATTTACGGCTTTAACATGATTCATCTGCTTTTTTCTCCTGTCTGATGGGGTTGATATTTTTTTTACACCTCCATCATACAGACCGGGAACCCGAATTGCTTTCCAATCCTTGCTTTGTGTTTTGCAGTTTTTGCGATTGATTTTACAATTCTTGCTTTCTTCAAAATTTTTACGCCATTGACTTGCACTTATCCCAAACCATTCCTTAAAGGCCCTTGCAAAAGACGCAGAACCCGAAAAGCCGCAATCAAAGCCGATTTCCGTAATGGTCTTTTTCTGATTGTTTTGGAGCTGAATGACCGCCTTTTCCAGCCGGACTCTTAAAATGAAATGGTTTAAGGATTCTCCGACAAAGCTTTTGAAAATGCGGTGGAAATGAAACGGTGAAAACCTCGCCACAGAGGCCAGTTCATTGAGGGATAACGGCTGATCCACATGTTTTTCGATATAGTCCAGAACACGGTTGACCCGGGATAAATATTCGTCCCTTAAAGGAGTTTTCTGTGCGGATAAATTCATGTTCCTTTTTTAACGAAAATCCTCAGAGGGATCAAATTAAAATACCGGAGGATGATAAATAACAAAAATAATGATTGAACAGAAAAAGATAAACTCTTATCCTTTTGCTGAAATCCGTTTATCTTTCTGAGCCATGAAAAAACAACCTTCCATAAAAAAGGGATGGCCTATTAAATCCTCCATCATCTCTCATTACTATCTATGCACCCCCTGTTTTTCATCATGGATTTCTGCCTGGGAATGAATATCCGCGCCGTGGGCCTTATGCATCACGCAGGCTGGAGAACCGCTTATTACGGGTTATGTTTTGCATGCTGGCTCATCATCCGGAAAAAACCCTCCCTGACTGACTGGGTGGGAATCGGGGAATCCGCGGTCAATCTCCTGCTTCTGATTACGGGGCTATTAATGCCTTATTTCCGCTTCATTGCAGACATTGACGGAGTAGAGGATGCCTCGCAGGTCATCACCGTTCCGGGGGTGATTAATTTTTTAATGGCAGGCATGATCTGTCTCTTTTCTTACTACAAAAGTATGGCCAAACTGCAGAAAAGCTGAAAGTCTTTGGTCTCCTTTTTTTGTATCCTTATTTCAATTCCGCCCCTTTAATTACAGCTTGTTTTTTTGTATATCTCTGTCTATTATCGCCTTCAACCCTCAACCCGATTCGAACAAATAAATGTCAGAAACTAAAAATCAAATTCAGAATAATTCAAAGACAAAACAATTACCTATAGCGTTTATAGATAAGGATAAATTTATTCTCCTTCTGCTCGGTTTAACAATCCTTTTTGTTTTTATCGCAAGAATGCATCTGCTCTCTTTTCCCTTAGAGCGGGATGAAGGTGAATATGCCTACATGGGCAGACTTATTCTAAACGGACATCCTCCCTATACCCTTGCCTATAACATGAAACTCCCCGGAACCTATTATATGTATGCCCTCTTCATGAAACTTTTCGGAGAGTCAACAGCAGGCATCCATATGGGACTGGCCTTGATCTCCGCCGCTTCCATGTTTCTGGTGTATCTGATTTCAGGAAATTTTGTTTCAAAGACAAGCTCGGTTATTTCAACGGCCTCCTTCGGCATTATGGGAACCTCCTGGACTCTGCTCGGCCAGGCCGCTCATGCAACACATTTTGTGACCTTCTTTGCATTACTCGGGATTCATATTGTCCTTCGATTATACAAAAATGAAAAACACAGACGATTCATGTATTTTGTTTCAGGAATTTTCTTTTCTCTCGCCTTCATCTGTAAACAATCCGGGATTTTCTTCGTATTCTTCGGCCTTGTTATTATCCTTACAAGGGAACTTAATCGCGGCCCCTTCTTTAATCTGTTTAAAAATATGGCGTTCTTCTTTTCAGGTTTTGCCGCTCCCGTCCTTTCCCTGTTCTTTTACCTTTATCTTTTTTCTGATTTTGACAAATTCTGGTTCTGGACAGTGTCTTATCTGATGAAATACGGCTCGCAGATCCCCCTTTCCCTGGCACCGGCCAAATTTAAAATCGCCGCAGACTCCATAACCGGAAATTATTCATCCGCAGGATATGTCGCTTTATGGGCCGTTTCACTGATGGGGATCCCTTTTATTTTCATCATTAAATCATCAATACAAAATAAGATTTTAATCGTTTCATTTTTGGTATTTTCGTTCTTTACCGTACTGCCTGGTTTTATTTTCACCGCCCATTATTTTTTAACTTTTCTGCCTGCTGCGGCTTTATCCATTGCTGTTTTTTTCGAATTTTTTAAACTTAAAAACCCAAACCTTGCCCCTGTTTGTTTTCCGGCCTTCCTCCTCTTAATGGGCTCAGGAATTAAGGCGAATACAGATTATTTATTTAAACAAAATCCTGAATTATCCTGCAAAAAGGTTTACGCCTCGAATCCCTTTGCTGAATCCATTGAAATCGCGGAATTTTTAAAACATAATACAACCCGGGAAGATAAGATAGCCGTGCTCGGTTCTGAACCGCAAATTTACTTTTATGCCGACAGATATTCCGCCACAGGCTATCTTTACACTTACAGTCTTATGGAGATCCAATCTTACGCGCTATCAATGCAAAAAGAAATGATCGGGGAAATAGAAAAAAACAAACCCCGATACATTGTTTTTGTAAATCTTTACCCCTCCTGGGGAGTAAGATCAAAATCTGAAACATTTGTTTTAAAATGGGCGGATGAATATCTTAATAAAAATTACACACTCATTGGAATCTATGATGTTTTTCCAGAAAAAATTTCCTCACTGAAAATCCTTGATCCGATTCAGGAGTTTTCTTCCAAATCCCATGAACTCATCTATATTTCAGAAAGAAAATCCGTATAAAACCTCCGGAACAAATTCGGAACATGACCAGAAATTCAAAAAACAGACAGTCACTCTTTTTTACATTTCCTGGCTTAAAATCTGAATCCTTTTCTCAATTCCAAAGGGAATAAACCAGAAGCCCCAGCCTTCCGGGCTTATAATCCCCTTACGGCCGTATATTTCTGTTTCCTGAAGAATTTTCTCATTCCTCAGGTACTTAAGATTCCGGGAATTCATATCCATTCTTTCGGATTCGCGGTTGTACCGGATAAGAGAAAAAATTGAAAAATCCGGATCAGGAAACAAATCCAGCTCAAGACCAAAACCAAGAAAAATATTGAAACTTCCGATTTTCTGAAAACATTCCTTGCCCGTTTTAACCTTGAAGTCCAGAATTTTCTCATCCCTGTAGAAAGTTAAAACCACCTCTTCGCCCGGACTTAAAACATTTAGAATTTTTGAAAACTGACGTATGGTCTCAACCGGCTTTTCATTAATCCTGACGATCACATCGGATTCACGCAGACCGGCTTCATAAATCGGGGTGCTTTCATAGACCCGCGAAATATAGACCCCTCTGCTGAAAGGGAAATTTTTCGGAAGCAAGGCTAGATTATTTTTTGAGAAATTCTGAAGCTCAGGCTGAAACCACGTTTTTCGGGCATTTAAAAACTCTCCGCCCAGCCAGGCTCTTTCATAGACCTTATTTTCAGCAAAGACAAAAGGTGCAGAAAAGAAGATGAGAGTTAAAACAAATATTCTGATTTTCATAAAATTTCCTTCCCATTAGTTTTTCTAAATTGATTAAACAGAGAGCCTCTGTTGACCCTCAAAATTCACTCTTAAAATCCAATTTTTATTCCGACTGTGGGAGTCATTCCCATATCGGTATTTTCAGCTTTTTTATTTCTGAAGGTGGGGACATAGTAGCCTGAAAGATTTTTATGATCCGTGGCATTGAGTATCTGAAAAAAAGTATGCAGATCCCAGGTTTTATATTTTTTCACATACTCCAGAGAGAGATCGAGATTATAATAATCCGGAAGCTTTTTATAGCGGTTAAGGTTTCTCTCCACATAGATCGTCTTGTCTTTGAGCTCGATTTCCGCAACCTCAAAATCCTCATACCAGCGTCCGGTGTGATAGGTAAGAAAGCCGTTCAGAAACAATTCATGTCTGTCATTTCTTATAAAGTAATAATTCCCGACAAGGCTTAAGGTATGCCTCTGGTCATGAAGCGGATAATATTCCTCAGGATTTTCAACCGAATGGTCGTTGTATTTTGTGATAGAATAACTGTAGCTCACCCAGCCGTCAATTTTTGATTCTTTTATTTTCTTTTTCTGAAGAAAAAGCTCAATCCCTTTTGAAAATCCGCTTCCGCGGTTGTCATAGATATATTCATATTCCCCGCTTTCCTCCCTGTTTTTATCTTCAGGATCCGAAACAATGAGATCTTTCATGTCTTTGTAATACCCCTCCAGCCTTATCCGATAGTCTTCATTTATTTCCTTCTCGGCTCCCGCAATATAATGAATGCTCTTTTCAGGCTTGAGCTCCGGGCTGTCCTCCCTGTGATAATAGGAAAGTCCATGCATGGTGTACTGTCCGGCTGATAATTTAAGCTTTGTGTCACTTTCAAGGCTGTAGCTCAGAGTCAACCTGGGGTCAACCGCCTCCCTGTTTTTTTCCACCAGATCCGTATAGGCATAGTTAACCCCGGGAACCAGGGAAACCGGTCCGAAATCCATCCTGTCTTCCAGGTAGACATACTCAATCCGGCCCTTGTAATATCCTTCCTTTTTCAAGTCCGATAAATCTTCAATAAAGATTTTTTCAACCATATGGGTTTCTGAGGGATCAGGAAGATAAACATGGATATTGCTTTCGTAATCGTTCGTATCGAAACGGACCATTCCCCCTCCCAGGCGAAGCTGATGCTCCCCGATTTTCTGGCCGTATTCAAGAAGAAGGGTATCGAATTCAGTCTCCTCGGAAATTTCCGCATCCACTAGACAGGTGTCCAGGCTGACATTTTTAAGGTTATTGATATTGCGGGAATAGACTGTTTTAACATAAGACTCCTCTGAAAAAAAATGCCTCCAGTCCGCTGTAAAAATGGAAGTGCGGGAGGAGTAATCCATTTTATCATCCTCTGTCCACATTTCTTCGGCTTCATCATCGTCTTCCAGATCCCTGAAGACCACCTTCATTCCCTCTGTGGAATCATACATCCAGAAGCTTAAGGTGTCTGTATCCGTAATCTTCTGGGTGGTGCTGAAATAAAAGTCCTCAAAGGAGGGATATTCCATCTTGTCTCCTTTCGAGGAATCTTTGCTGATGAAAAGGTCATAAAAGCTCCTTCTGTAGGACAGGAGAAAGGATCCCTTAAGCAGGGGGCCTTCCCAGTGAAGTGAGGTTTCGGCTCCCAGTTTGAACTCCCCTTCGAATTTCTCCTTATTTCCCTCCTTATAATTCACCTCCAGCACTCCTGAAGCGGCCTGCGGATATCGGGCGCTGAAGCCTCCGGGGTAAAGTTCAGCAATATCCACAATGTCCTGGTTGTAAAGAAGCAGGCTTCCACCCCATTTGTAGGGGTTGAAAAGCGGAACGCCATTGAGGACATGCAGAAGTTCATAGGGTTTTCCGCCCCGCACATAAAGCTCCCCGCTGAATTTTTCCATTTTGACTATGCCCGGAAAAGAACTGAGTCCCGTGGAAATATCAGCAAAAAAATTCTGAGGAATATTCTGCAGGCCTTCTCCGCTGATTTTAAAGCTTGTAAAATTTGTCTCAAGACCCGCGTCCTTTTCCGGGGCAACTACCATTTCGTCAAGGGAATAGATCTCCTGCTTCTGCTCTGTAATTGTTTCCCCATGAACAGAGGCAATGAAAGACAGAAGAAAAAATACGACGATTCCTTTTTGTTTGACTCCACTCATTTTATACCCTCATCCAGACAGAGTTCTCCTGTCTTTTATTGTGTTCAAAATTCATTTATAATAATGCCGCAGGCCTGCGGGCAGGGTTATACCCAGTATTTCAAGGGAGGATCGGAATCCGCTTCGATGTATAGAACTCTGAAACAACCGTGAGGTCTCCTGTTTCTTTTCATGACGGCGATGTTTGTCTGTTTTATACTGCTTTTAATAAATTCCTCCGCCATCTGCTCCGGATCTATCAGAACCATAAAACTTTTCATGACCTCTTTCCGTTCCTGAAAATTCAGCCTCCTGTATTTCTCTTTCTGAATGAACTCCAGAAGGTCCCGTGTACTCCATGAATGAATCTGTGCGGCATGATGACAGTAAAGGCGTTCTTCCTTATCCTTGATTTTCAAAAGAGTCTCATAGGTCTTCCAGTCTAAGGAAGGTGAAATCCTTTCAAAGGAGTCAGAAAAGGCCATGTATTTCCGAAGAAGATCCTCAGGGATTTTTATTATCCCGGAAATTTTAGAAATAAAATCCGGTTCCCAATGGGTAAAGGGGCATAAGGATAGTTCCCTGCCCAGTTTCCAACGGATAAAAAGCATCTGATCCCGACCGCTTTTGGAATCATCATTTATCAATTCTGCAAGAGCTTCAATTCTTTGAAGCCAGTAAAGTCTCTCCTGCTTTCTTTTTTCCGCCTTTTTTATTTCCAGAAGACGTTTATTCTTCAATTTCATCCTGCTGTTGCGGCTGAAAACCTGCGATCTGGGGAAAAAACCGGCAATCTGACAGGACTCGGAAAGCGGCTCACAAAACCCGGTCCCTTCCAGCAGAACCAGGAAAAAAATCAGGAGGTGTGTTGTTTTCATTCTCCCGGATTCTCCTTAAAAATGAAAACCAAGGGTTGACCCTGCCAAAAAGGCATCGGCATCATAATAATCAATGTTGGAGTTATCCTCCTCAAAACCAAAACCAAGCCTTGCATAAAGCCGGGGATTGCCGAAAAGATTGTTCCGGGTATAAATAAAGGCAAATCCGACCCCCCTGTCCTCACGGGTTTCTCCGAATATAGGGTGAAGGGCATCATAACGGTTCTCGGCATAAAAAAAGGTGGAGTAAAGAGAATACTTCTCCTCATCGTAACTGAAGGAAACATCATAGGAAAAACCATCATAGGACTCCGCCTCCCCCTTCATATCGCCTTTAAGGAGAGTCGCCCCGGCAATCAAATCACTTTTCTCATTCAGGACAAAATCATATTTAAAAGAACCTTCGTGAACATTCCCGGAACGGGCCAGAGTTCTTACGCTGTCGCCGATAAGGTCTTTACCCACTTCTTTTCTGCGGAGTTTATACGTCAGATTAAGGCCGGTATTTAAAATGCGGGAATAGTCCAGAGTTGTTCCGAAATCACAAACGAAGGTGTCCTTCCTGTCTCTTCCGGTAACATAGGGGTCCTTCCAGACATCATAGGAGTTGGCAAATACTGAAAAATCCAGATAGCTTTCATCCTCAAAGGTTTTACCGAGCCCGGCGGTCAGACCATCCCTGTCATCATCCAGAAAGGGGGTCCCCAAATAAAAGAGGAGGTCCTCCTTAAGCAGATAATTCAGTTCGACCATGACCGGCCCTTCCAGGGACTCGACGGAATAAGGGGAATCCTCCAGATTTTGAATTTTTTCATTCCGGTCATTGACATTGCACAGATTGCTTGAAACGCTTTTAAAGACAAAGCCGCATTCCACCTTGCCCCAGAGTCTGCTCCACTGCTGAAATTCAGGATCTTTATCCGCTGCGGCAAAGGCCGCGGAAAGAAGGCCTGTAAAAATAATGAAAAAATTTTTTATCATACTTACTCCCAAAAAAAGATTTATCGAACCTTCAACTTACATTATCATGGGGAAATGATCATTATAAGTGTAAAACAGTTTATCTGTAAAATATAAACCATGAATTGTCATTTAATGCCGATCAAACGTCATCTCTTTTTTTTCCTCACTCAGGTTATCCTCCTGCTTTTCTCCTTTTCCGTTTATCCGTCAGGGACAGAGGCCGCCCCAGACTCTTATCTTTTAAATATTGAGGAATCCGACTTTCTTGTGGGTCCTGAAGATATCCCCATCGACACGCTTTCAAAGGAAAACTGGACGCCCTTTGAAGAATTTACTTTTCATAAACTTAAAAGCGCAGATACCCTTTATCTCAGGCTTAAAGTTCCTTCCGGGCAATTCAGGGCCCCCTGTCTCTGTTTAAAAATTTATGTGCCGGATCTGGCACTCTTCTGCAACAACCGGAAAATCTATCAGAAAGAGACCTCTGGAAACCCTTATACCCATCTTATTCTTCCTTTGCCTGAAATGGAAATGAAAGCCCCCTCCTTTGATCTCCTTTTTAAGATCCGCTATAGGAACCCCTTGAATCTGGGGGAAATCTATCATCTCTATTATGGAGAAATGAAAGAACTGATGACCTTTGCCTGTCATGACCAGACAAAAGATTTCTATTCCCGTTTTCAGGAAATCGCCACGGCAAGTCTATTCCTCTTTTTAAGCCTTGCTTCCCTCTTTGTCTATTTTTCCCAAAGACGAAAGTACAGGGCCTTCCTTTCCTTCGGGCTGTTTTCCTTAAGCCTCGGCATCAAATATTCCTGCGATCCCTTTATCCTTTCTTTTTCAAACATCACACCCCAGATGTTTTATTACATGGATAATATCTCATTTCTTCTTGTTCCGGCTTTTCTTTTCAAATTCGTTGAAAATATTTTCTTTACGGAGTCTCACAAGGTCATTCGCAGACTCTGGCAGGCCCATCTGGTGGTTGTGTTTTCCTTTTTAATCCTTTTTATGGAACAGCGTTACTTTCTCAATGCCGGCCACCTGATCATTTTTTTTCTGCTGATCAGCACTCTTATCTGCTGGAGTGTAATTTTCAAAACCAGGTCTCCCCTCAATCCCAAAATACGAATGATATTCCTCGGTTTTATTTCCTTTTTCATCCTGATGATTCTGCATCAGATCTTGCTTCAGCAGGAGATACTTGAGAACTTTTCTGAAATTGATCTCTTCGGCATGGCGGCCCTTTTATTCACCGTTGCCTTAAGCTATATCGTGATTGAGCATTACAGTTTTACTCAACAAAAAATACATGACTCCCTTATGGAAATTGAAAAAAATAAAAATGAAATCTTAAGACTGGAAAGGGCCAATATTGAGGCAGAGCTCGAAGTCCTCAAAAATCAGGTCAACCCCCATTTTCTTTTCAATACCTTCAATACACTTACAAGCCTTATTGAAACAAAAAGTAAAAATGCTTCTAAATTCGTCCAATCCCTGTCCAGAATGTATCGTTACGTGCTTCAAAGCCGCATGAATGAACTGGTTTCCCTGGAGGAGGAAATGGAATTCGTCAGATCCTATCTTTACATCCTTTCCAAACGCTTCGGGGACAATCTGAAAATTGAATTAAATATTCCGGATACTCTTCTTCCCCGTCTCCTTCCGCCTTTAAGTCTTCAGATCCTGATCGAAAATGCGGTGAAACATAATGTTATCTCTTCCAAATATCCACTCACCCTCAGGATTGAAGGATCTGAAAAAGGACTCTGCGTGAAGAATACCCTTCAGAAAAAAGAACCTTCCGCCCCTTCTACGGGCATAGGTCTTGACAATATCAAAAAAAGATATCAATTTTTCACAGATTTTCCGGTTCTGATTGAAAAAAATAATAAACACTATTCAGCAACACTCCCTCTGATAGAAGGAAATAAGCGAGATTATGAAAATCCTGATCATCGAAGATGAAGCCCTGGCGGCAGAACGTCTGAAAAATATGATTATAAAAATCCTTCCTGAGGCCGTTATCGATGGAATCCTTGCTTCCGTGGAAGAGGGCATTGAATGGTTTAAGGATTATCCCCAGCCCGATCTTATTCTTGCAGATATCCAGCTTGCTGACGGCCTGAGTTTTTCCATCTTCAAAAAATTTGACATTCAGAGCTACATTATTTTTGTCACAGCCTATGACGAATATGCCATTGAGGCCTTCAAACTCAACAGCATTGATTACCTTCTGAAGCCCATCGAAGCCCCCAAGCTTCAAAAAAGCATAGAAAAATTTCTTCGCCTTAAAAACCATTCTTCCGGCCTCGAAAAGCTGGACCTCTCTGCCCTTATCCAGCACCTTCAGCCCTCCCCAAAAACCCGCTACAGATCACGTTTTCTGATTAAAAACAGACAGACCCTTCTGACCGTAAAGGCTGAGGAAATCATGTATTTTTTCATTGAAGACCAGCTTTTATTCCTTACCACCCGGGAGGGAAAAAAATTCCTGATGGAATATACCCTGAATCAGCTCGAAGAAATGCTCGATCCGGCACTTTTTTTCCGGATCAACCGCCAGATGTTTCTTTCCCATAAGGCCATCAAAACCATCCACCCCTATTTCAACAGCCGTCTGCTCATTGATACAGAACCTTCCTTTTCCGAGGATGTCATTGTAAGCAGGGAAAAGGTAAACGCCTTTAAACAATGGCTTGAGCAGTAACCCCTCTGTTAAAATTCCGCTTTCTGCAATTCAGAGGGTAATTCTGACATTTCACCCGCTTTTTAAACTCTCCCCGGATATTTTCATGATAGGGTTTATCCATTCAAACCTGAAAAATGAATGGAATACTAATGAAAAAATATCTGATCCTGTTCCTCCTGATTACCTCTGTCAGTCATGCCTCTGACACTGATTTTCAAACTCTTGAGGGCCTGGTCTCAAAATGTGTGGACCTGAAAATCGAAAGAGCACGCACCGCTGCAGAATGGGAAACGGATAAAAAAATTCTGATGGACGAACAGGATCTGCTTGAGCGTGAAAAGGCCTTTCTTGTACACGAATCAGAGCTTCTTGAAACGGCCTCAAGCCGGGATACTCGGAAACTTGAGGAACTGCACTCAAGGATTTCCGCCATGGAATCTTTCTCCGGTGAACTTATTCCTGTGATAGAAAAGGCCGAAGGGAACCTCAGCCCTCTGCTGGCGTCTCTCCCTCTCTTTCATAAAGAAATCCTTTCTCAGGACGAGTGTGCTCAGCCCGAAAGTTCTTCTGCTTCTGTTGACCGGATTTCAAAACTTTTGAAAACCTTTCAAAAACTCCAGGAGTTTCATAATCAGGTTCACGTTTCTCATGAAACCTTTTCACCCAACGCCTTACGGCCCAAAGAATTCGAAGTCCTGTATCTCGGCCTCAGCCGCGCCTTTTACATTTCTCCGGATGACCAGGAGGCAGGTTTCGGGGAGCTGATTCAGCACAAATGGAGATGGACCGAACAAAATTCCGGCGCCCCTCTGATCCGTAAAGCCATTAATATTCAGAAGAATCTTTTAACGGCAGAGTATGTATCCCTGCCCCTTTCCATAAAGGAATAACCCATGTACACACAGAAACCTCTCTGGGGCAAAATCCTGTTTTTCTTCTTTCCTCTTTTTTTATGGTTCTTTCTGTACCTGCTCATAACAGAAGGATGCAGCGAATCCTTTGATTCTGCGAGAGCCTTAAAAACAGCAGAAACAAAACTCAAAGAAGAAACAGAACGTTATGCCCTCCTTCAGGAAAAAATTCAGAAAGAAAGGCTTCCCCTGGTTGAAAAAAACAGGATTCTTGAAGAAGAAATCAATGAACTGAAAAACCGTTTCAGCCGGCTTAAGACTCTTCAGAATAATTCGAGCCTCGAATCCGGGGATCTGCAATCGCGCTTATCTGTTCATGAAAAAAAAATCACGGAGTTAAAAACGGTTGTGGAAACCTTCATTTCAAAAACCCTGGAATCCCTTACTTTGGCTGAAAAACCTGTTTATGGTCCTTCCCTTGAAAAAATCAGAACAGCCTTCTCTTTATCTCCTGCCTGGAGTGCAAAAACCTCAAAAACAATAAATGAGCTCTTTACCCTGACACATTCCTTTCTGCTTGAAAAGTCAGGAATTTCCATCCTGTCCGGAAAAGCCGCGGATTCCCATGGAACTGTTTATGAAGGGAATTTTTATCAGTGGGGGCCTTACGCCCTCTTTCTTGATTCAGCCCATTCTTTTCTGGCCCCGGTCGATCCCTCTTCGGGTATCCGCCATATTCTGCTTGAGAAGGAACTCTCTCCAAAAACAATTCCCTCTTTCTTAAAGGGAGAGCCGCTTTCAGTTCCTCTGGATATGACCCTGGGTTCTGCAAAAAAAATCAGGCAGCTTAAAAAACCCTTTATGGAGTACCTTAAAGCCGGAGGCATTGTCATGATTCCGATCTTATCCCTGGGCGTTCTCTGTCTTTTGACAGCCTTATGGAAATACTGCTCCTTGAAAAATCTTTCTCCCTTTCCCAGCGAAGTTATTGACCGGACTCTTTACCTTTATCAGTCAAAAGATATTGAAAATCTGAACAGAGTGTTAAACAGAATCCCCTTTCCTCTTCAAACGCTTCTTAAAGAAATTTATTTCGCAAAGAATTTTTCAAAGGACCAGATTAAAAACACCATTGATACTCTTCTCTTTATTGAAATTCCTGGGCTTGAAAAGGGACTGAAAATCTTCTCCCTCTCGGCCTCCACAGCCCCGCTTTTAGGTCTTTTAGGAACAGTGACCGGGATGATCCACACGTTCGACATCATCGGCATCTTCGGGACAGGCCGGGTCAATCTTCTTTCCGGAGGCATTTCAGAAGCCCTGATCACCACAGAATATGGGCTCTATGTCGCCATCCCGGCCTTTCTGCTCCATTCCTTTTTCACCCGGGAAATAAAGCATTTTCTGGACCGGACGGAAAGCACCTTGCAGATGCTGACAGAAAGGCTGTAGTTTTCATGGAAATCCTGGAATCCATTTTAATATACTGGAGAAAATGCGGAATTGTTTTTATTCCCCTTATTCTGGTCTGTTTTTTTGCCGTGAATCATTTCTTCATTCTTTTAAAAAAGACAAAAACAATCTCCGGTGAAAAACAATTTTTCGAATGCAGACTCCGTATTCTCTGGATGAACAGACTTCTTTCCACCGCCCCGCTTTTCGGTCTTTTAGGAACAATCCTCGGCATGATTCATACCTTCACCTGGATGGCGGCAGGGCAGCTTTCCGCAGGAAAAGGGATTGCCGAAGGATTGAGCGAAGCCCTGATCTCGACACAGATCGGCCTTCTGATTCTTATCCCCGGACTTTTCGCCTCCCTTTATTGCCACCGGAATCTTAAAAAAATCGTTTTTATGAAACAGGAGGTTTCCCCATGAGGAAATGCCGACACTCCGAACACCTCGAAGAAAATCCTGAAATCAACATTTCCCCTCTGATTGACATGATGTTTCTTTTGTTGATCTTCTTTATTGTCAATGCTGGTTTTATGGAGGACACCTCCCTGAGTATTCAAAAACCAAAAGCGACAGCGGCAAAAATGATACAGAATAAATCTTTTATTTTCTCCATTACCCGTGATGGAAAAATCTTTTATGCAGGACAAAAAATCGAACTTTCTAAAATCACGGATCTCCTTAAGCACAGCATGAATCATAGGGAAGAACCTGTTGTTCTGGTGGCCGACAGATCCTCACAGAGCGGAACCCTTGTTCAGGTACTGGATGCGTGCAATCTGGCAGGAGCCAAAAACATCAACGTGGCAACGGAAAAAATAAAGTCATGAATCCGTTACCCTTTTCCCTCCCGGGCTTGTCCGTTTTTAAGCTCCGCATTTCCAGCACTTCCCTTTACAGCGCTCTGACTACAGTCCTGCTTTTTTCCATGATGCCGCTTACCGATCAATGGACCCTGAACCCGAGTGAAATGGAAGTCCGTCCCGTCAAAAAACATGAATCTGAAAAGCCCCCCCCCCTTCAACCTCCCAAATCTAAACCCAGACCCGATGAGACCTGTCTTATGACAAAACTTCATACGTCCGCATCCCAAAAGACTCAAAAAATTCCCTTTACCCTGGAATCCCGGCTTGAAAAATCTTTAAGCTCCCTTGCTGTTACTGTCGAAAAGGGAAGCTTTGATCTAAAATTCAGCCCTGCCTTTAAGGCAGAGCTTTCATCCTTTGCCTTTAAAATTCAGGAGGTGGACACCCCCCCTTCTCCTCTTTTTAAAATCAAACCCCATTATCCGCTTAAGGCCAAACATCAAAAAACAGAAGGAGCCCTGCTTATGCAGTTCACTGTCAATCCCAAAGGCGAAACTCAGGATATTCAGATTATGGAAGCTGATCCGCCCGGCCTCTTTAATGCCTCTGCCTCAGAAGCGATCAGGCAGTGGAAATTCAACCCGGGCTATAAAGACGGGAAGCCGGTTTCCGTCCGGGTATCCCTGCCTCTTAAATATCATCTGGAGGAATAGCCGTGATCTATAAAATACGGTTCGTGTTACTTGCGCTCAGCTTTTTTATCATTTTTCCTCTTGGAGCGGATCCCTTCAGAGAAATGAATCTTACTCCCCGGGAGGAAAATTATTCTTTCGATAAATCCTTTGAACCGGGAATATCCCGGAATGAAGCGGATATTCTTAATCAAATTATTCAACTCACCTCGGAATCTCGGCAAAAAGCCTTTGAATATCTTAAATCCGAGATATCAAAGGATGCAGCCCCTGCCCTTCTTTTTGCCTTTGGAAATCTCTGTTTCCAGACAGACCGACTTAAAGAGGCTGAAACTTATTACCTCCAGGCCATTGCAAAATTTCCGGAATTCCTGAGAGCCCGTTTGAACCTCGCCCGGATCTATGTCAAAAACAATCAGACTGAAAAAGCCTTAAATCAGCTTCAATTCATTCTTTCAAGACAGCAAAGCAACCCGGCCCTGAATCTTGCAGGCTATATTTTTCTTCTGAAAGAAGAGTCCATGATGGCTGAAAACTATTACCGCGCAGCACTGCTTTCCGATCCCTTCAGTCTCAATTCCAGGATCGGCTTAATCAAAGCCCTTACCCTTTCTGAAAGGTATACGGAAGCAAAAGTGCTGATTAAGGAAACCTTGTACAGACATCCGGATCACGCCGGTCTTTCTGAACTTCTCGCCAATCTTTACCTGACGCTTAAGGATTACAGGAGTGCCCTTAAATCTCTGGAAGTGCTGTCTCTTATTCAGAAGCCCTCTCCGGACTGTCTTTCTGACATGGCCGAACTCTATGCCTTTCTTGAACTTGATGACGAAGCCTTCACCCTCTACACGCTTCTCTCCTCTGATCCTTCTCTTTCTGTTAAAATTCTCAAAGGGGCTGATTTTTTTCTGTCCCGAAAGAAATTTTCCTGTGTGCGATCTTTGATTCCTTCTCTTGAAAAGAATTCCCTTCATTTCAAAGAAAACCATAAAGACCGGCTGATTCTGCTCAAGGCAAGACTCTTTCAGGAAGAAAATGAAAACCTGAAAGCCGCAGAATTATTTCAGCAGTTCTTAAAGAACAATCCCTGCCATCAGGAGGCACTTCTGTCTATGGCCCATTTGAAGGAAACCCTTGGAAAAACGGCTGAAGCCCAGATTCTTTATGAAAGAGCCTCAAAAATCCAAGGAGAAAACCGCTATGAAATTCTTCTGGAAACCGCTCAGTTTTTTATCCGGAATAAAAATTACTCCCGCGCCCTTTTTCTCCTGGAAGAGGCTCAAAACCTTAAACCGCAGGCTTCCATACAAAAACATATTGAGCATTTAAAAGTATTTTTGAATTAGAATCAACGGCTTCCGGAAAAAGATTTATATTTCTCCTCAGGACTCATTTTGTGGCAGTACTTCTATCTCAGGAAATAAAGGTCTGTTTCCGGGTTAAGAGTCAGGACTGAAAAAAACCTTCAGAAGCTTGATTGCTTTTTCAATCGAAGACAATTCCTCGCGGGAAAGTTTTTCTTTTTCAATATGAAGTTCAACACCCTGCTTGACGCTGAAAACAGCAGGTTTAAAATTGAACTGAGGCTGCAGCGCCAGCGTTTTTGCAAGATCTTGACCAAACAAATCCTGAGGGTTCAGGTTGAACATACTGGATAATTTTTCAAGATTCTTCCGGGTGGGGTATTTCTTCCCGTTTTCCCAGAGCGATACAGTCGCTTTGGAGATCCCCATTTTCAGTGCAAAATCGCGTTGACTCATTCCAAAATGCTGTCGCAGTTCAACGATATTTTTACCAATAAGAATATTGGGGCGAATGTTTTTTTTAGGATCAGACTCAAGGAGGAGCAGCTGTTCTTCGCTATCCATGAATGAGGAATCCTCTGTTGCTGTCTAGTTTAATATTTTCCTGCCTTCATCCAGAAAAATTCCCTGAAGATTCATTTTCAGTGCTTCGGGGTTGGTGGCATAGGAGAGACCGATATCTTCACTGATCATCCCGTTCTGTATCAGTTTTAAAAGAGACTGGTTGAAAGAAATCATTTCAACATCCTGACCTGAAGCGATCACCTGAGGCAGTTTTTTTAAATTATTCTCCCGGATGAGTTTTTTAACGGTCGGTGTTCCGGTCAGTATTTCCACAGCAGGAACAAGTCCTTCCCCATCCTTTGTAGGTATAAGTCTTTGCGAAATAATAGCCACAAGATTATTGGCAAGCTGAAAACGGGCCTGGTCACAAACCACAGGCTCCCTAAAAAAATCCAGAATACGGTCAATGGTATTGGATGCCGAACTTGCATGGACAGTACTCAAAACCAGATGCCCCGTTTCTGCCGCCTGCAAAGCTGCAGAAAAGCTGTCGGCATCCCGCATTTCTCCGACTAAAATCACATCCGGGTCCTGGCGAAGGACATGTCTTAAGGCTTCACCAAAAGAATCCGTATCTATGCCCACTTCACGCTGATTGATAATACTCAGATTATCATGATGCAGATATTCGATGGGGTCCTCAATGGTAATGATATGTCTTCTGAAATTTTTATTCATATAGCTGATCATAGCGGCGAGCGTGGTTGATTTTCCGGAGTTTGTGGATCCTGTCACAAGAACAAGCCCCCTGTCCTGTTGACAGAAATTTTCAAGGCAGGAGGGAAGGTTCAAATCATAAAATTCAGGAATCTCTGTCTTTACAAATCGCATAACAATGCTCACTGAACTTCTCTGAAGAAAAATATTGGTTCTGAAGCGTCCAATGCCCGGTGCGGTATAGGCGAAATCCACTTCCATTGTTTTTTCAAATTCTTTTGCTTTTACAGGAGGCATGAGTTCAGAGGCAAAGCCTCTAATTTTTTCCGGAGATAATACAGAAGCACCCAAAGGAACAAGTTCCGCATTAACTCTGGCAAAAGGAGGAGATCCCACTTTAAGGTGAAGATCCGAAGCCCCAAGATGAATCATCTGTTCCAGCAAAACTTTTATTGAATCATGAGTGTCCATAGATTATTTGCTGTTTTCTTTGTTCTTTTGATATGAATCATCTAAAAATTTCATCAAAACCTTAAGATCCTTTTCCTCGACATCAATGAAGGTCAGGGCGATGTTGAAAGCCTCCTCCACATGACTTTTTTCACTCCGGACCACAATCGCATGGCAGTTAAAAACCGCTTCTTTATGTTTTTCTGTCTTTCCCGGCAAAGCCAGAGTCAGGGCGATCTCCCTGAACAGGGGCAGATTATTCTGGGATTTAAAACGCAGCCCCGAAGAACTCAGATCAATCGTATTGACAACGATGGTTTCATGGCTTTCTGTGATCGTAATATTGAACTCCCCCTTGATACGGGCGGATAACCGTCTTTCTTTGAAATCCTCTGTTAAGTTTTCCACAGCCTGCTCCTTGCGGGTTTTACCCGTTTAATGAATAAAAAATACTGATAAACTGTTTTAAAAGACTCATCTCCTCGGCCCCCAAATCTGAAAACTTGACGGCAACCGCATACCGGGTTTCACCGGATTCCTCCCTCAGGTGTTCACGAACCACCACACCAACGCCATGAAGGGGAAGGCTTTTCTCCTGTTCCGTCCCCTGTTTGGGAAGCAGGATCACCAACTTCACCCGCGTCTGAAGCGGAAGAGATTTCTTGGAAACACACAGGAATCCGCTTTCATTCAGACTTTCAATCTGAACCATGAAATACCGGTCAATGGAACTGACCAGTTTTGCCGGAATATTAACGGATACCCGGGGAGTGCCGCGCTGTTCGACTAAGGATTCCATTATCATCGTTTTACCAAAATCAAAGGTTTTTTCTCAATAAAAACTTACAGAAATAAAATTTTTTCAGAATAACATCCCTTATTTCTTTTTATTGTCAGATCCAGAAGAGATTTTTATTTTCCCTTGAATTTCCTCTTCACTCGATTCATTAAGTCCTTTTTTAAAAGCACCAAAACTCTTGCCCAGATTTTTTGCCAGTTCAGGAATGTTTTTATATCCACCAAATAAAAGCAAAGTCACAAGAAGAATCAAAATCAATTCCGGAAAACTTATCCCAAATATTTAACCTCCTGTTCAGGAAGAAACTATAAACTTTTATACTTTTTAAACCAAGGATATTCTGTCATAAAAGCCGGTTTTTCACCCTCCCAATATTATCCTATCTTCAAAAAATTCCTGATATTCAAAGATACCGCGGCAAGTTAAAAATTCTTTACAACCTGTGAAAAACTTCATGCTTATTTTCCGGTTACGCTAGCCCGAATTTTGCGCGTAAGCGACAAATATTTGGAATACACTGCCTGTTTGCCCCAGTCAAAACAGGCTTTAGCAGACAAAAGGTCAGTGAATAATAAACAAAAGCGCATCCCCTTTTCAGAGGACACGCTTTTAAAAACCGGAAGGTTTATAAAACCCAAACTCACATTTTTTCATTAAATTTTTTAAACATATTCATGATCTCAATGGGCAGAGGAAAAACAATGGTGGAAGTCTTTTCCGTGGATATTTCAACCAGAGTCTGAAGATAGCGCATCTGAAGAGAAATAGGCTCCTTGGCAAGCATGCCTGCAGCCAGAGTCAATTTTTCTGCCGCCTGTAATTCTCCTTCCGCGGCAATCACCTTGGCCCTCTTTTCTCTTTCCGCCTCTGCCTGTCTGGCCATGGCTCTCTGCATTTCCTGAGGCAGATCCACATGCTTGGTTTCAACAGAGGAAACTTTAATCCCCCAGGAGTCTGTCGCTTTATCAATCAATACCTGGAGTTCATTATTAATTTTCTCTCTTTCCGACAAAATCTCATCCAGAGTGCACTGCCCCATCACGCTCCTCAGCATTGTCTGAGCCATCTGGGAAGTGGCATAAAGATAATCCTCCACCTCTGTTACAGCACTATTGGGTTCAAGAACCCGAAAATACACAACCGCATTCACTTTAACCGACACATTATCCTTGGTGATCACATCCTGAGGAGCAACATCCAGAGTCACGGTTCTAAGGCTGATACGGACAATCTTATCTATTACGGGAATTACGAAAATGAACCCTGGCCCCTTGGGTCTTCTCATGAGACGCCCCAGCCTGAACACCACAGCGCGCTCATATTCATTCAGCACTCTGAAACAGTTTAAAATCAAAAAAACGAAAAATATAATCAAACCTACGCTTAACTGGCCCATATTCCCTCCTTGTTCATGAGACTTATTTTTTTATAAACATTATGAAGCAAAAAATTTAATCACTCTTATTCCTGCACATCCTGTTTTACTTTAAGAGTCAGACCTTCGACTTCCACCACCACTACTTTTTCCTCCTTAAGGACAGGCTTGCCGTCCAAAGCCACAGCGTTCCATAATTCACCGTGAATAAAAACCTTGCCTTCCGGGGTCAGAGCCTTATCCACCACGCCTGTCCTCCCTATAAGCCCTTCTCTTCCGGTGGCAGGTTTTCTGCGATGAAGAGATAGAACTTTATAGGAGATAAAGAAAAAGAGACTTCCAAAAACTATTCCCGTAGGAAGAATCAGGTACAGGGAAATTTTAAGAAAAGGGTATCCGGATTCAACAAGCATCATGGAACCAAAGATAAAGGAAATCACCCCTGCAAGACCGAGAATTCCAAAAGAGGGGGTAAAGACCTCGGCAATAAAAAGCACGATTGAAAACAGGATCAGAAGAAAACCCGTATAATTTACCGGCAGGGTATTAAAGGAATAAAAGGCAAGAAGCAGGCAGATCATTCCGGTTACTCCGGGAAAAATGACTCCGGGGTGCGTCAGCTCAAAGATCAAACCTATCATTCCCAGCATCATCAGGATATAGGCAATATTGGGATTGGCAATAACATTTAAAAACTGTTCAATTTGGGAAAGCTCAAGACGCTTGATCTTACGGTGTTTGGTTTGGAGAATGATCTTTTGTGACCCGATGTCCATTTGGGTTCTGTCAACCATATCTAAAAGCTCATCCAGGTCCTTGGCAATAAAATCTATTACTCCCAGATTTCGTGCTTCTTCCTCAGTAACCGAGCTCGATTGTGTTATTGCCTCTTTCAGCCATTTAACATTACGCCCGCGGGTTGCTCCCAGGGTAGACATCCAGGCCAAAGTATCCTGCATAATCTTTTCAGACATAATATCTCCCCCGGGCATTCCCCCTGATTTGGAATCGTTAGAGGGAGCACTGGAATTCTCTTTTTTTTCGCCCGGAGAAAAAGGCGTTCCCACGGAGACTGGATGGGCTGCTCCGATATGAGTGGAAGGAGCCATAACCGCTATATGCGCTGCACTGGTAATAAAGACACCTGCAGAAGTCGCGCGGGCTCCGGGGGGAGATACATAAACAATAACCGGAATAGGAGAATTAAGGATATCTTTTACAATATCACGGGTGGATTCAAGAAGTCCTCCCGGAGTATCCAGTTCAATCACAAAACAGACGGCTCCATCTTTTTTCGCCTGAAGAATTGAACGCGAAATATGCTTGGCAATAATTGGGTTGACAATATCGCCCCGTAGAGTAATGACATAAATTAAAGAATCTTCCACTTCTTCAGATTCCTGTGACAAAACATTTGAGACTGCTTTTTGAGCAGAAGGGGATGGGGCTTCAGAAACCGGAGCTAAAAAAGCAGGGCCGGAGAAAGCAATTAAGGAACAAAACAGCAGCCATTGGGATAAACAAAAATTTTTAATCATGACGCCTCCTTAAAGTGATAACAGCCATTACGAGTGTGTCATTCCGTCTCTTCCGGATTAAGCAGATTCTTCCTGGGATTCAGTAATGGCAACCAGAGTCTGAATCCCTGTTTTTTTGATCTCCGCCATTACCTTCAATACAAACCCATAAGCCACCCCTTTGTCCACCTTAAAATTCACGGAAGGTTTTTTCTCCTGACTGTTCTTTAGCAGATTTTCCACCTGCTCCCTGATCTTTGCTATTTCCACTGTCTGACCGTTCAAAATAACTTTTTCTTCTTTGGTAACCGCAATTTCAAATCCTTTACCCGATTCTGCCGTTACATCCCCTTTGACCTCGGGAAGATTCACCTTGATGGCTGAATTGGTTGAAAAGGTGGTGGTGACCAGAAGAAATATAAGTAAAATGAACATAACGTCAATCAGAGACGTCAGATTCATAAATCTCTTGCGGCGTGCCGGTATTTCAAGTAAATCCTCTTTCAGCATGACTTATCCCTTTTTATAAAATTCAGTGAGAGCCAGTGCCGCATATTTTTGAATCAGGCGCAGGAGGTTTTCAATCCGTCTCTCATAAAAGCTCAAGGCAATACTTGCGGGAATGGCTGTAATCAATCCGAAAACAGTGGTATTCAGGGCCACCGAAATCCCCTGGGAAAGGGCTAAGGGATTTCCAAGCCCCACTTTTGCTGTTGCAGCAAAAACCTGGACAATACCCAGCACGGTTCCCAAAAGTCCCAAAAGGGGACCTGTGCTGGCTGCAATATCCAGAAGAGTGAGCCCTTTCTGAAGCTTCTCGGCTTCTTCTTTTATCTGGGTCCGGGCTAAAACAACATTATCGTCCTTGCTGAGATTCCTGTTTTTTAGAATCGCACGAAGGACATTGGCAAAAGAGCCTTTCTGATCCTCCACTGCAAAAGAAAGGCTATCAGAGTTCAGCTCTGTCTTCTCAATTTCTTTTCTGAGCTTATAGGCGCTTCTGTATTCGACAAACAGAACCATGGCCTTCTCAAAAATAAAAACCCAGCTTAAAACGGAAAGAATCAGAATAAACCACATGATTGATCCGCCCTCTAAAAACCATTGAACCATTTGATGTCTCCTTTTATTTATGAAATCTGATTTTTCAAGACTAAGCAAAGTAAAAAACTTAGTCCATTTTATCCCTTTTTCGAATGGGGATAACAACTCTCAGCTTGCAGCTATACTATATCTTAACCAGAACTTAATTCTGGTTTTTACCGGATTGAATATTCGCTATTGTTCAGAATTTTTATCCCTTACGTTATACCCGAAAAGGATGTTCATTTTCAAAACCCCGTCCTCCAGAAAAGGTTCAAGGTCCCTGGTAAACCTTAAAAAAGGCTGTGCATTCATAACAACAGTTTCACAGTATTCGGCAAATAACGGATCTCCTTTGATATTCTCTTTCTGGATATGGGTCACTTTTCCGTCTTCATGAATATCAAAAGCAATATTGGCCCTGGATTCACCGATTGAATTCGCCTTGTAATGAAAAAAAACCATCTGGTTGAATCTTAAGCCGATTTTATCCCGCATAGCACGTACATACTTCCCAATGTGATTACTTTTTGCATCAAAAGCATCCCTTCCGGTCTCTGAAAGAGTCCGGGTTCCTATGGAGATCAGGGGGAGAGGGAAGAGATCCTCCTTTGCCGGGGAGGGTTCCCTGGCAAGAGAAACAGGGGTTTCAGAAAGCTTGGAAAATTCCTCTTCTACATCAATCATTTCTTTTTCATTTTTTAAATCTTCCTTTTTCTTTTTTTCAATCACAGAAGTTTTATCCTGAAGAGCTGCTTTATCTTCCTCCCTGCTCTGCTTCTTTTCCATCTTTTCAATCCGCTTTTGAATTTTCTGCAGGGCCGCATGGGAAGGCAGTTGGGGAATGGAGGATTCCCTCCGGGCCTGGGAAATCAGGTCCTTGGTTTTAGAATCCGGCATAAGACCGGTTTCCTGGCCCTTATGGGCTGAATCCGCACGGCTGTCTTTATCTGAAATATGCTCGGCTTCTTTGAGGGGAGCAATCGGCTTATCCGGTGTATCAATATATTTCTGAACTTTATTCCTTGGAATCCATTGATAAATCACCTTTGTTTCCTTTTTAGGGGGCAAAGAAGAAATTTCCAAATTTCCCATTTTTGGGACCTGGCTTAATATGCCGGCATTCACCAGAAGAGAAAGCAGGACGGCTGAACTAAAATATTTATATGAATCATTCACGGTCTGAATACCCAAAAAGATTTCTTGTTTCATCTAGAAGAATAGACATAGTGCCATGAGAAACGCGGAGTATACAATAAAAAAAGTAAAAAATGGGGGGCGTAATATTCATTGTTCATGATATTTCCTTTCCAACATCCGCCTTTCCCGGAGAAAAAAGAAGTCCCCTTCCCCAAAAAAGGATAAAAACAGATAAGCAAAAATATAAAATAAAAACTTTTGTTAAAACCGAGGGCGTCCAAAAACTTTCATAACAATAAGGCATCCCTATGAGAACCCAGATCAATCCGATGATCAGAGAAAAAAAGAACTGTTCTCTTTCTGTCTGCAGTTTCACTTTAGATAATACACAGAAAAAGGGAACAATCAAAAGACTGAAATAATGAAACCAGACCAGGGGAGAGCTTAGTAAAAAAAGAAAATATCCTGCCCAGAAAAAAAAACAGGGAAGATCAGGGGAATCTTTTTGAATGTGTTTTTTTAATATAACAGGGATTAAGACCGCCATTGATCCACAGGCGGGCTGGAGCAGGGAAGGATCATATCCGGTTACATAAAACAAAACGGCACGAAAAGAAAAATTGCCGTATATCACTGAATTTGACCAATACACGATATCCAGGGTGCCCAGGTAAGTCATCCACCCCTGCCAGGAAGAGGAAAGATCAAAATAAATCAAACTGAATCCCAAAGCAGAGACCAGGGAAAAACAGAGTCCCAGAGCGTAAAAACCAGAAAATTTCTTATTCTGAATAAAATAAAAGACAAAAAGGATCAATACGGAATAGACAAAAAAAGGTTTAAAGAAACAGAGGAGCCCGATACCAAAACCTTCCAGCATTTTTTGAAAAATGCAAGGTTTCATTTTCTGTATGCCGTAAAAAATAATGGTAAAAAAAACAATAAACTCGTTCACATTGCCCAGAGAAAGAGACATCTCTACCGGATAATAAGAAATAAAAACAATCCCCATAAATAAAAAAGTTAAACACAGCGGGGTGCGCATAAGTCTGGACAGAATCAGAAATCCGGCCAATAAAGCCAACACCCCCATTCCGAAAAAAAAAGCGCGCGCTTGAGTAAAGGTCATTTGAGAAAAAGGGGTTAAAACCGAATATAAAAAAGGAGTAGCGCAAAGATTGACATCCGGCCTCGCCTGAAGGGCCTTCAACAACTCCCAGTCGTCCGTATCCTCGCCGATTTTTTTCATGGATTCAAAAAGTTTTTCCTTGGAAAATTGAGAAAAAATATTTCGTGAATTTTCAGAAACTAATACGGAGCTGAAACGATTAACTCCCCAGACAAGAAAAAAGTCCGAACCGATCGATCGCGAATAAACCTGAAAACAGGTTAAAACAGAATAAATCATTATCAGAAAACAGGAAAAATAAAGCATCGTTTTGTTCAAGAAAATTCCTTCCCCCGGTCAAAAAAACAGTTAACTCTTTACCCCCGAATAGATGTTAATCTTAAATCTCTTATGTTTCAAACAATAATCATTCTATTTTTACTCTTATTGAAATGCGCTTTCCTAATATGGAAGGACGCTGATATTATCTGATAGAATGTGACACATACGAGCAAAATTCGGCTTAACGCCTCATTACGAATTTGACGTGACAAAAAAAGGGCTTTGATCTAATATTCCTGAAATTTTTAAACGTTTTAATTCTTCATGAAATGGTGATGACTATGGGAAAAAATCTGTATCAGAAAGTAATTGAAAAACATACGGTAACGACACTGCCTTCCGGAAATCTTCAATTGTTTGTCGGAGCGCACTTCTGTCATGAGGTGACCTCTCCTCAGGCCTTTTCCATGATCCGGGAAAGAAAACTGAAAGTTCTCTTTCCGGAAAGAACCTTTGCAACAGCGGATCATATTGTGCCGACAGACGATAACTCCAGACCTTTCAAAGATCCGGTCGCAGAAGAAATGATGCAGACCATTGAAAACAACACTCGAGAAAATAACATCCGATTTTTCGACATTGCCCGGGGTGAAGGAGGAATTATCCATGTGGTCATGCCTGAAAACGGTCTATCCCAGCCTGGAATGACCATTGTGTGTGGAGACAGCCACACGGCGACTCACGGCGCTTTCGGTGCTGTTGCCTTCGGAATCGGAACCTCCCAGGTCCGTGACGTCCTCGCCACCCAGACTATAAGTATTGAACCCCTCAAAGTCCGCCAGATCCACGTCGAAGGGAAACTCGGTAAAGGCGTTTATGCCAAAGATGTCATTCTTTATATTCTTCAGAAACTCGGGGTTAAAGCAGGTGTAGGTTATGTTTATGAATTTACAGGATCTGTATTTGACTCCATGAACATGGATGAACGGATGACGGTCTGCAACATGGCGATTGAGGGCGGAGCCCGTGTGGGATACATCAACCCGGACAAAACCACTTACGACTTTCTTAAAGGCAAAGCCTATGCCCCCAAAGGGGATCAATGGGAAAAAGCCCTTGTCTACTGGGAAAGCATGAAATCCGATGCCGATGCCCATTTTGATGATCAGATTCTTTTCAATGCCGCGGATATCACCCCCATCGTGACGTGGGGAATTACCCCCGGACAGTCTGTTTCCATCAGCGACTCCATTCCCTCTTTGGATTCCTGTTCCGAGGCTGAAAGACCGCTCCTTAAAGAAGCCTTTGATTACATGGATTTTAAAAGCGGGACACCCATTGAAGGTACTCCCATTGATGTGGCCTACATCGGGTCCTGCACCAACGGAAGATTAAGCGATCTTCAGATCGCTGCTGAAATAGTAAAGGGTCGCAAAGTAAAAGCAGGGATCAAGGCTTTTGTGGTTCCGGGTTCACAGAAAATCAAAAAACAGGCCGAAGAACTGGGGCTGCATGAAATCTTTATGGAAGCCGGCTTTGAATGGAGAGACGCCGGATGTTCGCTCTGTCTGGCCATGAATCCGGATAAGCTTAAAGGAAGGCAGATCAGTGCGTCTTCGTCAAACAGGAACTTTAAGGGTAGACAGGGCTCTCCCACAGGGAGAACGCTTTTAATGAGTCCCGCCATGGTTGCCATTGCAGCCGTCAACGGCAAAGTAACCGATATAAGAAAATATTTATAACTTTTAAAATACGCAGGAAGAGATATGGCAATAAGTATTAATGAGATCAAATCCAGAGGAATTTCCTTAAAAGGAAACGATATTGACACAGACCGGATTATCCCGGCCCGTTTTTTAAAGTGCATCACCTTTGACGGCCTTGGGGCACATGCCTTTGAAGATGACCGCAAAGGCCCTGAAGGCAAATCCCTGAATCACCCTTTTGACAATCCTTCCTTTATGGGAGGAGAAATCCTGGTGGTGAATAAGAATTTTGGATGCGGCTCCTCACGAGAACATGCTCCCCAGGCCCTTCAGAAATACGGAATCAAGGCGATCCTCGGTGAATCTTTCGCTGAAATCTTTTTCGGCAACTGCGTTTCCCTGGGCATACCCTGCCTTGTCATGGGCGAAAAGGATATTCAGACCCTACAGGGGCTTATTGAAAAAGACCCTCAGGTCTTGATAACCATTGATCTTTCCTCCCTGACTCTGAAAATTAAGGACTCTGTCTTTTCTTTTAAAATTTCAGCAGCCGTTCAGGAACAGTTTCTCAAAGGGTTTTGGGATGTTACCGGTATTTTAATGGACAATCTGGCTTCGATTAAAAAAGTGGCTTCGAAACTTCCCTATCTTAACTGGTAATCCTTTTTTGAGCACAGGGAACATCAGTTTCATAGAAGTCAGGGACAATGACCTGATCGAAAAAGTTTCAGTCCTTGCCCGTGAAATCTGGACAGAACATTACACACCCCTTATCGGCAAAGCCCAGGTGGAATACATGCTTTCCGTTTTTCAATCCCGGGAAGCCGTGACGAGGCAGATCCTTGACGAAAAAAGCCGTTATTTTTTAATTCAGAATAAAAAAGACTATGTGGGATATCTTGCTGTGGAACTCCAAAAAGACTGCCTTTTTTTAAGCAAGATCTATATCCAGGCAGGATGCCGGAAACTCGGTCTGGGAAAAGAATCCCTGGAATTCGTCACCCTTCTTGCAAAATTAATGAAACTTTCCAAGATCAGGCTGACGGTAAACAAAAACAATACCGGGAGTATTCAGGCCTATGAAAAATGCGGCTTTAGAAAGATCTCTTCCGTTGTCAAAGACATCGGAGGCGGATTTGTCATGGACGATTTCGTCATGGAAAAAAACCGGGAGAACAATAAGTAATCCCTCTTTTAATTCACCGGGGAAGGCGACTGATTTGCTGTTTCCACGGAGGGTATGTTTTTCTGCCCCATCCACTCGACAGCCTTCTCTTTCATTTCCCTGAATTTATCACTCACCGAATCCAGAGTGGACGCATATTGTTCATTAATGGGCTGTTCATGAGCCTGAAGGTGAAAGGTTAAGGACACCATGGTCAGAAAAAGCGGATGCAAAACCGAGGTCTTGACAATCATGGCCAGAATTACTCCCAGAATCCAGGCAAAACTTCCGACAGAAGCCGGAAGAATAAGGGAAACAAGATAAGCCGGGACAAGGCAAAGTAAAAAAATAACAAAAGTGATCACGTATTCCAGAATCACGGAATAGACAGCGGTCTTTAAAATGGGTTTTACGTTCTGGGCATAATAAACGAGTCCGTCCATGGAGGACCGCCAGATATTTTCATCATTGCGCGCCATGTTATAGCTGAAAATGGTTTCATCCACATAGCTGGCCGAGCGGTCGATGATTTTATTCAATACTTTCATCATCCCTTCCAGTCCTGGAAGCGGAATCAATCCTGCCACCCAGTCCAGAGTTCTGTTGAAGGCCTGAATAACCCCGTTAACCATGCTGTTGACGACAAACATGATGTTGGTCTGAAGAAATTTGGCCTTTACAATATTTTTTCCATATTCCACCTGATTCACGCCTTCAGGCATCTTCCCTTCTGTCATCAGCCGTGTCAGCACTGCAATATGCCCGGCTTTCAGGATATCCAGAAGATAGCTTCGAAGAAAGGCGAAAAGGCCCCCGGGAATTCCCACCCCGATGAGAAACAAAATAATTCCTCCGCTTCCGCCGTTCTTTGAAAACAGAGCGGCAATCCCCCCGCATAATGCCAGCCATAAAAGAGAAAGAAAAGTAAACCCCAGAAGAATTCCCAGACGCATCAGAATATAGGGAGAGGTCTTCAGGCAAAGCCCGAAAGCCGTTCCCAGAGAATCATTTTTTATATTTAAGGGATAATGATGACGAACCGGTTGATCAGGGGAAGAATAGGAAACAGGCAATGAGGGCTCCTTCATGACAATAGTCCTTCTGGTGATTAATGTTTTCTGTTATTAAAATCAGCCTCTGATTTTAGTCTTTACTTTTTTGGCATAGGAATAATTATCAGGAACAAAATTCAGAAGACGCTGATAGATTTCCTTGGCCTTCATCATGTCTTTTTCTTCAATGACATAGGCGGCTCTGTAAAGGGCCTTTGCGAGATTATCAATGCGAACTTTGATTTCATTTTTGATTTCCTTGAAATAATCGGTCTGCGGGAAATTAATCGTGAGCTGTTCCAGCTGTTCAAAGGATGTTTTAACCTCACCGTCGGCATAATGTTTTAAAGCCTCCTGGTAAGCCGACTGAGCCAGTACAAGCGATTGCGCTTCCAGAGCGGTTAATTCCTGTGATGCCTGTTTTCCGAAAGGATGGGAATCTCCGGCCAGATCAAGGATCGTCTGAAGCACGGGCTTCGCTCTGAAAGGGGAAGGCCCCCCAAAAAGCTGGTTGGCTTCCTTTCTTTTAACCAGGAGCAGTTCAATCTTTTCCTTATTTTTTTTAAGGTCTTCAGAGGAAGGATTTTTCTGGAGGGCTTCGCGGATCGAAGCCAGTGCCTTATCCATATCTCCCGCATTATATCTTTCCCGGATCACCTCCAGGCTTTTAAAAGTACTCTCCTGCAGATCAATCTGCCTTACCATTTGTTCCACTTCAGAAGAAAGGGCAGGGTCTGTCACTTTTTTGAGCATTTCCCTTGCGCCCTCCGGGTCTCCGTTGGTGAAAAGATTCTTTGCATCCTTAAGCAGACCATAGGCGACCTGTGACTTCCCGAGTTTTTCTATGCGACTTAAAAGCTCATTTGCCCCCACATTTGAAGGGTCAAGAGCCAGGACCTCGTCCACAAGACTTTTGGCCTGGCCCAGGCTTCCGATATCCATCAGTTTTCTGGCATTTTCAATTTTATAACCCGCCTGCATTTTGGCCTGAAGCGTCTTTTGAAGAGCCAGAGCTTCCTGATTCAGAGGATCATTCTGGAAAAGGGAAGCAATCTTATCCAGCCCCTCCTGGGTTTTCCCGGACAGATCAAGATTCCTGGCCTGTTCCAGGACAGACTGAGTGTTCCCGGAAGTTTGCGTCTGAATCAGCGGAGTCTGAGGAGCGGATTCTCTTGCAGGGGCCGGAGCAGGGGCTGAAGAAAACAGAACCTTTACAACCACGAGAAGAAGAAGGAAAATACCTACACCGCAGACTGCCATGACAAGCTTTTTAGCGCCTCCCCCTTCCGCATATCCCTGTGTGACATATTTCAGGGTTAATTCACCGATCTGAAGGATATCGCCGGGTTTCAGTTTTGTTTTACCCTCGATCTTATTTTTTCCGATAAAGGTGCCGTATTTGCTTCCCAGATCCTCAATAAAAAAATTCTTTTCTTCACAGACAAGACGCAGATGACTCCTGGAAATTCCCGGATAGTCCAGTTTCAGACTGCAGTCATCCGATCTGCCGATGACAAGTTCAGGAGTTGTCAGATAAAATTCCTGTCCCTGATTCTGTTTGGAGACGATCACCAGTTTGGCACCAAGAGTGAGAAGCTCCATGTCGGGCATCCCCCCCATTTTGGTCTCATCCCCTTCCTTAATTACCGTGGAACGGTCTCCGCTGCCGGCCGCACCGGCAATAATGGTTTTATCTTCATTGCTGTCGGGCCCTTTTTCAAACCGTTTTGTAGCGTCATCGCTCATAACTTTAGGACTCCTTTTATTATATTAATATTGCCCGTATTTCAGAGAATTCATTTTATTTTCATACTTGTCTTTGAGTCTGGAATAGAAACGTTCTGCATACTGATAACGCTTGTTTTCCGGATCCGGAATCATTTTAATGATCTGTCGCGCTGCATTGAAAATCGTCTCCTCTTCCCTGATCTTAAGCCCTCTCTCTATTTCAAATTTCAACTCCTCATAACGGTCATCAAAAAGCTTCTGCGCCTTCCGGAATTTATCAATGCGACCGAGTCTTGAGGGATCCTCTGCATTGAAGGAATAGAGGTTTTCCATAAGGACCGCCTTACGGTAATCCTTAAGGGCGAGATAAAGATTATCCGCCTTGAGATGACTTTTCTCTGCAAGTGCATCAGCACTCTGCGTAAGAAGGCTGATATCCGAAGCCGGATTTTCAGTCCGGGCAATCAGGGGCATCTGCGGGTCAATCTGAAAGGACATCATGATTTTCTGAAAGACCGGGGCATAGATTTCAAAAACAGAGGCGTCGGTAAATCCTATCAGCAGGAACCTCCTGGCCCCATCCTGGATATAAGCTTCCACAGTCCTCATCGTCTTCCCCTGGCAGTCAAAAGCCGGGCTGATTCCGATATAGGCATTTTTTCCGGCAAGGGTGGTTTTTTCAATACGCTCAAAATGTTTTCCGTTATTCCCCGGGTGAGGAAGAACCCTCGGAAATTTCAAGGCATCCGTCTCAACCAGAAAATCCAGAGACAGCGAGGGCGGAACTCCGTTAAGAATATCTACGCAGAACATCACATCCGTGTTGTCATGGCTTGTCCCGAAAAAAAGTACGGAACGCTCAAAATAGGAATACCCGAAAACGGATTTCTGGTACTTGTCTTTTCTTTTCCACCCCGCAGGATGGCTGAACTTGCACCCCATATCCGCAAGAGAATAGGTCTCCGTCAGCTCCAGGGCTCCTGATGCATTATTATTTCCGGAGGACGGATGGATCAGGAGGAGATACATCAGAGAAACAATCAGCAGGCAGGCCAGTGGAATGATGACATAATAAATTCTGGAAGTGCTTTTTTTTTCGATCTTAAGAGAGGAACTTTTACTGACGGCCGCTTTTTTCAGAGGAGGAGGTTTCATGGAGGAAGAGGTCTGAAAGGGAATGGTGATCTCCAGCTGAGTTTCATGAAGTCTTATCACATCGCCATTCCTGAGAAAAGTTTTCCCCTGGACTTTGGCCCCGTTGACAAAGGTCCCGTTTCCGCTTGCCAGATCTTCAAGGGTAACGGATTTCCCCGGTTCAATCTGGATCAGACAATGTTTTCTGGAAACACCCTGGTCCGGGATAATTACGTTGCTTTCCTGTTCGCTGCGGCCCAAAGTAACGATTTCATTCTGAAGAGTGAATGTATGCCCCTCGGCCAGAGACGGACTTTTTTTTACCTTTAAAAAAACAGCGTTTGTCATATTATTGTTTTCCCAATTCTGAAATCATTTGAAGAATTAACGGCCCGATTAAAATAATGAAAACGGCCGGAAAAATAAAACCGATTAACGGAAATAGCATTTTGACCGGAGCTTCCAGAGCCATCTTTTCAGCCATCTGAAAACGTTTTACACGCAGATCATCCGACAGTGTCGTAAGCACAGCCGCAAGGCTTGTTCCCAGCTGATCTGCCTGAATAAGGGCGTTGACCACTGAAGTCAGCTCCTTGAGTTCCACTCTTTCCGCCATGCGGCGCAGGGCATCCGAACGGGTTTTTCCGAGACTGATTTCCTTGAGCATCAGGGACATTTCCGATTTCAGGGGAGTCACCTTGGTGGATTTCTGTATGAACCTGCGAATGGCGCCGGAAAAATCAAGACCCGCCTGGACAGCGGACGTCAGCATATCCAGAGTAAAAGGAAGCTCACGGCTTATGGCTTTCTGTTTCTTTTTAATCGTGTCCTGAAGGATCAGAAAAGGAATAATCCAGCCGATGAAAAACAGGACGGCAAAAGACAGAACCATGGGCCCGGGCTGTCTTAAAAAAGCAAAACCTTCAATTTTAACAATCGAAAGGATGAGAAAAGGAAAAAGAAATAAGGGTGTCAGAATCTGAAGGGCGGCAAACTCTTCAGGAAAAAGTTTTGTATCCCATTCCGCGATCACCAGATTCTTCTGAATTTTCTCAAGAAATTTACGATGAACCTTCAGGGGAATTTTTTTGATCATTTCCCCGATTCCCACAAGAAGCGGGGAAATCAGGAGCAGGAGCCCGGATTTTTTTCCTTTCTGACGGGAAATAATCGCTTTTGCCTCATCCATGTTTTTCGGGCACAGAAGATAAGCAATACTCGCGATACCTGCAAAAACGGCCATATAAACTAATAAGGGTAGGAGTGAATTGTTCATAGGTCAGATGTCTATGGTTACAATTTTTTTTATGAAAAAAGCGCCTATTATTTCCAGAACAATGATCATTCCGATCAGAAACCAGCCGACCAGAGAATCCAGAAAAGCATTCATCATCTCGGGATTGATGAAGGAAATCAGCACTCCCAGGACGATCGGCATAAGGCCTACCACCCAGCCCTGCATTTTACCCTGGGAAGTCAGGGCCTTCACTTTTCCCTTGAGTTTCATGCGCTCCCGGATAGTATTGGCAAGCCTTTCAAAAATATTGGAAAGATTTCCCCCCAGCTCACGGGTCAGGACAACGGAAGAAACCACAAGTTCAAGATCTTCGCTGGGCACCCGGAGAGTCACGTTGATCATGGCCTGCTCCAGAGAGACACCAAGTTTATTCTCCTTGAGAATAAGTCCGAATTCCTGGGAAATCGGGGGCTCCGTTTCCTTGACCAGCTGATCTAAGGCCTGCTGAAAACTGAATCCCGCCTTAAGGGAATTCGCCATGCTGTTGAGGCCCTCCAGAAGCTGGAGCTCGAATTTCTCAAGCCTCTTGTTTTCAAGAAAACCGATAATTAAATCCGGACAGAAAAAACCGAGCAAAGCGCCCGTAATCGCGATCACATACTGCACAATTTTAAATTTTACCCCTCCGAAAAGAAAAAAGAACAGAAAAAAGAAAGAAAGGCAGGCGATGAATTTCAGATAAAACACGGCTTCCGGGGGTAGAAAAATGAACATCTTATTCAGTTTCCCTGAAGCGGACTGAAGATAGCGTTCCTCATAGCGGCCATAAGGCGTTTTGACGATTTTCCAGGCCCCAAAGACAAAGATACTCACGGAAATGAGGATCGAAATCAGAACAAGAATAAAAAGGAGTGTCTGGGTATTCATATTTTTATGCCGGGGGTTTAACTTCTTCAAAAAGTTCCATGCGCACCGGGATTCCCCGTTGTCTTAACTCTTCTACAAAATTAGGGATGTTTCCGGTGGCGGTATAATAGCCTTTGACTTTTCCGAATTCATCAAAGCCCGTCTGTTTGTATATGAAAATATCCTGCATGGTGATGGTCAGATCCTCCATGCCGGTGACTTCAGTAATATGAGTTATTTTGCGGCTCCCGTCCGGGAAACGGGACTGCTGGACAATCAGTGAAATGGCGGAAGCAATCTGCTCACGGATGGCCCGCGAGGGAAGATCCATTCCGGCCATAAGAACCATGGTTTCCAGACGGGATAGCATATCCCGGGGGGTATTAGCATGTCCTGTGGTCAGAGAACCGTCATGACCGGTATTCATGGCCTGAAGCATATCAAGGGCCTCCCCGCCGCGGCACTCACCGACCACAATTCTGTCCGGCCGCATACGAAGACAGTTTTTAACCAGGTCCCGGATCAGGATTGCCCCTTTTCCCTCAATGTTCGGCGGACGGCTTTCAAGCGAAACCACATGCTCCTGGGGAAGCTTCAGTTCAGCGGCATCTTCAACGGTCACAATTCTTTCATCCGAAGGGATAAAAGAGGAAACCACATTCAGAAGGGTTGTTTTTCCTGATCCGGTACCTCCGGAAATGACTATATTCTGTCTTTTTTCCACTGCCAGTTTTAAAAAGTCAGCCATATTCTGAGTCATAGTGCCGAAACGGATCAGATCCTGGATAATAAAAGGTTTTTTGGAAAATTTCCTAATGGTAATGGAACTCCCCTTTAAAGCCAGAGGAGGAATAATGGCATTCACACGGCTTCCGTCCTTCAAACGGGCATCCACCAGAGGCGTACTTTCATCAATTCTTCTCCCCAGGGGTGCTACAATCCTTTCAATCGTGGCCCGAATCTGCGCCTCACTGATAAAACGCTTGCTGCTTAAAACCAGTTTCCCCTTCTGCTCAATGTAAATCTGGTCCTTGTTATTGACCATGATTTCCGTGACAGTGGGATCTGCCAGAAGATCTTCCAGAGGGCCAAGCCCCAAAGCTTCATTCAAAATATCTTTGATCAGGTATTTTCTGTTAACGCCATGAGGAAGGTCACTCTTTTTTTCCTCAATCAGCTCTGAAACCGTCTTTTCTATGGTGGCTCTCAAAAGATCGGAATTCCCGCCGATATCCAGTTTTTTGAGATCCGTTCTCCCCAGAAGTTCATTATGAATGGAAATTTTAAACCGGATCAGATCATCCGCATCCTGTTCAGACAAAGCGGCGGACTCGGCTGGTGTTTCCTTTTTAGGGGAGGCCGCCTGGAAGAGAGGCTGCGAAGAGGAAGCGAAGACAGTCTCCGTTTCAAGCCTTAACTGAAAAGGGCCGAAGGAAAGAAGATCCCCGTTCTTAAGCGCAGCTCTCTGGATCTTCTGCTGATTCACAAAGGTTCCGTTGGCGCTTCCCAGGTCTTCAATAAAAAATCCCTCGGAAGAAACCTCCAGACGGGCATGTTTTCTGGAAACATTGGAGTCCGGCAGTACGAGACCTGCGGAAGAATCTCTGCCGATCACCACGTTCTCACTCACTGTAAAAACGTCCAGTTTTTTTTCCGCAGGGGTAACCAGAGGAATGAGTTTCAGCGAGGTCATGAGGATTAATCCTTTAAATTCCAGGAAGGAGATATTAAAAGAAGAAGCTCTGCATTTTCCGCATTGTCTTTCAAAGCCTGAAAAAGAGGAATATTGAAAAGCAGGGCTTTATCCTGAACCGCATTACAGATTCTCTGCCAGAGCCCCAGGATGGAAGCCGGCTGTTTATTTTTCAGCACCAGCCTGTCGGTCTGCATGAAAAGATTTTTTCCTGACTCATCCAGACCAAAGGAAAAACGGATGTCAATCCAGCCCGGCTCAATCACTTTGGGAAGCATCTGAATAAAAAACCGCTGGGATCCGGCCTTATCTTCCCAGAGCACAGCCTTATGACTGCTTGTCTTTAAAAACGTCTGAGTGAGAACATGAGTCGTTCCGGCTTTATTGATCTTATCCACGGCCTGTTCCACGGATTTCGAGTCAAAAAAGGTATAGGAGGAGAGATTCCGGGTTTTTTCCTTCTGAAGCGCATCCGTATAGATTTTAAAGGGAGTCTGACCGGCTGAAGCCGGGTCCGGTTTAAAATGAATCAGAAACAGCTCCAGGGAAACATTCGGAGTCTTGACATCCACAGCAGGATAAATGGAGCTGAAATAAAAAGTGGAAACTGTTTTGGCCTGCTCCTTGGCCTCACCGTTAAAGCTGTACCCTTCATACATAAGCCCCTCTCCAAGAAGGGAATATTTGAGCTCCATATTATAGAGCTCGGATTTTACGGCCTCCATAAGGAGCTTGCCCATTTCAGGAACAGAGGTATTGACCATATTCTTAACCTGGCCGAAATTGGCCAGAATTCCCTGAAGCTTCGAATCGTCTGATTTTCTCAGAAGCTGTCCTTCCACGATAATGTTTTTTCCGAGAAAATTGACATTCACCCCCTCAATTTCCTCCAGATAGCCCTGGAGTTCCCGGACGTATTTGGGCATTTCCACATGAATGCTGTAAACCCATTGATTTCCGGCCATATCCCAGGCTGTAAGCTGGGTATCCCCCCAGGCCAGACCTCTGATTTTAAAGGAATTGCCGTCTGTAAGCACGACATCCTCCACAATATCCCCCGGATTTGAAATTCCTTTCAGATCCTGAATTTTGACAATGGTTTCCCCCCCTACTTCAAGTGTAAGCTGTCTTTGTGTACTGTTTTCCGCATACCCCCTGAAAAGAAACAGCAGAAAAAAGATCATACATGTGAAATAATTCTTTTTCATAGATACCCTTATCTTTCGAGGATTTCTGATTTACCCTGTCTGTAAACTTCAATTCTTTTTTTACGATCATCCTGGAGTTGTCTGAGCTTGGCGACATCCAGAATGGAATCCATGTCAAAAATTTCAATCTCATCCGCCTCTCCGAAATCCTGCGGATTGCGGAGGGTCAGGGAAAGCTGTCCGGCTTCGGTTGCAAATTTTAAAAGTCCCGCCTCTTTGGGGGTTACAGCGAGAGTAACAGAGGAATAACTCTGCTGAGTTCCCATGGTTCCCTTACTGAAGGAATCTCCGGTGGCCAGAATCAGGACATTCTGCAACAAAAGAAAAGCGGCTTCTTTTTTATCCTCAATTTCAATGGGTGTCAGGGTGCCGTCCTTACCTAGAACCTCCTGTTTCTTTTTTGTCGGAACCTGGGTCAGGATATAGATGTCCACACGGTCATTGGGCTGAATGTAACCGTCAACCCCTCCGATTTTATCCAAACTGATGGTGATGGCCCGCTCATCAAGCTTAACAACCTGGGAAAGGGTGGTTTCTCTTCGCTGAGATCCCAGGAAAGACCATAATATAGGCTCTCCCGGGAACACATCCCGGTTGACCGGCTTTCTTAAAATATCCTTAAGCATTTCCTTTGTGATCACATTTTCAGGCAGCATCAAAGCGGGAAAATCCTTTTCCCTGAGAATATCCGCTGTCAATTTCTGGCCGGCACTGATTTTTTTGCTGGCAACAATCACGGTCTTGGGCTGAACTTTGGCACGGTATTCCTGATCTTTATTGGAAATATAACGCTGAACGCCGAAAACGGCAAAAAAACCCAGGATGAAAGCCACGATAAGGGGTAAAATATTTTTCATAGGGAAAGAACTCCGATTGTTTATTTAAGCATCATTGTAAAATACGCCATATAAGAGCCTGCAGCAATGGCCGCTCCATAAGGGATCGTTAAAACCACTTCAGAATCAGGCCTGGAGAGAGGTTTTGAAGAAACTCCGAACAATTTCAAAAAAAGCTGCCAGGAGCGCAAAAAACCATTACGGATCTGACCTGCCTGAAGCAAAGAGTGGCACGCCATCAAAAAACCAATGAGAGAAGTGTATAAATAACTAAGCATGAGTATTTTGACTCCTCCTAATGTGCCGACCATGGCCATTAACTTAACGTCACCTGCCCCTATTCCCTTTTTTTTATAAAGAATATAAAACGGGAAAAAACCTAAAATCCATCCGGCCAGGCTTTGAATAATACCCATGTAGCCCTGGGCGACAGCCCCCAGCAAAAATCCAGCGCACGTTCCGGATAAAGTAATCCAGTTCGGGATGGATCTCTGCTTTAAATCCGTATAGGCGGCACAGGTCAGACATAGAAAGAAAATAATCAATCTAGTCAGGTATAAATCCAGAGCCAGAAAAAAATCCTTCTTACTCAGCGTCAGGTGTGGAATCGTACTTGGACAGCTGATTATCCGCATCTGCCTCTTTTGTTGCAGCCTCTTCATGAGAGGTGACTTCAGCTGTTTTACCTGAAAGTGCAGTGGTCATGCCTGAAAACTGAGCCTTGATCTGCTTTCCGAAAAGAGCCACAATCACAATCGCGGAAAGAGCAATGAGGCCTACAATAATGATGTATTCGGTCATGCCTTGTCCCTGTTTTCTTTTCATTCCTAATAATCTCATAAAAGCCCCTCCTTTATTTTTTATAAACTCAGAATTTCGATCATATTTTATTCATACTAAAAAAATAATACAGTATTTTTTTTTTTTGTAAATCGCCTTTTTTCTTTACATTTGGAATAAAATCCAATTCACTTTCAGCAACCCTTCAAAGGAATTCCTAACGATGTCTCTTCTTAAGAACAACCTTCCCGCCCGCCTGACTGATATTGAGGGACAGGCCTTTGTCGAATTTGCTCTGGTCATGCCTGTTTATCTCTTCATGCTGATCTGTTTTGTTCAGCTGGTTTTAATAATGAATGCAAAGCTCTGCCTGGAGTATGCAGCCTTTGCCGCAGCCCGTGCCGGGATTGTTAACCGGGGAAACATGGATAACATGAAAGCAGCAGCAGCCACGGTTCTGGCTCCTTTTTTCTCTATTCCGGGCTTGGGTAGAATGTCTGCGGACATTGTCTCTCTTTCTGCCATGAAAGAAGCTGTCAAACTTTGCATCACAGATAACCCGGATAACTTAAATCCGCTTACTCCTGTGTCTATTTCCATTCTTAATGCGCCTTCTCCTGTTTCCGACTATAATTCCGCAGCCTCCACTTTTCAGCTGAGCCAGGACCAGAAACTGTTGAAGATAAAAATTGATTTTGATTTTCCTCTGGAAATTCCTCTGGCAAATAGAATCATAAAGGAGCTCTCTGAAGCCATTGTTGAAGATGTTTCCACCCTCTCCGGACATTTTTATAAAAGAGGAGACTATGATGCCCTGCCTGTCGTTTCTCTCAGGCTTTCCTCCACCTGTGCCTTAAGACTTTCAACCCTTACAAGCAGCGGAAGTTAAAAAATGAAAACCCAGAAAGACTCCTTAAAAACTCTGCTTTCAGAATTCCGGAAGAGCAAGCTTTACAAATACACTCATGGTCAGATGCTGGCAGTCTTTGCCATCACTTGGGTTATTTTCGCCGGCGGAATGTTTTCGGTATATAATGTAGGGACTCTGGTGGGCGAAAGGATGCGCCTTCAGAATGCCGCTGACGCAGCCGCCTTTACTGGAGCGGTGTGGGAGGCCAGAACTCTCAATTACATTGCCTACACCAACCGCACGATCATTGCTGAACTTTCTTTTGTTGCCTATCTCACAGCGCTTTGCTCTTGTGTTAAAGCATGGAAATTAGTCTGTGAATACGGACAGGGGCTTCCTTTAGTCGGTGGAATTTTTTCCCTTCTTTATACATTTTTAACTCTTGTAGAAGAGGCTCTTACTCTTCTCTTGGAGCTCCCCTGGGATGAACTGATGAATGGAATAGGACTACTTCAATCCACTCTGGAGACTTTTCTGGCAGCAAATATTTCTTCTGCCATGCAGGAAGCTGCAAAGTCCTATGACCCAACAATAAAACTCAACAGCGGCGCTTTTGCTCAGGCAGATGTGATCAACGCCGCCAATCATTTTGGCGGAGGGGGAGATGAAGGGGCCATCCGTAAAAAAGGAAAATGGGAGGGGCTTAAAAAAGTCCTTGAGGCGACGATATGCGATTTTACTCAAGGCACCTTTAATGGGTCCATTCCCCTTTATAATCGCAGATTTCAACTCAGCCTGGTCGTCTTCATCGGAGTGAGACTTCTTATAGGAATCTCAGGAAATATCGATATTCAAAAAACTAAAATGCGCGCTGAAGATGGCCCTTTTATTGCGCTCCAGTACTGGGATGTCTGGGATTGGGAATGGGATACGGCCTTTATGGATTGGTGGCCGGCTGTAAACCATGAAACGGATATCGATCTTGAAAACATCTCTTATTATGATTTTAATCATGAAAATAATATCGCTCCGGGGATCTATGCTATTGCTCAAAAATCCTCCTCAGATTTCACGACCACGATGATGTACCAAAAGCTCGGAGGCCTCTTCGGAGTTCCTGAAAAAGATCTGACCGCTGTTGCCAAAGCCTGCGCCCGTTATGATGACCCCAGCCCCGGTTCCGGAAGAGATTCTGGCCTTCGGGGATCCGATTCGGATAACGATTTAGGCGCTGACAATGAAGAAAGCGTTAATGATGACTGGTCACCCAATCTCTTCAATCCTTTCTGGAAGGCCGAGCTTGTAGCGGTTGAGGCAAAAAAAAGTGAGGATTACTCCAAAGGAAGCAGTATCGCTCTTCTTGCTCAGGCTCTCGGCGAAGGAGGGCTGATCAGTGAACATTAAAAACAGAGCCCCTCTATTCCTGAACGGCTCAGGAAAAAAAGGAAATGCTCTCGTGGAATTTATATTAATCATCCCCATTCTGACCATTTTTTTATTCTGTACCTGGGAATTCTTTAAAGTCACTTCCATGAAAATCTCTCTGATCAAAGCGGTTCGCTACCTTGTCTGGGAAAAAGTGGACTATACCGGGGGCACCGGAGGCAGCGATCCCGTTCCTTCGGCCAATGCCATTGCCGGAGCAAAAACCACCTATGAACTTCCCGACAGCATCTCCCTTAATCTGAACAATTCCACCTCCTCTTCTTTTGGGGGAATGGGCGAGATTCTTTCCCTGTCCTTTACAGGTCTTGGCCTTGACTTCGGAGGGCTATGGAGCGCTTCCGCGGAAACAGATCATGCCTTTCAGCTTTCAAATATCATTAATCATTTTTACCCCGGGGAGAATGTTCCCGCAAGTCTCCACTTCCGTGAAACCGGAAAACTCCAGACAGATGCCTGGAATGCCATAGGCGGGGATTCGCAGGTCAAAGACAGACTTTCCGGATACTGGCTTCTGGGGCCCGTGGATATCAGT
The DNA here is from genome assembly GCA_964443875.1 of uncultured bacterium. Taxonomy (GTDB): domain Bacteria; phylum Auribacterota; class JAFGBW01; order JAFGBW01; family JAFGBW01; genus CAYUET01. Next base: position 73,938 of record CAYUET010000004.1, on the reverse strand, counting down.
GGGGGAACGCTCACAGGACTTGTCACTGAAATTCTTAATTTTGAGATAGATATCTGGCCCTTTGACCCCATGCCCATCTGCAGGGAACAGCCTCCGCGTGTCAATCTGAATTCCGTTCCGGACAGGTTTGAATAATGAAAAAGGCGATCTTATTCAGCTTTATTCTTCTGCTTATGATTTCTATTTTTGCTGTAGGGGTAATCTCCGGACTTAAGGGGGATGAATTTCAAACCCTTATGCCCTATAGTCCCTCCTCCGAATCTGCTTATGAAGAACCCCTTAGAGCCCTTAAAAATCCGAGAGCTGAAATTTCCTCCATCTCTGGCACAGAAACCACTCTAAACGGAATCCCCATCAGATTATGGATGGGAAAATCCATGGAATCGGCCCGGAAAATTAAAAATGCCTATTGTACCCAGTGGGCTAAAGAAAACTATCTTGTTCAGGATACAGGGAACCCCAAAACAGGTTTCGCTCATGCTTTTGATATGGAAAAACGTCAGTTTTACGGGATCTTATCCTATGATAAAGAAAATAGCTCAACGGTTATCCCCTTTAATATTGATATGAAAAATAGTAAACCAGAGGATAAGTGGGATGACGATCTGCCCAGGGAGCTCAGAAAAGAAAAAGGCTTTCATATCCGCTCCTCGGATGAGGGGATGCATTATGAATCTCTGTTTTATACAGAAAAATATGATCCTTTTCATACCTTAAGCCTTGTAAGGTCATCACTTATCAATGCAGGATGGGCACAATACGCTCCCGATGAAATCGTTATGAAAAAACTGCCCGAAAATATCCTCAGTTTTATTAAAGGGAAAAAGAGCTGTATCGTAACCGTTGAAGCTCTTAAAAACAATGATCATGGCCGCTCCATGGTGGCGATCCTGCTTGGAAACTTTTAAAAGGAAAACCTGACCATGAAAGAAGATCCACCCAAAGGACAGGCTCTTGTCGAATACGCGATTTTAGTGTGCTGGATTGTCGGCGTTCTTTATCTCATTATTAATCAGTTCTGCACCTATTTTGATAAGTATGTCCAGAACATCTACTTCATTTTACAGTTGCCTGTTCCGTAGTTTCCTTTCAGGGTAAAAATCGAGGCAGAATTCAGACGGCATTCGTAAAAAAAATGTTTACTCTTGGGGTATTTCCAATTAAAAGATTCTCATCTCAATATTTTTCACATGAAGGATGACAAACGATGAAAAAAAGCATGACCTACAGGGAATCCGGAGTCAATATCGATGAAGGCAACCGTTTTGTTTCAAAAATAAAAAAAATTGTATCGGGTAAAAAAAGCGGTCATGTCCTGAGAGGCATAGGCGGTTTCGGCGGATTATTTGATCTTTCAAAACTGGGCTACAAAGAGCCTGTTCTTGTCACCTCCATTGACGGCGTAGGAACCAAGCTCAACATCGCCGAACTTATGAATAAGCATGACACAGTAGGAATGGACATTGTCAATCACAGCGTGAATGACATTCTGGTTCAGGGCGCAAAACCCCTTTATTTTACGGATTATATCGGCACCGGCAGGCTGAACGCGGATAAAATGGAACAGGTCATTCAGGGAATGTATACCGCGTGCAGGGATGCGAACTGCGAACTCATCGGCGGGGAAACCGCTGAAATGCCCGGGATGTACCACGGGGAGGAATACGACCTTGTGGGCGCCATTACCGGGATCGTTGAAAAATCCAGAATCATCACCGGTGACACAATTAAAAACGGAGATGTTCTCCTCTCCCTTCCTTCCGTGGGATTGCACACCAATGGTTTTTCTCTGGCCCGTAAGATCGTTTTTGAAAAAATGAAAATGAAAGTGGACACCCGGGTTGACGAACTGGGGACAACCATCGGAGAAGCCCTGCTTGTCCCCCACCGCTGTTACGGTCCCATGGTTCACGACATCATGGAAAAACTGCCCCTCAAAGGCATGGCTCATATAACCGGCGGAGGCATCACTGAAAATCTGCCGAGAATTTTCCCGGAAGGAATCGGAGCAGAGGTGGAGGTCTCTAAAATAAAAGTTCTTCCCATTTTCAGCTGTCTTCAGAAATGGGGCAGTGTTGAAAAAATGGAAATGTTCAGGGTTTTCAACATGGGCGTCGGCATGATTCTGGTTGTTTCTGAAGAAGAACATGAAAAATGCCTTAAACTCTGCAGAAAAGTCTACCCTGAATCCGAGATCATAGGGCACATTGTTCCTGACCATGAGAAAAAAGTCAGGTATATCTGATTTTTCATGCAGCAGAATAATCCCGACTATCACACTCTCTGTGAAGAGGGGAAAATTTTTGAGGATCCTTGTTTTGCAGAAAATTTTCTTCAATGGGACAGGGAAACACGAAAATCCTTCCTTGAAACGGTTATTGAACTCTCAGAAAGGGATCTGGTTGCCGGAGGATTCCGTTCCTACGACATAAGGATCGATGCGTCAAGGCTTCCCAATCATGTGGTTTTTTATCTTGGCCTCAAGGCGGTTCCCCTTCTGAAAAAATGGGCCCGGTGCCCTGACGAATCCTCCTTTTTAATAGGAATAGGCCGTGCTTTAAGCAGCGCGCGTCCTTCCTCTCCCCGACTTCAGGAAAGCTATATCCAGGGGTTAAGACTTGCCGGAGCTTCCGTGATTCAGTTTGGTGAAACCACAACCCCGGATGTCTATTTCGGAGCCGCTTATTTTAAAAATTCGGGGCTTAAGGGAGTTATCAATATTTCCGCAAGCCATAATCCCAGCCAGGATAACGGCATTAAACACTGCCTGGTCTATCCGGATGGATTCATCACCTCGATTTCCAGCAAAAACATGAATGAATTCAAACGCCATGTGGTAAAAGGACATTCAGAAAAAGAAGCCTCAGACAGAATTCTTATGAATACCCTCCCTGACCTTCAAAACCTTTCTCCTGTAAAAATCCCCTTCCGGAAAGAGCGGGAATTAAGCTCCCTGCATCATCTCTTTATCCTCGCCTGTGCCCTTTTAGGGAAAGAAGTGATGACAGCCCTTAACCGTAAACATCAGGGAAATTTTAAAGCAGTGATTGACGCCCTGATTCCGGAAAGCCGGGATATTGAATCCCTGTTAGGCCTTTGCGATAAAAGCTGGAAAGAAGCGCTCACTTTTTTAAACCTTTCCGGGAATTATCAGCAGCCTTTCTCCTTTGAGCGAAACTTTTTAAAGGATTTTGTCATTGTTCTGGATTACGGAACAGGCAGTACGGGGAAAACAGCGGAAATTTACCGGGCTCTGGGCGCGACCCTGATTGAACTTGGACTCTTAAGAGGATTTAATCCTCTGGAGAGCAAAAACCAGGATCATCTGAAAAAAGCCCTGGCTGAAGCCTCTGAAAAATATCCCGACAAGGAAGTCCTGGGCCTCGCCCATGATGAAGACGGAGACCGGCTTGCGGTCATGCGCAGGGATGGCATCAGTATTGACGGAGACCGGCTCTTAGTCCTTGTTGCCTCCCAGATGCCCCAAATTACTCCCCAAGGCAAAAGGCTTACCGTGATTACAGAAGTCAAATCCAGGCCTGAAAACAGGGCTTCTCTTGCCGAAATGGGGATCGAAGCCCTGATTGTGCCTACCGGTTTTGCCTTTATCAAAGGCGCTGCGATTGAACTGGAAAAGGCGGTTCATCGTTATGAGGCCAGGCCCGATGAATGCAGCCGGTTCTGCGAACTTTATGGAAAAAAACTGGACCTTGCCCTGCTTTCACCTGTTCAGATCTGGGCGGAATTGAGCGGGCATTTCGGTTTCAGTCAGGCCTATAACTACCTTTTTGACGATGCCTCCCTTATGGCGGTTGAACTTCTAAGTGCCCTTCATGCGCTCACCCGAAACGGAGAAAAACCTGGCAGCCTTCTGATCAATCTGGACAACCGCTTTAAACGCAACGTCAGTTCAGGAGAACTGAATATTTTCCTTAAGACTGATGATCCCCATTATATTCCCAGCTCCGAGGAAAAAGAAGGGATTATTGAGGAATTCTATTCCCTTTTTCAAAATCATCCCCTGGTCAGATCTATTGACCGGACTGATGGAATACAAATCCATTTTCTACTCCCGGAAAATGAAACCGGATGGATTCTCGCGCGCAAATCCAACAATGAAGACAAATATATTGTGGTTACCTCCGCAGGGTCCCAAAAGGCCCTGGATCTGATTGAAACTCAATTTTTCTCTCAGGCTTTCAAAATCCGCAAGCCCCCTATTACGGGTCTTATTCTTAAAAAAGAAGATGAACAGGGGCATGAAAGGCTCCTGGATCCCTATGTCGAAAAAAGAGTTAAAAATCTCGATCTGATTTAGCCCTCCAGACCGCTTTTTCACAAGTCTCAAAAGATTTTTCGTTATTTTGAAATTAAAGATTGCCTTATTTGTATAAACTGTTAAATGTCACAAAAATCAAACATTTTCTCACATCTCAAATGAAGGAGTAGCCATGAAACAAAAAGGTATGAAAGTATGGATTGCAGTCATGACAGGAATTCTCGTACTTACTCTCTGCGGCTGTGACTCTGATGACGGCGAAAGCAATACAGCTTCCTTAACTGCTCCTTCGGCAACAACTCCATCGACACCTTCCTCCTCCAATGATTCTTCAACAATTCAGGCTTTAAGTATAGGGAGCGGAGCAGACAATCACGGTCTTATTTCCCTTTATGGCACACTAAGCTCCTTTTCAGCACTGCCGGTCAATTTTCAGGTTACGGGATTTAGCAATAACGGAGCACATTTTTCTATTCCAACCGGAGAAAGCAGTCTGGACGGTTTTCCGGGAGATCATATGGAAGCCAGAAGATTTATTGTCATGGCTATACAGGGCAATACCGTTTTAAAAGTTGAAGACGGAAATGGAACATGGAACAGACCAATTGGTGATTATTATAATCATGCTGACAAAATTCTTGCTGTTCATCTGAAACACGGACAGGCGGTATCCAGAACATTGCTTACCAATACTTCCGATTTTTAACCGTTATTGTATTTCCTTTTTTGACAAAACCGAAGGTATGGAGTAAATAGACCTTCGGTTTTTTTATTTTCACCGGGGGCTGAACAGCATGAAAAAAAATGGACAAATGCGCTTTCTTCTTTCTTCTCTCTTTCTTCTTTTTTCTTTCCGGCTTTTTCCCGCAAACCAGGAATACGCCCTTCCGGACCTTCTGAAACTGGCCTCAACGCAGAGTACTCCTGTCATGGAAAGCGGATGGAATGCGCGAAATCAGGAGATCATGAAAGACGCCGTCAAAGACCAGATCTGGCCCAAAATTACACTGGATACCAGTCAGAACTACTATTCTACCCTCGATGCCTTTGAATTCAAGGATAATTTCAGGTCTTACCTTCAGGTCAACTGGAGTTTCATGGATTTCAAAAATTTTTACGCATCCAGGCAGTTTGCCACAAAAGCGCTTGAGGCCTCTTATAAAAATTTATCGGAAACAAAAAGAATCGCCTGCGTCAAAACCATCCAGCTTTATTATCAATTCTGGAAAAATGAAGAGAAAAGGATTCTTTGGGAAAAAGAAAATAACCTGGTAAGAAAACAAGTCAAAGACGCACAGTTTCATTATTCCAGGGGAAATATTTCAAAAAAAGACCTTGAGGCTGTAGAAAAAAATATTTCAACTCAGCAGACACTGATGGAGGCCCTTCTTCAGGAAATAAAAAAAACAAAATCAGAGCTTGCAAATTTTTTAATGATTAAAGATGACTTTACCCTTTCAAAGCCTCCTTCCGCGCTCTCTTTTCCGGAACTTCCTGATCAGCAAGCCATGCAGCAGAAAGCATTAAATAATTCCTCCTCTTATTCCGCGGCCCTGGAAGCGGAAAAAGAAACCCGGGATCTGATCGATCATTTCACATTCAGGCAGTATACCCAGATCAGCACCACCTTTTTCTTCTCCAATACCCTGAATATGAATGAATGGGACTGGGATAATGAAAAGGAAAATATGTTTTACGGAATGGGAATTGGATGGAAAATTCCCATTTTCAACAAAGGGGATAAGAAACGGAAACTTAAACAGGCGGATATTGCCCTGGAAAAAGCGAGGGTGAAAATCGAATCCATTCCCGGTGAACTCTCACAAAGAATTGAAAATCTGTACGACCTTTTCAGGGGAAAAGAAGAACAGATCAAAAACCAGAAAGAATCCGTAAAAAAATCAGAACCCGATTTTTCACTTTTAAAACGAAAACATAAGAACGGAGATCTTTCCGACAGGGAATTTGACAAGAAAACAATTGAACATGAAGAACTCCTCATCGAATTAAATACCATGAAATATGAAGCCGTGATGATACGGGCGGAAATTGATCTTTTATGCGCCAACGACATCCGGTGGCTTGCCGGACCCGTTGAAATGCTTGAGGGAATCCCCTTTCTGATGATGGGAGAGTTCTGATGCAGCAAAAAAAACTCTTCCTGATTGCAGGGGGAACTATTCTCCTTCTTTTTATCTTTCTGACTCACCATAGAGATTCTCCGACACGCCCTCTTCCCGTTTCCCCGCAAAAAAACAGTATCCGGTACACCGCAAGCAAGAGGGACCTGAACAGCTTTATCCGGGCAGAAGGTGTGATCAGACATTCACAGACTTTCTCTGTTTTTTCCGAGGTTCAGGGCAAACTCAAGGAAAACAGGCTTTCCTCCGGGAAAAAAGTAAAAAAAGACGAAGTCCTTCTGATTCTTGAAAATGAGGATCTGAAAAATGAACTGGATCTTTCGCTGAAAGATCTTGAGGAAAGCAAAGCCGCCTTTGAAGAATTCAAGAATTTCACCTCACAGCAGCAGCTTAAGGAAGCCGCCATTGAATTCAAAAATCTTGAAAAAGAAAAATCCGAAAAAGATAAGCTTTCAACCGAATCCGAGGAATCCTTTAAAATGGGAATGCTCTCTAAAACAGACCTTGAAAAAATCAGGCATGAACATTTAATTTTCAATGAAACCTTTTCCATGAAACAATCTGCAAAGGACAAACTTGCCGAACAGCTTAAAATTGAAGAGGGGAAAAGGGCCTATGAAATAGAAGATAAAACAAAAAAAATGGAACGCCTCAAAAAGGACTCCGAAAAACTCACAATACTCTCCCCCTGTGAAGGGATTGTCATAAAAATCAGTGAGCTGCTTCCTGCTGAATATAAACAGAACAATCTTACCCTCATTCCAAAAGATCAATTGCTCTTCAGTATTGCCGGTGAAAAAGGCCGCCTGGTCGAAACAAAACTCTTTGAAAAAGATTCCGCATTTCTTAAAAAGGGAGATAAAGCCTATATTGTCAGCGATTTCACCTCAAAAGATATTGAGGGGACCCTCTCTGAAATTCTTTCCCCTGCTGACCCTGATATTTTTTCAAGGCTGATTGTTACCGTGAAGGTTGAGGGCTATGATGAATATTTAAAACCGGGCAGCCCGATCAATTTAAAATTTATCCGAAACCAGAAAAAACAGGTTCTGGCCATACCCATGGAATTCATTTCTTATGAGGACGGAAAACCCTTCTGCCGGGTGGATAAAAAAGGAGAGACTTTCATCCAGCCTCTTTCCACCGGAATGGATGATGGCGATTATGTCGAAGTTACGGAAGGAATTGCTGAAGGAGACACCCTCTTAAGCCCTGATATTCAGCCTGTATGATCTCACTCAACGGAATTTTTAAAATCTATACCTCTGATCACAGCGAAACCAAAGCCTTAAACGGGCTCTCCCTTGAGATCAAAAAAAATGAGGCCATTGCCATCTTAGGCCCTTCAGGTTCAGGTAAAACAACACTTCTGGATATTTTAGGAACGTTGTCCCTCCCAACTTCAGGCTCTTACGCCCTTTTTGACAAATCCATTTATTCTCTCCCTGAAAAAGAAATCGCCGGATTGCGCAACCTTCATTTTGGTTTTGTTTTTCAGACCTTTAACCTCTTGTCTGACAAAAGCGTCTATCATAATGTGGAGCTTCCCTTAACTTACAGCTCTGTTTCAAAAAAGGATTATGATCAGAAAATTCTTGAAGCCCTCAAAGAAACCCGCATGGAACACAAAAAAAATGCCCTTTCAGGATACCTTTCCGGAGGCGAGCAGCAGCGGGTTGCCATTGCAAGGGCTCTGGTGTTAAATCCTGAAATCATTCTCGCCGATGAACCCACAGGAAACCTGGACTCTGAAAACGGTCTCCATATCTTAAGTCTCCTTCTGGGACTCTGGAAAAAAGGAAAAACGCTCATCATGATCACGCATAATGAAACCCTTGCGGAATCCTTTCCGAGAGTCTTAAGGATCCTTGATGGGAAAATCATCTATGACGGACCGTATAAGAAGAATACCCCTTCCGCACCATGAAACTCAGGACACTCTCCACATCTCTGGGCATTATCTTAGGAATCGCAGCGCTCACGGCCTGTTTTAATTTCACGGAAACTGCCAAAAAGGAAATCCTTAAAACCGTCGACGGTCTTAACTCTTCCCTGATGGTCGTTAAAAACTGGATTGATCCCCAAAACAAGCTTTCCCAATCCTCTCCTTTAACCTCCTATGATCTTGAAATCCTCCTGAAATCCTTCCCTTCCCTCGAAAAGGGTTCTTCACTGAAAATCCGTTATTCCACGATTTCTCCAATCCTCAATCAGACCTTTTCCATCATTGGCTCAGATGCGGCCCTTTTCAGTATTCTCAGGATGAAATGTTTTGGCCGATATTTTACCGATTATGAAAATCAAAAAACAGAACGGGTCTGCCTGATCGGAAAAAAAGCGAAATTAAAATTCTTTTCAAAAAAGAATCCCGTTGGAAAGTTTGTAAAAATCTGGAACACTGATTTTTTAATTATCGGAGTCATCGACTCCTCGGACAAGACTCCTTATGCAGACCCCATGGAGTCCTTCTTTATTCCCTACAAAACCCTCAACATGGTTACCAATGCCGAAGATTTCCCGGATATGCTCCTTTGTAAACGTAAAGACAATATTTTCTCTTCTGATTACTCTGAAAATATCAAAGGCCTCCTGAACCGTAACAGACCCGGTCAAAACTTTGAAATATGGGATCAGTCTGAACTCATCTCCAAAAAGAAAAAAACAGTTTTAATCATCGGGTGGCTTGTCAACAGCATTCCTCTTTTGATTCTTTTTGTCGCCTGCATCAGTTCCGCGAATATTCTCATTGTCACGGTTACCGAGAGAACCCGTGAAATCGGACTCCGCATGGCCCTGGGAGCCACGCAAAAAGATATCCTTTTCATGTTTCTTAAGGAAGGGCTGATCCTTTTCGGTGTTGCCGGGGCGATTGGGCTTGTGCTGGGATACTATCTCACCTTATGGTTTGTCAAACCCCTTCCTACTCTGATCTCCGGTTACCAAACATGGACTTTTTCCTTTTCAATTGCTTCGGTATACAAATCCATGATTGTCTTATTTATTTCCGCTCTTGTTTCCAGTCTTGTTCCAGCCATTAAGGCCGCCCGTCTTGAACCCTCCATCGCCTTACGTTACGAATGATCTTTCTCAAAAACAAACTGCTTCATTTAGCGGGCTTCTTCAGCCTTTTCGCGATAAGTCTTTATCTCCCTTTATTCTTTTTTATTTATTCTCCCCGCTACCATTTTAACCAACTTCAGGAAATTAAAAGAATAGAGAGAATAGGCCAGGACAAAGCGGTAAAAGCCGTTGAAGAACTTTACGGTTTCTTCAGACATGAAAACAGCTTAACCCTGAAAGAATGGAGTAAAAAAGAACTGCAGCATCTCAAAGAAGTAAGGCGATTATTTAATTTTCTCGGTCTTTTCTTTCTTTTTTCCATTCTTTTTCTGTCTCTTGCCGGGAAAAAAATAAATATTTCCAGAATCAGTTTGTGGAATGGAATGGGGTTACTGCTACTTGGAATTCTCTTGTCTGTTCACTTTGTATTTTTCTGGAAGCATATTTTTCACCCTCTGTTATTTGAAAACAATTTATGGAGGAATACCCCGGATGATCTCTCCTACTATCTTATGCCCAGAAGTTTTTTTAAGAAAATTTCTTTATGGATCTGCTTTTTCAGCCTTGGTTTTCATTTTTTGCTCTGCCTCTTTTTCAGAATAAAAGAGAATCTAAAAGCCGGAATCCATGCCCGAAATACCCGCCTCCCTTAATTCTCCCTCTCTTAAGCGGATATTCAGAATCTTCTTCTGAAAATCAAAGAGAATCTCTGCCAGAGGCCCTTCCTTGACAATCCTCCTGTTTTCGTACCCCTTCCCTTTCATCCGGACATATTTTGTCTCTGTGTCCGGTTCTTTCAGATAATAAGAGACTTTTACCTGATAATCCACAGAGGAACCTCTTTCATATTTACAATCCGGATTCCCCCAGAGGGATTTAAGCTCCTGTTCAGACATTCCGATTTTCAGGACTTGAGGATCAAGAGGATAGTTCCTCTGGATAAAGTAATCATAATAAATAAATTTTTCCCATTTCACAAGAACGTCATCCGCAAAATACAGGCAGGAATTCTGCAAGCCTTTTCCTGAGGAAATATCCCAGATATCGTCATTGAGTTTTTTATGAAGGTTGAGCATGTTTCTGATCTTCTGTTTTGTCATTCCCAGTTTGATAAGTTTTCCATCAATAGACAAAGAAATATTTTCCAATGAGGATAAAGGGGGTTGTACAAGGGGAGTGTTTGCAGGGCTTTCCTCTTTTTTCCGTTCCTTCTGCTTTTGAGCTTCCTGCTGGAGGGTATCCCGTGTTTTCTCTGCTCTTTGAAGGTTAAGGACTTCCATGGACTTTTTTTCTTCTTCCGACAGAGATTGAATCTCAAACTGGCAATGAAGGCAGTAACGGTCAGAATCCTCATTCTTAAACTGGCATTTGGGACAGATTTTTTCTGCAAAAAGGGCTAAAAAGGGTAACAGGGAGAAATAAATCCAGAACATAAGAAGGGTCTTTTTGATCATAGCGCTCTCCCCTAACCCGTATATTACATGAAAAATCAGAAGAAATCCATTCGAAGCCTAATAAATGAATCCTTCCAGCCCCTACTATTGACCAATCATTGGGTACAAATTATACCCAATCTTGTATTCAGGCAAAAAACAATCTTTTGTTTGCGCAAGCCTGTTTTGACCGGAGCAAACAGGCATTGCATCCCGAATATTTGTCGCTTACGCGCAAAATTCGGGCTAAAAACCAAAAGCCCTGAAATTATTTTCAGGGCTTTTTAGTTATTCTTAAATAAAGATCAGGAAGCCTTGCCTGCTTTAAAATCAGGCAGCCTTGCCTATCGTACTTACCGGAACAATTTCAGAAACAAGGGCAGGTTCTGTTTTTGAAAGATTATTTTTAATTCCCTCAAAAAAAGATTTGATTCCTGTCATTTTCTGCTGAAATTCAGCGGGGTTAGAGGCTACAAGATTTCTGTAAATCTTGACAATGGGTTCTGTACCCGAAGGACGGATCTGCACGGTCGATCCATCTTCCAGATAATAAATAATGTAATCGCCATTAGGAATATCCCAGACCTCATTTTTATGGATACGGATCTGAAAGGAAGGGATCTGAATTCCCTTATAGTTGAACGTTAAATCCTCTTCATTAAAACGGGAGGCAGAATTTTCTTTCAGGAGTCTGCCTTCAGCATCCACAATACTGCGGTTGTCCTTGGAATAATCGGCCTTGGCAACCACTTTGATTCCGGCGATTTCACGGATATTTCCATAACGGAGCTGCTTGATAAAATCCTTCTGTAAAGCCGCCCCTGTAGCTCCCTCAAACCGGGAGGAAAGAATTTCTTCCTGATAAAAACCGAAAGTTCTCTGGAGATTTGTCAAGACCTCTGATAAAGAAGAGGATTCAAAGGCAACCCTGGATAAGGCAAAACGGGTTAAAGCGAGAATATTCTTTTTAATATCCTCTGTCTTTACAGATCGGGCATACAATTGATTTTCAAGTTTAGGCAATAAAGTTCCCAAACCTTCAAGAACTTTTGTTTTTCTCAACATCTGTTTCAATTCCCTATAAAACAGAGTATCGTCTATATCTTTGAACAGATTAAGAATATCCTTGGGCTTTTGCAGAGGATCTCCTACCTGTTCAAGTCTTGAAGCAAGCACCTTCCTTTTGGCATCCTTTTCAAGTCCGAAGAATCCGATCATTTCCATAAAAAGATCAATGGCACCCGGAGCATCTTTGTCATTAACGATTTCATCGCTCATGCCATAGGACTCTTCACCCCCGTACACAAAATAAGGAACTCCATATTTCTTATGAAGGGCAAATTTTGTTGCTTTGGTTCTCAAATCTTTATTAGAAACCTTTTCCTGATTCTTCTCCAAAAGATTTTTCAGCATGTTTTTATAAAAGGCGGAAATCTGACCGAAATATTTAAAACCGACCATGACCTGCATAACACGGGCATTCGATCCGTATTGAATGATCCTTGAAAACAATTCGCTGGAAACACGGGTTTTAATAAATACCGAGCTGGGATTATAATTATTCATCAGGCATTTGTAAAAAGCTCCGATGGCCAGCTGTTCATTTCCATTAAGAAGACGGACATCATTTGTTTTCTCATTGAGTTCGCCGACGCCCAGACGGTCTGCATCCGGATCCATTCCCATTCCGTATTTGGAACCTGTTTTCTTCATCTGTTCAATGATGCGTGCAAAATTTTCCTTATTTTCAGGATTTGGGGCACCTTTTCCAATAGGAAAAAGTCCGTTCGGATCTCTTTCATCTGCTACCTGGGTATAATGTTTTCCTTCCTCAAGTCCCCGTGTTGCAAGAAGGGTATCCACCATGATGCCTCCTGCTCCGCAAAAATTGGAAACAACAACACCCTTTTGATTTTCAATGCTTTTACGGATACTCCGATTATAAATAGGTCCGTCAGTCAAAACACCATACTGAGTTTTATCCTGAACATACTGATCAATAATTTTGGCGGAATCAAATTTGGAAACAAGCCCTGCAGGAGCATCGGCAAGCTCCATGGGAACATTAATGTTTTCATACTCTGCCACAATCGCTTTTGCCAGTGCATCGGTAACGACCTGATGTCCGTCAAGTTCATAGGGCTTGAACCCATTGTTATTTTTCGGATTATGGCTGGCTGTCATATTTCCGCCTGCCACGCAAAGCACTCCGTCTTCAAATTCAAAACTGTTTGTAGCATAGGCAACCAAAGGCGTTGCAACAGGTTTGTCAGCGATAAACACCCTGAATCCGTTTTTGGCATAAACTTTTGCAGCCAGATCGACAAAAAAGCCATAGCTTTTCGTCTCCGGATCATAGGATCCGATTCTTGAATCATATCCGATAAAAATACCATTTCTGTTTTTAAATTTCTCCGGGTTCTGCTGCATTTCAGCCTTCAGGGCAACGCAATGGGCCTGAACATACATATTCAGGGTGGCTTCATTAAAGCGGGAAGAACCGACCCCGGTCACTCCTCTGGCTCCTGCTGTTCCGGGTTTGATTTTCTCAAAGAAACGGTCATTCAGGTTTTTCCATTCTCCGGCCTTTATCAGATCCAGAATAAACTGATGCGCATCTTTGCCGTCTTCCTTAACCACTTTATATTCAGGATGAGTTAACCATGTCAGAATATTTTTCTTAGCATCTGCTGTAATATCACCTCTGGATACGGCTATATTAAGAACACTGATGATCGGATTATTCAAATTTTCATTCTCAACGGCTTCCCTTTTCACTGCCGGGGAGACAGACGCTTTTGTTCTGAGAGCATTATATTCAGCGGCAAGTCTTTCAAAATCAGAGTTATTATCCTGAGTCTGAATGAAACCCAAAGCCTCCTTCAGATTCTTAGGAGCTTTGAAGTCATGAATCAGCGCATCCTTGCCGTTTTCCGCAAACTGGAAAGCAGAGGCATTCACCCCTTCCTTCCATGTAAAATCCCCGGAAACCCATTCCAGAGAAAGACCTTCATTTCCCCGTACACGTAAAGAAGGATTCAATCCGTCCTTCAATTCATTCAGACTGTCGATGTCATAAATCTGTGCAAATTTATTGTAGGGAACTCCGGTATTATATTCGGCTTCAAACTGCTTATAAAGCTGTGCCAGAGCCTCTTTCCATGCCGGGGTATCCGCATTCATGGTTTCAAGCAGAAACGCATGGGATTTTCCTGTCTTGTCCTGAAGCCACTGCAGCCAGGCCCCTCCCTTCTGCTTGGCAGGATTACCCACTAGTTCCACCACGACTTTATGTCCTTTTGCGATTTCTTTCATGGCATGGGTAATACGGGGCACAGAAATCGCTTCCTCAGAAATACGGGTCAGATCATTAATACGGGTTGCTCCAAAAATCTTCACGCCTTTCTGCTTCAGATAATCCTTAACCGTGCCTTCCAGTACCTTTCCATCTCCAAACTGGCTTGCTCGGGCTTCATTCAGCTGAAGAAGTGTATACCCATGTCCATAGGGATATGTAGAAGAAGTGGTTGATTCCACAAAATCTTCCTTCTCATTTTTTACAAAAGTATGAAAGGTATCCTGAATCACAAAAATCATATTTTCAGGCTTGAATCCAAAAAAATTGGCTTTTACAAAAGTATCTATATTTTCCTGGGCTGTATTCTCACTTAAATGAATGATAAAAGTCTGTCTGGCTAAAACTTCAGCAGGATTTTTGCCGTATTTCTTCGCAAGATTTTCATAGAAAAGTCTCATCTGAAGCAACTGGCGCTCTCCAAAGGACAGATTGAAATTCTTATCTCCGGACACAAAAGCTTCATAGCCCTCCAGATCTTTAACCAGCTGCTCAAGAAAGGCTTTCTTTTCATCTTTTGCCATGTCCTTGTTAGCCTTTTGATTAATGAACATCTTGTAGATCATCTGAGGACAAAACTCTTTTAAAAGATCTTCCGTTGCCTTGGGGTTCGTGTTGTCATAGGTGTTCGAAATATCCTGCAGAACTTCCTTTAAGGTACCCGGTTTATTGTTCTTCGCCTTGAAGTTCTCAAGGTCTTCAACTATTTTACGGGCAACATCCGCTCCGTCAATATCAATGATTCCACCCAGACCCAAACGAGTGGCTGCTCCGGCATAAATCAGCTGAGGGGCATATCCGCCCTCCATTAAAAACTGCTCTGTGCGCTCTGTCTCACTCACTGAAAAGGCATCAGGAGTTACCTTGGTTATTGCCGGTATTGTAAATTTAAGTTCGCCTTTTGCCTGAAATTTCCCTTCTGCGTCAACTGCACCCTGTTCCGTAAAAGGATACTCAAAAGAGTTGATTTCAGATTCCGTCTTCCCATTATCAAGGATTGACGCAAACTTTTTTACCCAGTTGCTGATTGTTCCGACAATACGGTCTTTAAAACTTACAGGTTTTTTATACATATCCTTGAGAACTTCATCCGTAATTGCAGTGATGGTATTCAAAGATTTGGTAAGGTTATAACTCTGGGCAAGTCTTTCAAAATCAGAGTTATTATCCTGAGTCTGAATGAAACCCAAAGCCTCCTTCAGATTCTTAGGAGCTTTGAAGTCATGAATCAGCGCATCCTTGCCGTTTTCCGCAAACTGGAAAGCAGAGGCATTCACCCCTTCCTTCCATGTAAAATCCCCGGAAACCCATTCCAGAGAAAGACCTTCATTTCCCCGTACACGTAAAGAAGGATTCAATCCGTCCTTCAATTCATTCAGACTGTCGATGTCATAAATCTGTGCAAATTTATTGTAGGGAACTCCGGTATTATATTCGGCTTCAAACTGCTTATAAAGCTGTGCCAGAGCCTCTTTCCATGCCGGGGTATCCGCATTCATGGTTTCAAGCAGAAACGCATGGGATTTTCCTGTCTTGTCCTGAAGCCACTGCAGCCAGGCCCCTCCCTTCTGCTTGGCAGGATTACCCACTAGTTCCACCACGACTTTATGTCCTTTTGCGATTTCTTTCATGGCATGGGTAATACGGGGCACAGAAATCGCTTCCTCAGAAATACGGGTCAGATCATTAATACGGGTTGCTCCAAAAATCTTCACGCCTTTCTGCTTCAGATAATCCTTAACCGTGCCTTCCAGTACCTTTCCATCTCCAAACTGGCTTGCTCGGGCTTCATTCAGCTGAAGAAGTGTATACCCATGTCCATAGGGATATGTAGAAGAAGTGGTTGATTCCACAAAATCTTCCTTCTCATTTTTTACAAAAGTATGAAAGGTATCCTGAATCACAAAAATCATATTTTCAGGCTTGAATCCAAAAAAATTGGCTTTTACAAAAGTATCTATATTTTCCTGGGCTGTATTCTCACTTAAATGAATGATAAAAGTCTGTCTGGCTAAAACTTCAGCAGGATTTTTGCCGTATTTCTTCGCAAGATTTTCATAGAAAAGTCTCATCTGAAGCAACTGGCGCTCTCCAAAGGACAGATTGAAATTCTTATCTCCGGACACAAAAGCTTCATAGCCCTCCAGATCTTTAACCAGCTGCTCAAGAAAGGCTTTCTTTTCATCTTTTGCCATGTCCTTGTTAGCCTTTTGATTAATGAACATCTTGTAGATCATCTGAGGACAAAACTCTTTTAAAAGATCTTCCGTTGCCTTGGGGTTCGTGTTGTCATAGGTGTTCGAAATATCCTGCAGAACTTCCTTTAAGGTACCCGGTTTATTGTTCTTCGCCTTGAAGTTCTCAAGGTCTTCAACTATTTTACGGGCAACATCCGCTCCGTCAATATCAATGATTCCACCCAGACCCAAACGAGTGGCTGCTCCGGCATAAATCAGCTGAGGGGCATATCCGCCCTCCATTAAAAACTGCTCTGTGCGCTCTGTCTCACTCACTGAAAAGGCATCAGGAGTTACCTTGGTTATTGCCGGTATTGTAAATTTAAGTTCGCCTTTTGCCTGAAATTTCCCTTCTGCGTCAACTGCACCCTGTTCCGTAAAAGGATACTCAAAAGAGTTGATTTCAGATTCCGTCTTCCCTTCGGCAAGTCTTTTTGCAAAATCTGTTACCGCATTGATAATTTTCCCGACTATTCTCTCCTTGAAGGGCCTTTGATCTAAATCTGAAAGATTAGTTTTCGGAGCCAGAGTGAAATGATTTAAAAACGGATCATTTTCAGCAGCATTCCCGGTACTAAAAACAGGGACAGAAAAAATAAAGGCATTTAATATCAGAATCCAAAAAGTTTTTTTCAAGGACATTGTGAACCCCTTTCCATATATTTATATAACGGGATTATTTACCCTATCTTGAGACTGAAATCAAGAGCCCGCGATTTTTTTTTAAAATGTACAAGAAATCAGAAAGAAACAAAGGAATTAAAAGGGGGAACAAGAATCCCCTTTTCAGTTATAAACCCATTGATTAAAGACGATTCCGTCACATCAAACGCCGGATTATAAACAGAGATGTCTAAAGGAGCTGTCTGCATGCCAAAGCCCTGAATAATTTCCTGAGAAGATCTTTGCTCAATCACAATATCTTTTTCTGACTCTGCATTGAAATCAAAGGTTGATGAAGGAGCGGCTATATAAAAAGGGATATTAAAAGCTTTAGCCAGCCTAGCCACAGAAAAAGTTCCGATTTTATTGGCCGTATCCCCGTTTCTGGCAATCCGGTCTGCGCCTGTAATGACAAGATGAATTTTTCCCTGCTTCATCAGATACCCGGCCATGTTATCACAGATTAAAGTGGTCGGGATCCCGGCTTCCTGAAGTTCATAAGCCGTAAGCCTTGCACCTTGAAGCAATGGACGGGTTTCATCGGCATAAACCGAAAACTTTTTTCCCTCTCTCTGGGCCTGGTACAAAACCGCCAAAGCCGTTCCGTCTCCTCCTGTTGCCAGTCTCCCTGCATTGCAATGGGTTAAAATATTCATTCCGTCTTGGATAAGTTTTGATCCGGCCTTGCCGATAGCTGAGCACATTTTTGAGTCTTCTTCATGAATCCGTTTTGCCTCCTGAAGAAGAGCCTCTTTATAATCCAGAAGATTTCCTCCTGAATAGGCTTCAGAAGCCTTCTGCATCCGGTCAATCGCCCAGGATAAATTTACAGCCGTAGGTCTGGATGATTTTAAATAGGCGGCCGTGTCTTTAACCCTTAGTTTCAATGCGGCCAGAGAAGAGGAGGAATCACGAAAAAGATCCACACAAAGCCCATAAGCTCCTGCAATTCCGATTGCCGGAGCCCCTCTTACCGCAAGGGTTTGAATCGCTTCGAAAATCATTTCCCTGGTATTGCAGCAGATATATTCAGTGGAAACAGGAAGCTTTCTCTGGTCCAGGCATTTTAAACGGCCCTCGGAAATCCAGGACAAGGTTTCAAAAGAAGACATTGTGAATCCCCGATTTTACATGAATTACACCTGAAATGTCTGTCTGTTCATATCTGTTGATTTGTTCATTCATTAAAAAAACTTCCCGGAGCACTCATCTGCCTAAGTGTCCATAAAATAATGATTGCATTTTTATGCACGGCTCTTTGCTCTCAAGAGAGCTCACATCACCCAAATTCTCATCTTCATGCAGAATTCAGGTTATGCGGTCTGAGAATTCTTCCCGCCGCCAAGATTCTGAATTCGGGCGGCTGCGCCAATGATTTCAGTGATACGAACCCCGAAATTTTCATTGATCACCACCACTTCCCCCTTGGCCACCAGGGAATGATTGACGAAAACATCTACCGTTTCACCCGCCAGCTTGTTCAATTCTACCACAGAACCGGGTGATAACTCCAGCACATCCTTGATCTGCATGACTGAACGGCCTAATTCCACACTGACCTCGACATCAATGTCCAGAATGAGGTTCAGGTTGGGCGCTTCAGATTCCTTCTTGGCTGGTTCGGGAAGCTCTGCAAACTTAGCTTCCTGGCCTGCCATCATCTGGGCCAAAGAATCATCTATATTTTGTTCATCGGACATTTTTATCCCCTTTTATATTATCTTTTATAAGAGATACAAACTGAATCCCTTTCTTTTTACCGACAATTCCCGGCATGGCTGTAAACCGGAGCTTATCTTCAATCCTGACCTCAATGGGCTGAACGGCCTTATGATCCAGAACAAGAACATCCCCTTTTTTAAGCTCAAGCATCTGGCGGATAGAGATGTGCGTAGCACCAAGGGTTGCATGAAGGGAAAGCCTGCTTTTTTCCAGATTCCCGCGGATAGACTGCCGCATTTCGTCTGTCGGCTTCTTCTGCGTGGAAGAAATCCAGTGCTGGGCACTCAGAGAGGACATGATGGGTTCAATATAGACAAAAGGAAAACAGATGCTGATAATTCCGGAAATCTGACCGACTTTCATTTCACAGCTGATGAGAATAACCGTTTCACCGGGGGCTACAATCTGAACAAACTGAGGGTTGACTTCTCTCTCCTCCACCTGAAAATTGAATTCAATAATGCTTTTCCAGGATTCCCCGAGCCCTTCAAGAACAATATCAATCACCCTTGAAACAATAGACTGCTCAATATCAGTAAGGGCATGCATGACAGCCGGAGGCTCTCCTGCCCCACCCAGGAGACGATCAATAATGCTGTGAACCAGAATAGGATTGATTTCAAGAACAGCACGTCCTTCCAGAGGCTTGATACTGAAAACATTGATACAGGTCGGGTTACTGAGAGACATGTTGAATTCACCGTAAGTGAGCTGATCCACAGCCACAAGATTAACCTCGACAATGGAACGCAGATACGTAGATAAATTGGTAGTGAGAAATCTGCAAAAGGTTTTATGCAGCATCTGCAGGGTGCGCATCTGGTCTTTGGAAACAATGTCCGGTCTGCGGAAATCGTATTTACTGACCGTTTTTTCCTTATCCGTTAAAAGATGCCCGGAATATTCTACCGGGGCTTCGACCTGATCCGTAGTCCCCGGAGCTGCTTCCACCGTTCCCGTTGAAATAGCAGATAAAAGGGCGTCTACCTCGTCTTGTGAAAGAATATCAGCCATGACTACTTCCTGATTCCAATCCCTTCAAAATATTCACATTTTTTAACAAAACCCAGTCTCCTGTACAGGGAAACTGAAGGAATATTGCCGCGGTTTGCCTTGATACAGACACAGTCATAGGCCTCTTCCAGAATTTCCTTGCAAAGCAGAATGAGTTCAGAGGTCGCATATCCCCGGTTGCGGTAATTCACATCGGTAATCACATTCCCGATGGTTGCGGAACGGTAATCACTGCATAAAACCGTTGTACCGGCCATGGCAACAAGATCAGCACCCTCCTGAACACCAAAATATATGCCGTTATTGAACTGATCCATGTCAAAATTTCCATACTCCGTATTTCGAAGATAAAGTTCCCTGGCCATTGTGAAATCCTGAGGTGTAAGCCTTCTGACCGCAGGATGAATCGTATAGGAGCTGTGTCTGAAATGTTCAAGCTGCATTTTATTCATGATCAATGCAGAATGAAAATTAAAATACTCTTTAAGCACCCCCACGCAGTTCAGCGGACTTTCAACAAAAATCTTGTCAAATTTAATAACCTGCCGGACAATATGCGCAATACAGTGGGGTTCTCCGATCAAAAAAACAGGAGTAGGGCTCAATCCTTTGAACATAAGACCCAATCCTGTATTGGACCCGTCTTTGTAGGCATACCAGGAAGCCAGATTCCAGTATTCATCACTCATACTCAACAGGGCTTCAGAGGCCCAGACCCGGTCCAGAGAGAGAAAATCCGAAATTATTTTCCGGTCTTTAACCTGATACACCTCGCCAGGTTTTGAGTTTTTTATTTCCACGGCGGCATTTCCTTCCTATTGACAAATATATTCACTGAAAAAAATGTTTTTTATCTGGGGTTTTTTCGCCTCAGCCAGAATTTCATTAATCTTATCGCGAATTTCTCTCTTCAAACCATCCCTCTGGGTTATTTCTGTCACCTGTTCCAGGGTCAAAGAACTAAAGACTCCATTCATGGTATCCAGAAAAATTGCATTTTTCTCATCAAAAATTTTTTCCAGTTCCCTTTCTTCATATTGGAGGCTGACCGTGACTTTCAAAAACCGGCTGGCATTTGTTCCGGCAATATTGGTAATCAAAGGCTTGAAAGTGTAAATAAAACTCTCTTTTTTATGCTCAGAAGACGACTCCTCTTTTTTAGCGTCCTTCTTGGTATTTTTTCCAATCATTTTTATACCTGCAAAGGCACCTGCCCCTATAACGATGAGGAGCACAGATAAAATGATAATATTTTTTTTGCTGAATAAAGAAGCTTTCTCCGGAGCTGCAGGAGCAGCGGTCTCGGCTTCTTTTTGTTTTTTGTCATTATCTGCCATGGCAACACTCCCTATTCTGAATCAAAATATTTGACGGGTTGTAAAATTTTAATGCGATTTTCTGTAAAAAACAGTTCAACCACACGTGCCTTTGACAGGGTAGCATTCATCTCATCCTTGATCAATCTTTTTAATTTGTTCATGTTCTCTGCAGAGGCTATTTCACTGGATTTAAAACGAGATACCACGGAAATGACCAGGTCTCTCAAAATACTTTCCTTGGCAGCGCATTCTGAAAGCTCCTCATTTGTTTTCAGCCCCAGATACAGAGACAAAACCATAAACATGCGGGGATTTGCATCCAGAAGATTGATTTCGATTTTACGAAGGGGGTATAAGGCATGTTTGCAGTATTCGGAAACAGGCTGCAAACTCTCCGGATTCGGCTTAAAAATCGCCTCATACCCTTTCTGATATCCCCATTGATAAAAAAAATAATAGGGAACCATTAAAAGCAATGCCCCCAAAATACAGCTTCCGATCAAGAGCCAATGCTTATTATTTTCAGAGCCCCCTTCCAAACCCGGAATCAGGGGGGCCAAATCCGGGGAAGCATTATCCTCGGCAGGCTTCTTATCCGCAGCTGTTTTCTTTTCTTCGGGCATAATTCCTCTTTTGTCGTAATTTTATCAAGATTATATCTCTATTAACATTTTTGCATTAATTGTACCACAAACATCCAATATCTCTCTCAATTAAAAATAAAAAAACTAAAACACAATACCATCCATAATACCAATGCTGAAAATAGCTTACATAAACAAACGTTTTATTTTGAAGCAGAATTTTTAACTAAAAAATAATAAACTGTTCTCAAATGTTTATTTTACAAACAATAAATGTCAGTTTTCAGAGCGACCTTTTTGGAAATCTGCCTAATTTTTTAACAACAACAGGCAGAATATCTGCAGTTTCCTTTGCCATAAAACCAAACGGGCCTTTTTCTTCTTCGAGATATTCCGCACATAGACCATGAAGACAAACTCCCAAGTTAGATGCATCATAAGGCAGCAATCCCTGCCCCATAAAGCTTGCGATAATACCGGACAAAACATCCCCCATCCCCCCCTGAGCCATGGCCGGAGTCCCTGTCAGATGAAGAGTGGAAACTCCTGAATCTGAAACCAGTGAATTAGCCCCTTTGAGGAGTATGGTTGAATTATATTTTTTCTGAAGGTTATGAATGGACTGCACCCGGTCTGCCTCAACGTCTCTGGTTGTAACCCCCAAAAGTCTGGCCGCCTCCCCGGGATGAGGGGTTAAAATCTTTTCCTGTGAAAAGACTCCGATGATTCCCGGATTCAAAGAAAGAAGATTCAGTGCATCCGCATCCAAAAGCACAGATCCTTTAAAATTCTCACCCAGGGCCTTAAGAAGATGTAAGGCCCTGGAGGATTTGCCTAGCCCAGGACCTATGCAGAGCACGGAAAACATTTCAAGAGCCTTCCTGAGCTCATTACTTTTTCTTTTCCTCCATTTTTCGACAAGATGATCAAAATCTATGGTCATCGCCTCGGGAAGAACGGAGTGCACAATCGGACGGCTCTCTTTTTCTGTATAGACAGAGACTCGTCCGCACCCTGCCCTCAGAGCTCCATAAGCCGAAAGAATCGCAGCCCCGGACATCCCGAAACTTCCGCCGACCACCAGCACATGCCCAAAGTTCCCCTTGTGCGCACTGCGAAGACGTCTGTGCAGATACAGCCGGCAATCCGCGGGATCAAAAACATGAATATTGGTATAATACTCATTCACAAGCTGGGTGGGAAACCCGATATCCACAGGAATGACTCTGCCTGAATAGTCTATGCTCCCCGAGGAGACAAGCACATCTTTGACCGTCCCCAGAGACAGCGTCTGGTCCGCCATAATAATCGGGGAATCACTTTTAATACGGCTTAGTCCAGAAGGAATATCAATGGACAGGATGCAGGCATTCGTCTGATTGATCATCCTGATGACTTCCTGATAATAATCCGAAAGGGGAGGTGTAAACCCCGTACCCAAAAGTCCGTCAACAATCACATCCCCTTTAAACTGGTTCAATACCATTCTGATTTCCTGAGCCTTAAGGGCGGAGGCGACAGGAATCGGTAATTTTTCGAGCTTCTTAAAATGAGTCAGCGCTTCGGCCCGGATGTTTTCTGTGGGTGTTGTTAAGAGAATCTTGGGATCGAATCCGGATTGATGGAGATAAAAGGCCGCAACAAAAGCATCCCCTCCGTTATTGCCCTTTCCGGCGAGCAAAAGAATTTCTTTTGAGAAATTCCGGATCCTGCAGGTCTCCATCACTCTTGCTGCAATAGCCTTTCCGGCACGCCGCATAAGCTCTTCACCTGAGGCATAACCCAGATCAATCGTTTTTCTATCCAGTTCACGGCTCTGTTCACAAGATAATAATTTAAATGGAGGCACCTGATTTATCCTTAATTAATTATTCAACTAAATCTTTACTTCGCTTAGGCTTGTACAAAAATTTCCCCAATCCGGATTTAACAAAAAATAGCACGTTTCTCTAAAAAGAATCAATAAAACTTATATGCAAAAAAAATACATCCGAGATCTTTACTCCCTACCCCGCATAAGGTACAATTTCTACATTATAAAAGTAACTAATAAGGATTATAAAATAACAATGACGAGGAAGTCTGTATATATACTTATTGCAATCCCGGCTTTATGCTATACCTTAATGAGCAGCACCGGAGTGGATTGCAAAAAAATCAGCAATCAGAATGATTTTTTTATCCGTCAGGTTCTGGCCCCTGCATCCCACCTGAGGAATATTTCTTCCGCCCAGCTTCTTCATATGGAAGCCCTGGATTTTCTCCTCGAAAACAATGAAAAGTTTCTGCAGGAAGACAGAAAAAATTTTGAAAAATGGCTGAACACCAAACAAGGGCTTGATAAAAAATACCTGGAAATAATGAATTCCATTCATAAATCCCTGCTTCAAATCCCCCAGATGGAGGTCCGTAAAGACACTCTTTACGGAATCTGGAGCAGTCTGTTAAGTCTTTCAGACCGTATGGATTCTTCGGCATCCCATGACCTTCTCCTGTCTGCTGTCAGCGAAACTGTTCAGGAGGCCCTCAAGGAGTATAGCCCCATCAACATTCCCTCCGTTGCAAAAGCGAAGGACACGGAAAACCTGCTGGGTGAAATTTCCACCCTGCCTAAAACCCTCAGTACCTTGACGCACATTGAAGATCTCAAAAATGACGCTTACTTCAAATTTCTTGTCACTCTGAACAATTGGGAACAGCTTAGAAAATGGATCAATCAGGGCCAGTTAACCGATCCGGAAATCATTAAGAATCTTGATACGCGACGAAAACAGATTATAGACCTCCTTATTAATGAGGCTGAACATGAAGTTGCCGGGAAAGATATCCAAAATGAAGGGAAAGCTGTTTCGCACAGGATCAACACTCCCGGGTCTGCTCAGCCGGTGCAAAGCGACTATGATCCCACAGTTCAATCTTTAACCCCGGGAATCCTGAATAACCGCTCGGAAGTAGTTGTGAAAAAATTCTATGAAAAATTCAATGCCCTCATGAGACAGACGGCAGAACGTGGCCCCTATGTTTTTCCGGACACCTGCTTTGATACCAATGTTTATACGGATCCCATCCTGTTCAATCTTGAGGAGTTCGGCAGCGCCTCCAATGAGGTCATGACCATAGAAACGGCCATGTCTTTTTTTGCCTTCCTGCAGAATGTCGGCAGTACGGATTCCCCCGCCTGGAAAAATCTGAAGGAAAGCCTGACAAAATCGCTTAAAGGAAAAAATGACGAACTGCTTAGAACCATGAATCTCATGATCGGAATGGGGGAAAGAAGATTCAACGCGTTCATGGATGAAATCTCCTTAAGACGTCCTTTAAATTACCCCTCTCTGGATAAATATCAGCAGAAGGAAGTCGATAAAATTATTAAAAACAATCTTTTTCTTGTTGAGCTTGAAAAATTATCAGCAATGAAGGACGCCATTAAAAGCAAGGAAAAAGATTCATCAGACCCTGAAGTCATGAAAGATCTTCTGATGCAATCCATGATTGTAAAAAGTTTTGAAGATGATGCCTATCTTACTCCGGGGGCCTTTATAGAAACTGTCATAAACGGCCAGATGGCCGGATATGACCCGAAAAGTCTTGAATACATCAATTTAAGAGAAAAAGGAATGTCCTATCGCCAGCTCTGCTCCATGATTGAAAATGCAGCCAAAATGCTCAAGACAAAAGAGAAGTATGCGGAGGATCCCCACAAATCCCTTGCCAACTCAGCGAAATACATTTCAAGACTTCTTCAAATTCAATATTCCATGAATGCCATGAATGATGAAACCGGGAATTTTATGATGGATATGCATCATAAAGATAAAAATATTGAAGATCTTGTCCTGCTAATAAAAGAACACAAGGGACAGAACGCCAACATTGAACATATACTCCTTGAAAAAATGCAAAATAAGGAACTGGATTCGAAAGTGATTGCTGCCGAACTTTTAGCTACCTGTGAGAAACAGTTTTTCGAAGGTTTTGTCAGTTACGCGGCACAAGTGAATAGCGAAATCAGAATCAATAAATGGAAAAAATGGGATGCTGAAATTAAAGTCTATAAAGACAAAATAGACGAGAAGTTCGAAGGCCCTGATCTTTGCAACATTTTCGGGAAAAGCCTGAATGCCTATGAAACGACTGACTGGGTCGGAGTTTTAATGGTGATTAAAAACAAACTTGGCAATCACTACGAATCCATTCAAAAAGACATCGAAACTGACAGTAATGCCGGAATAACCATAAAAAATACATTTTTATCCAAAAGTCTTCAAAACAAAATTGCCAACATTCCTGAAATGAACAACCAGCAATTAACTGTTGTTCTCAAGGAAATTATTGATTATCTCAGACTCTCCAAAAAAGACGATCAGCAGGCGCTTACACAATTTAATCAAACGTTCCCCGGTCTATTTCAATCTGCAGCCTAACCCGAATTTTGCGCGTAAGCGACAAATATTCGGGATGCAATGCCTGTTTGACCCAGTCAAAACAGGCTTGCACAGATAAAAGGTTGTTTTTTGTCTGAATGCATGATTGGGGACAATTTGTACCCAAAGATTGAAGTCAACAGTGGGGCTGGAAGGATTGATTTATTAGGGTTCGAATGGATTTTTTCTGATTTTTCATGCAATAGAAGGGCTAATCTGCCCTTTCTTATTACGACCATCTTAGTCATTCAACTCGCTCAGGCCCAGATCCGGACTTCCCCTTCAGCGATAAGGGAATCCTCATAAAAAACTTTTCCCTCGATAATGGTCAGGTTTTCAAACTCTCCTGTTTTACGGATATCCACCGTCAGAAAATCAAATACTTTGGCGCTCTGGTATACCTTGAAATGTTTGAATCCCACTACAAATCCGCTTTTAAGGATATCATTGCATAGACTTCGTGTATAGGCGGTATTAAGAGCAAGCGTCTGGGCTATAAGCTCAGGGAAAACGGCCTCATGAAGATTTCCGCAGGCATCCAGAAAAGGGTTATCCGGGGTTATCCGGATTTCTGTCCGGGCAAAATTTTCTTCAGAGCGCAGGAGTTTTTTAACCAGAAGCATGGGCGGCTTATGCGGCATGATCTTCAGCGCAGTCTCTTCATCGCAGAGAGGTTTTAAAGACTTCCCTTCCATAAGCGCAAGATTGCGGCAGATCAGATTGCGGATTTTATTCTTAAGCACAAAAAGATTAATGTCCGAATAATAGGACGGAGTCACGGGATTCAGGGCCCTCAGGGTTACCTTGACCGGCCTCATAATGATTGAGCCTCGTCTGGGACACTGCCTGTTCCCGGTGATGACCATCGGGATGATATCGGCCTGGTTTTCAGAGGCGATTTTGAAGGCCAGGCTGTGAAATCTGCCCATCGGCTTGTCTCCGGCACGGGTTCCTTCCGGAAAAATCATGATGGAAACCTTCTGACGGAGAAGTTTTCCGGCAGTTTGAAGGACATGCTCGGAAGATCCCCCATCAATATTCAGGTAGCCTGCATGCCTCGCAAAAAAACCCAGGACGGGAATTTTAAAAGGCCAGGCCCGGACAACCATCACCGCATCCATAAAAGGAAGAAGACCGAAAACAAAGGTATCGGAAAAAGAATTATGATTCAGGACAAAAACAGAGCCGGGTTTGATGGGCCCTTCAAAATCCCTGATAAACTCGCAGGTGATAAAAGGACGTATCGCATATTTGATCAGCCCTCTGCCGTATATCCAGACTCCACAACGGATCAATTGCGCACCTTTAAGAGGATTGATCAATTTAACAGGAATAAGAAAAATTAAAAAAAGGAAGGACAGAAACAGGCTGTAGGAAAGAAAAACCATATAGAAAAGCAGATTAAACAAAAAAAGCCGCACCCGTTTTTTCCTTTTATTAAGACTTGATTTTTACGAGAACAAATAAAATGGAAAACCCGTCCGGAAGGATCCTCCAGTGGATCCGGTTCACTACAGCCCTTAACCCTTTAAATAAAGGGTTCCTAAAAAAAGGGACACTCAATCCTGCCGATTCTGTTCTTCTTTAAGTGCATCGCGGGTTTTAATAATAAACTGATAAATATCCCCTACTGTACGGATCTGCTGCAGGCTCTCCCTGGATTTTATCTTCACATCAAAAATCTTTTCAAGAGCGACCACCAGATCAACAATATCAAGACTATCAAGACCGAGAGTGGTGAAAATTTCAGCCTCCGGAACAATTTTTTCCTGAGAAATTTCAAATTCTTCGATGAAAATCTGATTCACTTTATTTTTAATCTCTTCGTCCGTCATTATCCTAAACTCCTGAAAATAATTGATGCGTTTATTCCCCCGAAAGCAAATGAATTTTTCAAAACATTTCTGACGGTTTTTGTTTCCTTTTTTAAAAGGAGGTTGATTATAGAGCAATCCTCAGCCGGTTTGTCAAGATTTAAGCCGGGGTACAGTATTTCTTTTTTCATCATCATAATGGAGGCCGCTGACTCTATTGCTCCTGAAGCCCCCAAAGTATGCCCCATATATCCTTTAAGGCTGCTCACCGGCACCCTGTTTCCAAAAATGGATTGAATGGCTGAAGCTTCAGCAGAATCGCCCTGAAGGGTCCCCGTCCCATGGGCACTGATATAGTCAATATCCCCCGGAGAAAGACCGGCCTCTTCAAGAGCCCCTTTCATGCATAATCCAAGAGACGGGGCATCTGACTGAGTCATGGGGGCATTGGAGGTATTGGTAAAAGTTCCTGTAATTTCCGCCAGAATATCCGCACCGCGGGCAAGTGCATGTTCATACTCTTCCAGAATCAACACCCCGGCCCCTTCCCCGCACACAAGACCGTCTCTCTCCTTGTCAAAAGGCCGGGGGGTTTTCTGCGGAGTGTTCTGATACCGGATGGAAGTTGCCTCCAGAATATCAAAAGACCCGATCGTGACCGGATGCAATTCTTCCGCACCTCCGCAAATCATGACCTCCTGTTTCCCGAACCGGATAAGATCGGCGCCAAGGCAGAGAGACTGAAGCGAAGATGCACAGGCGGCACAAGCCGATATCACCATTCCCGAAAGCCCGACATACTGGGCCACGTTTGCGGAAATGCTATGGGACATGGTTTTAAAAAAGGCCAGCGATGTGAGCTCATGGATGGATCCGGCCAGAATTTTCTCAAAGGCCGATTCAATGGCTTCAGGGCTTCCTGTCGTGGAGCCCATCACACAGCCCGCTCGTCCGCTACCTAATGTTTCCCTGTTCAAATTTGCCGCAGCCAGGGCTTCATCACAGGCCTGAACGGCCATAATGGACATCCTGTTCATGGAACGCCGGAACACCCGGGGAATATTCTTTTCATCCTTCAGAATGACCGGGGCGCCCACCAGACATTTAAGTCCTTTGAGCCGGTCCCAGCCCTCAAGAAAACGAACCGCACTTCTGCCTTCGGCAATCCCGTCCATAAGAGAAGATATTCCGTAGCCCAGAGGACTTACAACTCCCATACCGGTAATGACAACGCGTCTCATATTTTTGCCAGTTCCTTATACATCCATTTATCAAAAACAGGGAGGGACATCATCTGCCTTGCAATCAGGAAACTGCTGAACATGGTCCCTACAATTCCGGGAAGCACGGCGCTCTGCCCTCCGCAATAAACATTACGGAACCTTAAGCGTCCCAGAAGACTGTATTGTCCGATTTTCTGTTTTACCCCATAGGCAGAACCGTCAAAGTCATTCAGGTAGGCCTTGAAAGTCAGTGGGGTTGCTGAACTCATTGGAGTCATCTTCTCTTTTAAATCAGGGATGCATTGCTCAATCAATTTCATATTTTCCTGAGTTTTTTTCCGCTTAAAAAAATCATAGGCCTGGCTTCTGCCTTCCATGGTTTTGACCTGTTCATAAAATATTGTTTCCATGCTTGTAAAGGTAATTTTCTCCCGATGACAGGCCAGCATAAGACTCAGAATGCCCTGTTCCTTAAAGGGTTCTCTGAAATACTGATTCACGCCGGATTCAGGCAGAATAAGGTGCAGTTCATGAGAAATAGGACGGGGGGAAGGAAGAGTCCCATACACGCAGAAAAAACCATTGGAACTTTCAAAATCCTCAATCCGGTGTATGAGCGCAGGCGTAAACGTGGAAGGAGGAAACGCCTTCAGAATTTCTTTGGGATGAATCGTAAAAAGGCATTGGTCCATTTCGATGTATTCGCCGGTACTGAGGACCAGGCCTTTTGCTGTTTTGTTTTCAAACCGGAACTCCGTCGGAAAACAGGACGTTTTCACCTCAACAGGAAGCGTTCCTATTTTCCTGGATAAAACATTAAAAAGGTCGTCCCCTCCGTTTTTAAAGGTGAACATCCTGTCCATCACATACCCGGCGACGCGGATGTGATTGGCAAAGGAAATCTCATCGGGAGGGGTGCCGTGAGAAACACAGGCTCCGGATAAAATCGTTTTAAGCTCTTCGTTTTTAAAATGCTGATCCAGAACCTGCTGAAGAGTCAAGGTGTCTTCCCTGAGTTCAAAAAAAGGATTCTGAAGAAGTGAAGGCAGATCATAAAGCCTGCAGGCTATCATCGTTTTTTCAAGAAGAGAAAAATAATCATCAAGGGCGCCGGCTTCATCTGGAAAAAGATTTTTCAGACTGTTTTTCTGGCTTTCCTGCCCGTTGATAACCAGATGATTTCCTGAAAAGGGAAGATAAAAATGCTGGCTGACGGTCCGGATATTTTCCTTTAAAAAAGGATAGACTCCCAGAATCTTAAGCATGTCGGAAAATATTTCTTTCTCATCAAAACCTCCGGTAAAATGAAATCCGGAGTCAAAGGCCAGGCCTGAATGATAGAAACGTTTTAATGCACCTCCGATAGCCGGAGCCTTTTCAACAAGAAGCACCTTAAAACCCTGTTCACCCAGAAGAACCGCAGCCGTCAACCCTCCGATCCCGCTCCCGATAATTACCGCATCATATTTCATATCCGCCCTATTTTCCTCTGGATCAGAGCCTCCAGTAAACAAGTCCTGCGTTTTGAATTTCTTCCTTATCAAAAAGCCACTTCACATCAATCAGGACTCCTGATTTTCCATTTCCGGCCAGAAGTTTTTTTAAAGCCTCAACCGTTAACTGTTTTTTGAAAGCATTATGGGCAACCGCCACAATGACGGCATCATAATGGGCTTCCGGGTCATAGGGGATGAGCTCAAGTCCGTATTCATGACGAACCTCTTCCGCATCGGCCATAGGGTCGCAGACACTCACATCCACACGGTATTCCTTAAGTTCATTGATTACATCAATCACCCTGGAATTACGGATATCTGAAACATTTTCCTTAAAGGTAATGCCCATGACCAGCACTTTTGCGGTCTTAACGGTTTTATCGCAGAAAATCATATTTTTCACCGTCTGCTCGGCAATGTATTTCCCCATCCCGTCATTAATACGACGTCCGGCAAGGATCACTTCCGGATGGTACCCCATTTCCTGGGCCTTATAGGTCAGATAATAAGGATCAACCCCAATGCAGTGCCCTCCTACAAGACCCGGCGTCATCCGGATGAAATTCCATTTTGTGGAGGCGGCTTCAATAACCGCTTTAGTGTCAATATTCATTCTGTCAAAAATAATGGAGAGCTCGTTAAAAAGAGCGATATTCAGGTCTCTCTGGGTATTTTCAATCACTTTTGCGGCTTCAGCACTTTTAATGGATTCTGCCTTAAAAACTCCTGCCCTGATGACAAGGCTATAAACCGAGGCCACCGTCTCAAGGATTTCCTTGTTCTGTCCGGAAACGATCTTCAGAATATCCGCTACCGTATGATCATGGTCTCCGGGATTGATTCGCTCCGGGGAATAGCCTACAAAAAAATCCCGGCCGCACTTAAGCCCGGATTCCTTCTCAAGGATAGGAGCGCAGATTTCCTCTGTAACACCCGGAAAAACCGTGGATTCATAAACCACGATGCTTCCCCGGGAAAGATTTTTTCCAACCATTTCTGACGCAGAAGTCATACAGTAAAGGTCAGGCTGTTTGCTTTTATGAATGGGGGTGGGAACAGCAACAATGATAAAACGGGCTTCCTTCAGCTTTGAAGAGTCAGAAGTAAACTCCAGGTGAGAGGCCCTGCTGATCGCTTCGGCAGTCATTTCACGGTTAAAATCCTGTTTAGACTTGAGAAGACTGATCCTTTTCGCATTGACATCAAAACCAATGGTTTTAAAATTTTTTCCGAATTCAACCGCCAGAGGAAGTCCGACATAACCCAGTCCCACCACAGCAATTTTATCCTGATGCGATTTGATCGATTCTAATAAATTCATAATCAGCCTTTTCGGTTAATCTATTTATTACTCAAGATTCCATATCAAAAAACATTAAAAACATTTATCAACTTCATAAAAATCTGTAAACTGATTAACAATTCCCGGCAGGGATAATAATCCGACCATGATTTTTACATGGCTTTTGCCCCTTAAAAAATCAGGTCCCATTATAAATGCACAAGAAGGAGCTCTGGTTGTGAGACCCTGGTCAAAATTTTTGATGGCTCTGCTCAATTGTCTGGCTGTGGGAGGTTCTTTGTTTTTTTTCCTGAAACATGAAAGAGAACTCTCCTCTTTCATGAATATTCTTTTCTTTTCTGTTTCAGAACTCTGCCTTCTGATCAACTTTTCCTATCTCCTTTATATTTCATCCCTTCTTTCCATCTCCCTTAAAAGAAAAAAGAGCTCAAAAAATTATTTTAACACCGAGACCATCCAGCGGCAGCTCCCCCTGGAGAAAACCCTTCCGGCAAAAAAATAAACAAGAATTCCCGTCTCCCGTTTTTTATTGTCAGCCAAAAGGATTTCGGATACCCTTTCATGCCAATCCTTAAAAGGAACTCTTATGAATTATGCGATAAAACAACTGGCTGCGATCGGCAACTCCACGATCTGCAATATCCAGGAACTTGGCAGAATCACCCTGTTTATCGTAAATGCATTCCGGCTCTGTTTTACCCAACCCTTTAAAATCATGCGCGTCACTGAACAGATGTATTTTGTAGGCGTTAAATCTCTTCTGGTGGTATGCCTGACAGGACTCTTTACTGGACTCGTTCTGGGACTTCAGGGATATTACACTCTCTCCAAATTCCGTTCTGAAGGTCTTTTGGGAAGTGCCATTGCCATCAGTCTTTTAAGAGAACTGGGGCCTGTTCTTGCCGCCTTAATGGTCACCGGAAGAGCCGGCTCCGCCATTGCCGCAGAACTAGGCGCCATGCGGATTTCTGAACAGATCGACGCTCTCGACACCATGAACATTCATCCTGTCAAATTTCTGGTCTCCCCGAGACTCCTTGCCTGCATTCTTTCCCTCCCCCTGCTCACCGCAATCTTCGATATCGTCGGAATTCTGGGCGGCTGGCTTGCCGGAGTCGTCATGCTGGGAGTTAATTCCGGTATTTTTTTCAACAATATGATTGCCCAAACGTCCCTCCAGGATGTCACAACCGGACTCCTCAAACCTCTGTTTTTTGCTGTTTTTATTGCCGGAATAAGCTGTTACCGCGGTTTTTACTGCACAACCCTTGAACAGGGTGTTCACGGCTCAGAATCCGTGGGATTGGCCACAACAAGTTCTGTGGTCATCTCCAGTGTCATTATCCTCATTCTGGATTACGTTCTCACCGCTTTACTCATGTAGAAAGGATGTTATGGCAGAAACACTGGTAGAATTTAAAAACGTCACAAAGTCCTTCGGATCGCTGACTGTGCTTAACTCCGTCAACCTGGATATAAAAAGGGGTGAGATTACGACCCTCATCGGCAAGAGCGGCATGGGAAAAACCGTTCTGCTCAAACATATCATCGGTCTTATTGAACCCGATTCCGGGGAAATCTTTTTTGAAAACCGGAATATCCTGACCTTATCCCGAAAGGAAAAATCAAGACTTAAAAACCAGATCGGTTATCTTTTTCAGAATGTAGCGCTTTTTGATTCCATGAACATCTACGATAATGTGGCTCTTCCCCTTCGTGAAAACACCCGTTTTTCAAAAACGGAAATACACCAGAAAGTCATGGACAAGCTGGATAAGCTGGAAGTGGCTCAGATTGTTAAAAAATACCCGGCCGAAATATCCGGGGGAATGAAAAAAAGAGTGGGTCTTGCCAGGGCTCTTGTCATGGATCCCTCCATTGTGCTCTTTGACGAACCCACAACGGGCCTTGACCCTATCCGTAAAAACGCCGTTCATAGCATGATTTCCCACATGCAGAAAAAATTCGGATTTACGGGAATTATGGTCAGTCATGAAATTCCGGATGTTTTTTATATCTCGCAAAAAATCGCCATGCTGGATAACGGAGAAATTATTGCGGATTGCACCCCTGAAGAAATCAATAAAGTCAGCAATCCTGTTGTTCAGGAATTTATACGGGGGGTTGAGAATCTCAAAGATGAACTCACAGGCCTTAATTCCAAAGCCTGCATTACACAAAAATTTGAAACCACAGAGGAAATCCATAAAGAATCCTTTTTTTCCATAATCCTTTTTAAAATAAACGGACTGGAAATCATAAATGAATCCCTGGGCTTTGTCATGGGGCAGAAAGTGATTCAGCACTTCGCTTCTTTTGTAGAACAGTATTTAAGAATTTCAGGAGAACACTCCCGCTACAGCGACGACCTGATCCTGACCATTCTTCCCAATACCCGGATCGGCATGGCAAAAATACTTCTGGGAAAACTGGAAGCAGCGCTTAAAGCCTATCCTCCTCTGTCCAATGTGGGATGCCCCCCCATCAACTATTCCATCAGCGCCGGTCTTTCGGAATCCAAAACCCAGGTTCATCTGGAGGCTGTTGTGGAAAAAGCCAAAGAAGAAATGAAAATAGTAGCATATTTTGATTTGACATAAAAACGGAGCAGACAATGAAAAAATTATATGTGGAAGTCATGGTGGGAATCTTTGTTGTAATTGGAATCCTGTGTGTGGGCTATCTGACCTTGCGGCTCGGCAAACTCGAATTATTTAATACCCACGAATACACGCTTAAGGCGAAATTCAGCAATATTGCCGGACTCAAAAAAGATGCCCGGGTGGAAATTGCAGGAATTGAAGTTGGCCGGGTGACGGATATGATTCTGGAAAATGAAGATCTGGATGCTGTGATTGTTCTTAAGATTAAAAAAGACATCAAAATCTCGGATGACACCATTGTTCAAATCAAAACAAGCGGCCTTATCGGCGATAAATACGTAAACCTTTCTCCGGGCGGATCAGACACCTTTCTGAAAGACGGATCCTTTCTTGTTGAAACTCAGTCCCCTCTGGATATAGAAGAGCTTATCGGTAAATTTGTATTCGGCAAAGTAGAAAAATAAGGAGTTTATTCATGAAATATTTCGCAACCCCTCTTTTATCCGTTTTTTTATGCGGACTTATCTCTGTCTTTGTTAATGCCGGCCCCGCTGGGAGCATTATTGAAAAAGACACCAACAGAATTCTTTCCATTGTCAGCGATCCTGCAATGTCCGGGGACGCCAATAAACAAAAACGAAGGGCGACCATGCGCGAAGTATTGGAAAAACGTTTTGATTTCACGGAGATGTCGAAACGCGCCTTAGGAAAAGAATGGAAAAAAAGATCAGGAGAAGAAAACAAAGAATTTGTCGATCTTTTTAAGACCCTTCTTGAAGACACCTATATTGAAAAAATGGAAATGTATAATAATCAGAAAATCAATATGGGCAAGGAAGAGGAAATGGAAGCCGGAAAATTTTCTGTTGAAACCTTCATTGCCATGGAAAACGGGAATGTCCCCATTATTTATAAAATGATTGCTCGCGAAAACGACTGGAGGGTTTATGATGTGGTGATTGAAGGAGTGGGATTGATTCAAAACTACCGTACCCAGTTTAAAAAAATTCTCGATGAACAGAATTATGAGTCATTAATTAAAAAATTAAAGGAAAAAAACAAATAACCGATTTACCGCTCCTTAATAATTAAACCCAGGTTCTTCCATGGACCTAAAACACCCTTTTTCTTCAAAGGTTAAAAACAATGCAAAACGGATTACGCCCTTCAGACTCTGCAAAACGAATTCGATCTTTTCTTTATTTGTGGTTGTTGACGGCACTTGTTTTTTTGCAACCCTGTTTTCTTCAGGCAGCAGAAACACAAGCACAAACACCGCCAAAATCCGAAACCTCGGCTAACCCGCCCGCAGATGAGGAGGACGATTATGAAGATGAATATGAAAATGCGGCCGGTAAAACGGAAATCTGGGATCCTCTTCAGAAGATCAACCGAAAAATTTTTGACTTCAATGATAAAATGTATTTCAGGGTCATGGAGCCTGTGGCAAGGGGATATTCTAAAATCCTGCCCTCCTCTGTCCGCATCTGCCTTAAAAATTTTTTCAATAATCTGAAAACACCAGTGCCCCTGATCAACAATCTCCTTCAGGGTAAATTTAAGGCTTCGTTAAGAACCCTGGGCCGTTTCAGTATCAATACCACTTTCGGATTTTTCGGATTTTTCGATCCTGCAAAAAAAAATTTCCATCTGGAAGCGGAGGATGAGGACCTGGGACAGACTTTAGGCTATTACGGCATCGGACATGGATTTTATGTGGTCATTCCGTTTTTAGGGCCTTCCAGTTTACGGGATGGTCTTTGCTTGTGGGGAGACGGTTATTTAAATCCCATTGATTATCTGGACGATCTTGAACAATACAGCGTTCATGCACTCCGATACCTCAATGTATTATCCCTGAATCCCGGAAACTATGAGACCCTGAAAAAGGCAGCTCTGGATCCCTATGATTCCTTTAAAAACGTTTATCTTCAGTACCGGGAAGAAAAAATTAAAAAGTAAAAGCCTAAAAGGAATACTCCATGGATAATTCGCTGGTCGAAGACCCTTCCCTTGTTGATATCAAATATGTTTTTGATTTTAAAAAAGGGGCTTCCAAAAATTTTGATACTCATGTGGACTTAATGTCAAACACTCCCGTTCATTACACCAAGAACACCCCTGCCTGGGGAGAACTCGATTTCCACAAATGTCCTCATTGTCCTCTTTCATCCGGGGAGCATAAATATTGTCCTGGAGCTCTCTCCATTGCTGACATTGTTGAGTATTTCTCAGCGAACCCCCTTAATAATGATGAGGTCAAGTGCACGGTGATTTTTCCGGATAAACAAATGATGTGTGAAAAACCTGTTTATGAGCCCATCTCCAGTCTCATCGGCTTACGCTTTGCCACTTCATTATGTCCCATTCTCAGGGAGTTCAAACTCATGGTCCGGTTTCACGAACCCTTTTCAAGCCCGTTTTGTACGGTATACCGGGCAACCTCCACCTTTCTTCTCAAACAGTATTTCAAAAAAACAGACGGACAGACTCCGGATTGGGGGCTTCAAAGTCTCAAGGGATTTTATGAAAAACTTGGCGTCATAAACTGTAAAATGGGGGAACGGCTCAAAGATACCGGAGCCAAAAATTGCACGCCTTGTTCAAGTGTATTAAATGTATTTACCATCACCATGACGCTTCTTTTCGACGAGCATCTTGATATCCTGAAAGAACTTGACAGGATATGATAGAAAAAGAGGGAAGATCCCCTCTTTTTCTATGAGGACTGATTTTTAGTCATTTTTAAGGGCAGAGAGCAGGGTATTTTCATTCTGAAGTCCCACCATCTTGTGAAGAAGCTGTCCGTCTTTAAACAGGAGAAGGGTCGGAATGCTCTGTATGCCGAAATTGGAGGCAATATCCTGCTCATCATCAATATTGACCTTGCAGATTTTCACAGTGCTGCCCATCTTGGCTGAGATCTTTTCAAGAATGGGGGTCTGCATACGGCAGGGTCCGCACCAGGGCGCCCAAAAATCCACCAGGGTCAGTCCCTGGGCTGTTTCACTTTCAAAATTAGCCTGAGTCAGATCAATCAGGTTTCCGCTCATATTTTTCCCTTTCTCCTAAAATTCAAGTAATGCTACAGTGTTCAAAAACATATTAACTGTAAACAAAAGTCTAACCTGAGCCAACAAAATAATAACAGGAATGCATTATGAATCCCTATCTTTTTGAAAAATACTCTTCTGCCTTCAGTCTCTCAGACATGGAAATATTCGTCTTTCCGGAACTCATGTATTCTACCGCTCTCGCAGACATCCTTTCCCCGAAAATCTGGCGCTGGAGGGAGGATCCCTTTTTCAAGGGGGTGCGTGACATGAGCTTTAACAAAGGCATTCAACGGCTCAAGCAGTATATCATCGATCACTATACCTTTAATCTGGACCTCGAAACCTGGGGACTCACGGATAAAGCGACTGAACTCGCCCGTTTTTCGTCTTTTATTGATCCTGAAGCGCTTAAAGAATCCAATGCCCTTTTTGGTTATGAGGGCGATAAATACTATTTTGACATGGATATACGGAGACATTTTGGTCTGGATAAATATGATACAGAAAAAATTCCCTACTGGAAAACGGAAACCGTTGAAGCCATGGATGCCTTCCGGTACAAAACAGGACATCATACAGGGGCAGGCGAATGCGTCTCCCTGGCCGCCCTTTATACAGCAGCCCTTTACATCGTCCTGGGCGTTCCCCTTGAAGATATTTTCATGATGGCAACCCCCCTTCATTCCCAGAATTTTATTGCAAAAGAAGACGGAGTCATCACCAACAACCGCAGAATCGTGACCAAAACCATGTGGTTTAACGGCACAGAGCTGACCGCCAAAGCAAGGCGTGCCATTGAAAATGAAAAAATCACCCTTATTGCTCATAATTCCGGTTATATTCATACCCTTTTTAAAGAAGCGACCATAGCCCCGGTCCAGTATGAACGGTTCCTGAAATCAATGGGACATTTCCTGATTCAACCGGTTGATTTTGAGATTTTCTCCAATTTTTTAAGAATGAATCCCCAATATCATGCCTACTTTCAGTTCGAATATGTCTTTGAAGGAAGTAAATACTATATTTCAGCAGAAAAACTGTATAAATATGAACAGACCAGCAAAAACAAAATCAGTGATGCCTCCTGGAAAAAATTCATGCAGGAAATCGACATGGAGGAATTCAGCCACACCCCCTATGAAAGCCGGGATGTTCTGAATGTCATCAAACAAAAGCTCAACAACCGGAAACTCTTCTGCGGAGATGTACAGGGCTATGAAGAATTCAGAAACCATCTCAAATGCATCCCTGATTCAGGAGCCCTTATCACCGACCTGAAAAAATTCGTCTGCCGCACACCCAATCTTCCGGAGATCCAGAAAACATTTTTAACAACCCCGGAACTCACTCTGCCTGTAGGTATGAAACGAGAAGAGATTACGGAATATCTTCAGCAGATGCGGAAAACGAATCCCACGGCCGACCTCGCCTTTTCAGCATCACGCTTTATAGACAGCACAAACCTCCTTCCCTATCTTCACTGCTGCATGAAACGGAATCCCTGTTCCATCGTTTCCTTTAAAGAGGTAAAATCCGTTAAGGATATCTATCAGACCCTTCTCAAATGGCCTTCCGAATCCATTTATGAAGAAGCCCGGCTTGCCACCCCTGATGAAGTGACTAATTTCAGCCGTGGAGACGGGCTTGAAAAAGCGGTCTGCCTGGCCAATGTTCTCCACCACAGACAGCCCGGACAAAAAATAAAAATCAAGTCTGACGGCAGAAAAACTGTGCTTGAAACCTTTGATGATTCTTTTTCATTTGACACCCTGAAAGATATAAAAATCGATCAGGAATGGCCTGTTTTATAAGATTTCGATTGTTTGATTTTTAAAAATCGACTACAATTTAATCACCGGGGAGGCCAAACATATTATGTCCATCAAATGTATTTCAATTCAGACTGCCTCTGCAGGAATGGTTCTTGCCAAGCCCGTAGTGGATGAAAACGGAAGAACGCTCTGCGGAGAAAATACTGTATTGAGCGAAAAAATCATCACCCAGTTTGTACGAAACAATATCAGCGGGATATATGTTCTTTCAGATGAAAAAATATCCGATGAAGAGTATCAAAGGCTGCGTCAGGAAATTGATGCCCGGTTTGCACATCTTCCCGCCAAAAGCCTTCATATGGATTTAAAAGAAATTATGCTGGAAATACTGGAAACCCGGAAATAATCATGGATGGCAACGAAATAAAAATTGATAAGGCCAAGTTTCGGAAAAAAGTGGAACAACTCTACAATCTGCCCACACTTCCGAATCTGATGGCAAAGTTTTCCACAATGGCCAAAGACCCTAATACCTCTATGGCCAAATTTGCAGATGAACTCAGCAAGGATCAAACCCTTACCAGTAAAATGCTCAGACTCGTCAACTCCGCCTTTTACGGTTTTCCGGGGCGCATCGGAACGGTAACCCAGGCACTCGTTATTTTAGGAATTGATGCGGTTAAAGGTCTGATTGTCACCTCCAACGTGTTTGACACCCTGACCCCTGAAGCCTATCCGCTCTGGAGGCATTCCATCATGGTTTCCATGGCCTGCCGGAATCTGGCTTTAACACTCAATACGCCGGACGCCAAAGAAATCTCCGAGGAGTCGGCAGTCGCCGGCCTGCTGCATGATATCGGTCATGTCATTTTTTTTCTTGAAGCCCCCGAAGAATTCCGGCTTGTCTGCGATGCCGCCCGCAAAAAAAAGCAGGAAATATGGAAAACCGAACGGGATCTTTTAGGTTTTGATCATTCTGAAATCGGAAAATGGATTTGTGAAAAATGGACCCTCCCCTCAAAACTGGGAGTGCCCATCGGATTTCATCATGAACCTGAAAAAGCCCCTGAACACCGCCTGAGGACCTCCATTGTCTCCGCTGCCAACATCATTGTTAATGCCCTGGGCTGTCAAGGGTTACAGGGGATCGCCCTTGAAGATTTCCCCCCTGTTGTCATAAGCGACCTCAAACTGAACAGAAGAACCTTAAGAAATCTTATCCAGAGAATTGAACCGGAATTGGAAGGACTTTCAAGTCTTGCCCCTAAAGATTTGAAGTAAATTTTCTATGTCTGATTTTCTTGAAAAAAAACGAATCCTCTGTTTATTCAGAGAAGATCATCAGTTTGATTCCTGGATTGACTATCTTTCCGGCCAGAATTATTTTGTTTATCAGTATCCTGATCTTCTAAGTGCAATGGCGCAGATTTACAATACCCCCCCGGATATCATTCTTCTTTCTACCCGGACTGAAGGCTGGGAAAACTTTCTGAAACAAATGAAAAATGATGCAGTATACGGGCACTTGATTCTCATGCTCATTGTGGAAAGAGCAGATTTTCACTCTCTGATCCCTGTCATCACAGGGCTTCCTCTGGATGACCTGGTTATGGAGGACACCGAACTGGAAGAAGTCCTTCTTCGGGTCCGGATCAAGGAAATTCTCGGCAACCGCTACCTGGATGCAAACCCCCTGACAAGACTTCCCGGTAATTATTCCATCATGAGCTCCATCCAGAATTTCATTAACAATAAGACCCCTTTTGGGCTGACCTATCTCGATATCGATAATTTTAAATCCTTTAATGACAAATACGGTTTTGCCCGCGGAGACGATATGATCCGAATGACTGCGAGAATCCTTACCAACGTGATTAAACGACTTTGCCCGGAAAAAGGTTTCATCGGGCATATCGGTGGGGATGATTTTGTTTTTATTGTCCTTGCCGACGTGGTGGAGGAATGCTGCAAACAGGTCATCCAGAATTTTGACCTGGTGAGTTCAACCCTTTCCGATGATGAAGACCGTTTACGGGGATTTATTGAAACAGAGGACCGTCA
This sequence comes from uncultured bacterium, assembly GCA_964443875.1. Taxonomy (GTDB): domain Bacteria; phylum Auribacterota; class JAFGBW01; order JAFGBW01; family JAFGBW01; genus CAYUET01. The sequence continues at coordinate 32,379 of CAYUET010000004.1, read as the reverse complement.
GGGAAAGCTCCAGAAATTTCCACTTCCTACTGTTTCACTTTCTGTCATTGACACCCGTCAGACTATGATCCTTCATCCCGGAGAAGCTTCGGCCATTTCCAGTGAATTAAAAAAAATGGTAAAAAAAATGCCCGGCTCAAACTATATGATCAACCGAAGATCCTATCGCAAGCCGGGCAATTCCAATTCCTCTACTGAATAAAAGATTCAGCAACCTTCTTGATTTTGTCGGACATTCCCACAATCTGTTCATTAATGGACTGGACGCGGGTTGTCGCCTGGGTAATATTTTGGGCAACATCTTTAGTCACCGAAGCCTGCTCTTCAATGGACGCGGCAATGGACACCACGTTTTCTTTTGCCTCCTCAATCACATCACTGATTTTTTCAATATCCTTGATCGTGTTTTCAGCGGAGTTCTGAATGGCTTCAATCTTAACCTCAATGTCTTCTGTAGCCTTTGCTGTCTGCCGTGCGAGTTCTTTAACCTCACTGGCCACCACAGCGAAGCCTTTTCCGGACGCCCCTGCGCTTGCGGCTTCAATTGTTGCATTCAGGGCCAGAAGCTTGGTCTGATCCGCAATATTGGAGATGGCCTCTGTGACCTGAGTCACTTCTTTGGCGGCAATGCCGAGTTTCTTCACGATGCTGCCGATCGCATGGGTTTCGGTGGAAGCTTTCTCCGTAACGTCCCGGGCTTTGCATGAAGAAGTGGAAATTTCATTGACGGCGGCGCTTAATTCCTCGGTTGCCGTGGCGACAGAGGTAATGCTTCCGGTAACACTTTCCATGTTCGCAATGACATTCTTAATCGTAGATCCCAGTTCATTGTTGATTTTTTCCATCGCTTCGCGGCTTGTTCTTTTTAAGGCTTCTTCTTTATAATGTCTGCAGTTTTCAGGACGATTCAGCCCGTTAAAAATGGCAATGGCCATCTGTTCGCAATCATTATACCCGCAGGAACAGCACTGAAGAAAATCCTCTTTTTTGGTTTTGTAAGTTTTACGGTAAACCTCATCCAGCTCAGAGGAGGAAGGCGTTCGTATTTTTTTATAATTCTGAGAACGGTCGACATAGCGGCGGTCATACAGCCCGGGTTTCCAGTATTTATCAATAAGCTTTTCCAGCTTGGCCCTGCCTTTTTTGGCGGAATGTAAAAATCCCTGTTCAGCATACTGGGCCTGAGCTTCCTTATTTCGGGCCTCAATAAGACTTTCAATTTCATCAGGGCTTTTTGCCCGGTTCAGGGTTCCCGGCCCCCCGTTGCAGCCCATTTCACAGCTTAAACAGTCGACCATCAGAGGCGCCCTGTTTCCGTTAATGTTCACTTTAAGGGATTTTAAATAGTGGTAAATCAGAGGGACCCCTTCTATTTTCCGGGTGTTGTCTATGATTTCCGGCACCTCACGCATCGCTGTTCTTAAAAGACCTCCGGGGGTTGAAAAGAGCACCGCACGTTCAGCCGGAGGATTGTCAAAATCTGTCTTAGGAAACTGGGTGAGGGAAATGTTTTTCTGCTTCAGATACGCATCAATGGAACGATAGGTGACATTAAAATTCCCTATTCCCACTTCATCGAACTCCCGTCTTTTAGCCAGGCAGGGGGAAATGACAACAAACTTGGAGTTCCTGTATTCAGGATAAAATTCACGAACCATGCGCATGGCATGCATCATGGGACTGTCCGCAGGGGCAAGATTTTCAAGAAGTTCAGGGTGATAAATTTCAATGTAGGTAACCAGGGCCGGACAGGGCTGGGAAATCACACATTTGGGTTTCTTTTCCTTAATCACCTCAAGGTAAGTTTTGACCGTTAATTCAGCCCCGAAACTCACATCAAAGAGAGCCTGAACGCCTATGGATTTCAGCCATCCGTTCAGCTCCAGGTATTGATTTGGAAAATTGGCAGCCACTGCAGGTGCAACAATTGCGACAAGGCTTTCTCTCTGGGAAGCGGCAGTCATAAACTCTTCAAAATCATCAATCCCGTAACGGGCTTCATGTTTGCAGGCATCAATGCAATTCCCGCATCCGATACAAAGATCCGTCACAACTTCCACATGATCGCCTGAAGCGTTGTTGCAGTATTTCACAGGGCAGGCCTGAATACACTGATGGCAGTTGACACATTTTTCTTTATCAACCTGAATCACCTGACGCAAATCAGAAACTAATGGCTTCATACTCGCTCCTTATTGTTTATTAATAATCCTGAGCAACCCGCTTATTTTCGGTGATCCGGGGCAACAATTTATGTGAAATGACTGGGTTCAAAATCTTAAAATTAAAGTATCACAAACAATGAAAAAATGTAAATAAATGAATTTTAAATTCAGCCCTGAACCGCTGTAAATTTAATTTCCCGGATCCAGGGCCAGTGCTGTTTCAAAGTATTTAAAAGCACAGGCTTTGCAAAGGTGTTCAGCTGATGAAGCCATGCCGGAGAATCCACCTCAATGAACAACACCCCATTTGCCATTTTCAGCGGCTGAGCATGTGAAGCCACTTCCGAACCGACGATTTCGCTCCATCCCGAAAGAATCTCCTCAGACCCGTTTTTCTGTGTTTCAGCCGTTTTTCTGATTGAGGTTATAAGGCGGTTTACAATCAGGGATAGGGACTCTATCTCATGTTTCTTTAAATCTTTTTCACGTTTCCTGATTTTTTTTCTATCCTGATCTTCCATATTTACTCCTCCGGCTTCAGCGAACCTTCCAGAACCTCAAAAGAGGCAGAGGGCCTTATAAAGGGAAAACGGGAAGGCGAAAGATTCGAAGCCAGTATCACCTGCTGCCCCTGTTCCAGGAAACTGAAAACAGCCCTTTGTCTTTCCTCATCCAGTTCGGAGAATATATCATCAATAAGAAGCACAGGCCAGTATCCTTTAAGTTTTTTCAAATTGGCGGATTCTGAAAACTTGAGGGCAATCGCTATGCTTTTAAGCTGCCCCCTGGAAGCATAACGGGAGGCATCAAACCCGTTAAGCTGAAACTCGAGATCATCACGATGAGGCCCCAGAAGTGTGTAGCCAAGTTTTTTTTCCTGCTCATGCAGCCCCCGTAGGCGTTCAAGAAAAAATTTCTCCGGGTGTTCAGGCCTCTGGTCCTTTAAAAAAGAGAGATAATGAATCTGAAGTCTCTCCTTAGCTCCGGAAATCCCCTCCAGAAAATGAACCGAATATTTTTCAATTCTTTCAACGGCCCTTCTTCTTAAATCAGTCAGCAGGGCGCCTGAGGAAACCAGCTCTTGTGTCCAGGTTTTCAGTTCCTTTTTATCAGGACAGGATTGTTTTAAAAGAGCGTTGCGCTGCTTCAAAACGCGATTATAAATCTTGAGGGCTTCAAGATACTCTCCTGAGGCCTGGGAAAGCTGAACATCCAGATATCTCCTCTTGATTTCAGGAGGAGCGGTCACCAGGTCAAAATCAGATGGAATAAACAGCACGGTATCCAGCTTTCCCAAAAGCATGGAAAGATTTTTTAAGGACTCTCCATTGACGGAAACCCTTTTTTCATGCCGGTCCTGGCCGAATTTAATCTCCTGGGATCCATGCCCTCTTTCAATCTTTGTCCGGATAAAAAAATGATTTTCTCCGAACGCAATCATCTCCCTGGAAAGATGGGTGACAAAAGATTTTCCGGTGGAGATTAGGCACAATGCTTCAAGCAGGGAGGTTTTCCCCTGGGCATTCTTTCCAAAAAAATAATTCAGCCCCTCCCGGAGCTCAACTCTCAGATCCTTAAAAAGCCTGAAACGCTGAAGGTTCAGTTCACGGACAAACAAACATTATTCCGTCAGACGCATGGGCATGATCACGGAAAGAAACTCTGTCCCTTCCCTGACGACCCCGGGTTTTAAAGAGTCTGTAAGCTCCATGGTCACAGAGACCGTATCGAGGCATTTTAGAATATCCAGAAGGTAATTCGGATTAAAAGCAATGGGCATCTCCGCTCCTGCAAACTCCACTTCAATCTCTTCCCGGGCTTCGCCGACATTGGGAGAATTGGCGGAAATGACACAGCGGTTATTGCTGAAAACCAGCTTGATGGAATTGTATTTTTCAGAGGTAAAAAGAGCGACGCGGTGAATCGCGGAAGCGAATTCCTCCTTGTTAAAAATCACTTTCTGGGTAGAATTTTCAGGGATCACAGCCTGGTATTCCGGAAAATTTCCTTCGATAAGCTTGGTAATAAGGGTCGTCGTTCCCATTTGAAAGCATACCTGATTTCCCTTCGGATAGACCCTGACCAACCCTTCATCACTCAGAATTTTCTGAAGCTCAGATACTGTTTTGGAAGGAATAATGAAATCAATTTTCATATCCTTGAAGTTCATTCCAGTATGACGGGAAAGAGATAATCTCCGGCCGTCTGTTGATACCCCCAGGATTTCCGATGCATTAAAAACCATATAGATTCCGTTGAGAACGTATCGGGATTCATCCCTGGAGATGGAAAAACTGGTCTGGCGGATAAGCTTTTTAAGCAGGGACTGATTAAATTCAAAGTTGTGCTCCTGTGAAAAATCCGGCAGATGAGGAAAATCTTCCGCTGAAATACCGTAAATTTTATAGCTTGATTTACCGCATTTGATCTGGGCAACATTATTGGAATCCACTTCCATGCTGATCGTCTGGTCCGGAAGATTACGGATGATATCAAAAAGCTTTCTGGCAGGAATCGTTGTTTTACCTTCTTCCAGAACATCCACCTTGCAGGATGAAATAAGGCCGATTTCCAGGTCTGTGGAAGTAAAGGTGAGCTCATTTCCTTTGGTTTCCATGAGCACATTCGAAAGAATGGCCAGCGTTGTTCTTTGCCCGACAATATTTTGCGCCTGCTGCAGGTTAGAGAGAATATCTGACTTGGAACACTGAAATTTCATAACCACATCCTTTTTTTATCCTGTTGCCCTTTTTTTCATCATAACGAAAAGACTCTACCTATGCCAGATTTTTTTCTATCGATCAAGTGTTGGAATTGAAGAAGAGTAAATCTCTTTCCTGCTTTTACCTGTGATCAGAGAAATTATTTTTGACGCCTTACTCCGGGGAAGGTTAAAATATCCGGCAACTTCCTCAACAGAAAAGCCTTTTGATGCCCCGGAAATTCTTTTAAAAACGATCCGGTCAAGAAGGCACACCCACTCTCCCAGTACTTCCCTTTCCTCAAGCCATCCGGCCATTTCCTCCAGGAGCCCCCGATGAATATTCTCATGTTTTTTACTCATTTCCTTGCAAAGACAAAGTTGTGTAGCAGGGCTTAAAATCTCCCTCAGACAGGAAAGGGTGTCTTTAAGTCTTTGCGGGGATTCCAGAAAAATAACCGCACCTTTAAACTCAACGGCTGTTTCCAGCACCCGGATCAGTTCCTCCTCTTTTCGGGGCAAAAAACCCAGAAACATGAAAGAAGTACAGTCAAACCCGGAAACAGATGCCGCCGAAATAACAGAGCTGGGGCCCGGCAAAACCCTGACCGCAATCCCCTTTTCATGGGCCTTTTCAATGAGTTTATATCCGGGATCGGAAATACAGGGAGTCCCTGCATCACTGATTAAGACCAGCGTCTTTCCGGCTTCCGCAGAAGCCACGAGATCCTCAAGCGTCTTATTTTCATTGAATTTATGATGACTGACCAGCCTGGCTCTGGAATTGGCCATTTCCAGAAGCTTCATGGAAACCCGGGTATCCTCACAGGCAACAACGTCTGCCGTCCCTAATATTCTCAACAAGCGGGGAGACATGTCTTCCAGATTTCCGATAGGAGTTGCCGCCACATAAATAACGCCCTTCCCCGGATTGAATTCGCTGTTTTTCATAACCTCAGGGAAGCCTCAGCAAAAGGCGGTGTTCAAAGGTTCCGGGATCGACTGAAAATGAAAAACTTCCCCCGAGATGGATTGACATTAAATGATTATAGCTCAACCCAAAACCTTTATTGTATTTGACCCCGGATTTCTGGTCCTTCACCCTTTCCGCATTTTGAAATATTCTGTCGATCTCCTCTGTCTTAATGTCACTGCCCGGATATCGAATTTCAAGGGTAAGCCCCTGTTCCCGAACTGAAACCATGAGCGAGGTCTGAGAATCGGGTTCAGCAAAAAAAAGAGCATGTTCAATCATGTTATGAACCAGTTGCTTAAAAATATTTCTGTCCACGCAATAGCTTTCCACCTGGGAATCCAGAAAAATATTTTTTTTCTCAATCATGAATCTGGGAGCAAAAGAATTCAGAATTCCCTGAAGCAGACAGCTGATCTTCTCTTCCATCCTGATTACGGGAATATCTTCCATGCGCAGGAGATCTGCATAGTTTCCAAGCATGATCCGGATCCTGTCCAGCTGGGATTTGCATATCGTTAACTGCTTGAAAAGTTCATCCTGATTATCCTCTCTCCATTTTTTAATAAAAAGAATTTCCAGGGATGTATAAATGACGGACATGGGATTGCGGACATCATGCATGAGATCAAGGAATGCCTTCTTGTCTTTGGGTTCGCTTTTTCCTCCTCGACCTTTAAATGAAGGGAAAAAAGGGAGCATCAGAGCTCAATCCGTGTGATAAAAAGATCAATTTCATTCAAGGCGTCCACCACTTTGGCCTCTGGATCAAATTTATGAAGCGTCTTTCGCAGTGAAGTCAGCGAATTTCTTAAACGCTCAATCGTACGTTCATGCTCATTCGCAGGTTCTTCATCAATTCCTGTCAGAGTCCGGATCTGTTTGGAGAGACCTGAGGGGGTGCTGATCTCCTGGTTAAAGACAGCATTCCGCAGGGTTTTAAAATCCGGTTCAGGAATGTCCGGATTATTTTCGGCCTCAATCAATTTTGAAATCAATTTATAATCCGGAACAGGCTTGTGATTTTCAGAATCGGTCAGGGAAGGTTTATGCTGTTTCAAATAACCAAAGCTGGAAACCAGCTTCATGGCCGTATCCAGTTTGACTTTCAATTCAATTTTGCAATAATCTTCGAACGAGTCATATCCCCAGTCCTGGAACTCTTCTGTTTTTAAAACATTATTTAAGAGCTCCCCCAGATCAAGCCAATTGGACTTAAAACGAGTGGCACAGTTCAGGACCTTAAAACGCATGGATTCCGGCTCAAGAGAGTCCATTAAATTTTTCATGGATACTTCAGTTTTTGTTTCATTACGCATACGGCTGCAAATCCTTTTTATGAATACAAATTTTTTAAATTACACATTAAGACCAGACAGGAAGGCTTTCCTGAAAAGTCATCTTTTAAAAGATCAGTCTATATATAGAAAGTTCTTATTAAAATCAAATTTAAATCATTACCCCGGACTGATTTTTTTAAGCCTTGACAAAGTCAGAACATCAAAATATCCAATAGGTTACTCCCCCGCAGAACAGTTCAGGAGGATAAAAATCATATCCCCGATCCGGTAAAAAAACATCAAAATCAACTTTCTTTAAGTAAACAGGTTCTAACAGGATAGACATGAAATCAGACTCCATGCTGTGTTAAATTTTTAACAAAGGGAATCCATTATACCCTTGCATTTATCCATTGTTTTCTGTATAGTCAATGCCTTACTTTTTTAAAAGTCTGTAACATAATTTTTTATTTAACTTTCTTGAAAAATAGGATCCATACGTGTCAAAAAATGAATATTCAGCATCGTCCATTAAAGTCCTTGAAGGCCTAGAAGCTGTAAGGGTTCGCCCCTCCATGTATATCGGGGATGTGGGTGAAAGAGGTCTGCATCACCTGGTCTATGAAGTTGTGGACAATTCCATAGATGAAGCCCTTGCGGGCCATTGTAAAAAAATTGATATTGTCATCTGGAAAGACGGCTCTGTCTCTGTTACGGATGATGGCCGCGGAATTCCCGTGGACTGGCATGAACAGGAGCAAAAGAGCGCTCTGGAAGTGGTTCTGACTGTTCTGCATGCGGGGGGTAAATTTGATCATAACTCCTACAAGGTTTCAGGAGGTCTTCATGGCGTGGGCGTTTCCGTTGTCAATGCTCTGAGCTCTTCGCTGGAAGTGGAAGTCAAACGCTCCGGAAAAATTTATCATCAGCGATATGAACGCGGGGTGCCCAAACAGGAATTAAAAGTGATCGGAGATACCCATGAACGCGGCACCAAGGTCACCTTCAAACCGGACTTTGAAATTTTTAAAGAAACGGTGGAATTCAAATATGATGTTCTTGCCACAAGAATGCGGGAGCTGGCCTTTCTCAATAAGGGCATTCGAATCACGATTGACGACAAAAGAGAAGCCGATAAATACCGGGAGTTTTATTATGAAGGGGGGATTATCTCCTTTATCCAGTATCTGAATGAAAATAAAACAACGGTTCATCAGGATATTATCTACATTCACTCGGAAAAAGACGGGGTGGACGTTGAAGCCTCTTTTCAATACACCGATGGTTTTTCTGAAACCGTTTTTTCTTTCTGTAATAATATCAATACAATTGAAGGCGGCACTCATCTTTCAGGCTTTAAATCCGGATTGACCCGCGCCGTCAATAACTACATCAAAAATAAAAAATACGCCGGTAAGAACAATGACAAACTGAGTGTCACGGGCGATGATATCCGTGAAGGCATTACGGCTGTCATTTCCGTTAAAGTTCCGGACCCCAAATTTGAAGGCCAGACCAAAACAAAACTTGGAAATTCCGAGGTGGATGGAATTATGGAAGGCGTTGTTTATGACTATTTTGGGGCTTTCCTCGAACAGAATCCGGACACCTCAAAAAAAATTCTTGAAAAATCCTTTCTTGCTGCAAAAGCCCGGGAAGCAGCAAAAAGAGCAAGGGATCTGACCCGCAGAAAAGGGGAGCTCGACATGGCTTCCATGCCGGGAAAACTTGCGGACTGTTCAGAAAAAGATGCCGCTCAATGCGAACTGTATATTGTTGAGGGAGATTCCGCCGGAGGTTCCGCCAAACAGGGCCGCGACAGAAGGAATCAGGCCATTCTTCCCTTAAAAGGAAAACCTTTAAACGTTGAAAAAGCCCGTCTGGACAGGATTCTTGCGAATGAGGAAATGCGGACACTGATCACTGCGCTGGGCTGCGGGGTCGGTAAAGACATCAATCTCGAAAAGCTCCGTTATCATAAACTGGTTCTGATGACCGATGCTGACGTTGACGGGGCTCATATCCGTACCCTTCTGTTAACATTCCTTTTCCGCCATGTGCCGGAGCTTATTGAGAGGGGGCATGTCTACATTGCCCAGCCGCCACTTTATAAAATTAAAAATAAAAGTACTGAAAAATATGTTCTGGACGATAAGGAAATGGACAGTATTCTGGTCGATCTGGTGGTCGATGATATGAAAATTACAGATCTTTCAACTCAGATCACCTATGAAAAAGACTCTCTGAAAAGACTTTTCGAAAACCTTATCGCCCTGGAAAGCGGATATCATGAAATAAGGAGCAAAGGACTCAATGCTGAAGATTACTTCAGCGCCTACAATGAAGACTTGCAGCTTTTGCCTACCTATTTTGTCAGCTATAAAGGAAACGAACAGTATTTTTATTCAGATGAAGATCTGGCTGAATTCACTTCAGTCCTTCAAAAGGAAACCTCAGAACAGCCGGATGGGGAAATCAACATTCATATTCAGGATTACAGAAACAGTATCCCTGCAGAACTTGAAATCATAGAAATTCACGATGCGGATGACCTGTCCTTATGTGTTAAAAATTTAAAAGAGAAGGGACTATCAACGGTCGGGACTCATGAAGAGGGCTCGGAGTTTATCATTTCAAAAAACGAAGTTCAGATATCCGTGAACAAACTTTATGATCTTCTGAACACCGTTCGGGAACTGGCAAGAAAAGGCCTTCATATCACCCGATTCAAAGGTCTCGGGGAAATGAATCCGGAGCAGCTCTGGGAAACCACCATGAATCCGAAAACCCGAACCTTTCTTAATGTTGAATTGAAAGATGCAATCGAGGCAGATAAAATTTTTACTGTTTTGATGGGGGATCAGGTTGAACCCCGTAAAGCTTTCATTGAAAAATTTGCCCTTCAGGTTGTCAACCTGGATATCTAAGAATTAAGGAGTTCCCGTGGAAAATCAAAGGATTGTATCGATAGCCATAGAAGACGAGATGCGAAAAGCATTCATTGACTATTCCATGAGCGTTATTATTGGAAGAGCGCTGCCGGACGTCAGAGACGGTCTCAAACCGGTTCACAGACGAATATTGTATGCCATGCATGATATGGGACTCACCCCCAATAAACCCTATCGTAAATCAGCAAGACTTGTGGGAGAGGTGCTCGGAAAATACCACCCCCACGGAGATGCATCCATTTATGATGCCTCGGTCCGCATGGCTCAGGATTTTTCCATGCGTTATCCTCTTGTAGACGGGCAGGGAAACTTTGGCTCAGTAGACGGAGACCCGCCGGCTGCTATGAGGTATACGGAATCAAGAATGACCCCGGCCGCCCTGGAGATGCTCACTGATCTTGATAAAAATACTGTGGAATGGAGAAATAACTTTGACGAATCCCTTCAGGAGCCTGATGTTCTTCCCTGCAAATTCCCCAATCTGCTTTTAAACGGCTCCACCGGTATCGCCGTGGGAATGGCAACCAACATTCCTCCTCACAATCTTCACGAGCTGGCATACGGGGTTAAAATGCTTATTGAAAACCCTGATGCCTCCATAGAAGATCTGATGACCGTCATCAAGGGGCCTGATTTTCCGACAGGGGGTCTTATCTGCGGACGGGAAGGAATTTACAGAACTTACAAAACCGGCCATGGTTCCGTTCTGATGCGTTGCCGTGCCTTCATTGAAGAAGTCAGGGAAAACCGCGAAATCATCAGAATTTCTGAAATTCCCTATCAGGTCAATAAAGCCCAGCTGCTCAAAGATATCGCCAATCTGGTCAATAACAAAGTAATCACCGGCATCTCCGATTTGCGCGATGAATCCGATAAAGACGGGATGCGCATCATCATTGAACTGAAACGCGGAGAAATCGGACAGGTGGTTTTGAATCAGCTCTACAAACACACAAGCCTTCAGTGTTCTTTCGGCTGTAATATGCTGGCCATTGACAAGGGCACACCTAAAGTAATGAATCTTAAGGATATGCTCCAGGCCTGGATTAACCACCGTAAAGAAGTGATTACGCGTGCCACTATTTTTGACCTCGATAAAGCCGAAAAAAGAGCCCATATCCTTGAAGGATTTAAAATTGCCCTCGGGAATATCGATGGAGTGATCGCCATTATCAAATCCGCCCCGGAAAGAACCAGCGCCCGTGAAAAACTGGAAACGACATACGGGCTCTCCACTGCACAGGCCAATGCCATTCTGGAAATGAGACTCTATCAGATTACGGCTCTTGAAGCCGATAAAATCGAATCGGAATACAAAGAACTTCAGGAAAAAATTCAGTATTTAAAATCACTGCTTGCCGATGAAGCCAAAATCCTTCAGATCATCAAAGATGATACACTGGCTCTTGCAGCCCAGTTCGGAGATGAAAGACGAACGAGTATCGAAACAGCAGAAGGCGATTTCAATGCTGAAGATCTGATCGCAGACGAACCCTGCATCATCACGGTATCTCATTCGGGTTACTGCAAAAGGGTGCCTACAAACACCTATAAAACCCAGAGGCGCGGAGGCCGCGGAGTGGCAGGAATGGAAACACGTCAGGAAGATTACGTTGAACACCTCTTTTCCGCAACGACACACGACACCATGATGATTTTTTCAGACAAAGGAAATCTTTACTGGCTCAAGGTCTATGCCGTTCCTGAAGCTTCCAGAATTGCCAAGGGTATTTCAATGGCCAACCTGATCAATATTTCCCCGGAAGAAAAAATTGCATCCATGATCACTGTCCGGGAATTCGATGACACCCATTCCATTGTTATGGCTACAGAAAAAGGGGTGATTAAAAAGACCAACCTCTCCTTGTTTTCCAATATCCGTAAAAAAGGCATTATAGCTATGAATGTCCGTGAAGACGACCGTCTCATAGCGGCCACTTTGACGGATGGCAACAATGATATTTTTATGGCCACCTCGGAAGGCTATGCCATACGGTTTAATGAAAAAGAAGTCTCTGAAATGGGACGTTCGGCAACCGGAGTCCGAGGAGTCACACTCAGAGATCAGGACAAAGTTGTGGGGATGCAGGTTGTTGCATCTGAAAAAACAACGGTTCTTGTCATCTGTGAAAACGGATTTGGAAAAAGAACTGCTTTCGAAGAATTCCGCTTAACAGGAAGAAGGGGAAAAGGAATTATTGCAATAAAGACCTCTGAAAGAAACGGAAATGTCGTCAATGCCATTGTTGTGGATGAAAAAGACGATGTCATGCTGATTACTCTTTCCGGAATGATGGTCCGCACCCCTGTCAGCGGTATTCCGGTTGTAGGAAGAAACACGCAGGGAGTAAGAGTCATTAATCTTAAAGAAGACGATCAATTGACTTCCATGACAACCGTTGAAAAAGAAGAAGAAGAAGACACTACGGCGACTCCAGCTCCGGAAACAACTGAAAACGAACCCTCTTAAACGGATATAACGGATATTGCAGAAAAATTAATTTTCTGCCGATCCTGTCCCTCCAATTTACATAGAGTGAAAAAGTTTTCATTCTATGTAATTTGGAGAAATTCTCTTCTTAAGATTTTGAAAGACTCTCCAATTCCTTCTTGTAAAAATCGACCACCTTTTCATGATTTTCACGGATCGATAAAGAAGTGATTTCTTCAACCGAAATTGGCTTTCCGAAAGAAATCGTAATCGTCTGAGGATAAATCATCCCCCAATCCTTGATATATTTTCCCCTCGCCCAGGCTTCAGTATCAATAAAAACAGGAAGAACCCGGCATTTGAGTTTTTTAGCCAGAAGAATTCCAACCGGGGGGATATCAATGGAATCCTTAAGGGCTGAACGTGTCCCTTTGGGGAAAATCAAAACATGCTTCTGTTCATTGAAATGTCTGAGGGCGAAGTCCCTGATCGTGTTAAAATCTCCGGAATTCGCCTCCCGGGAAACCGCAATGGGACTCATCGCTTTGAGTCCCAGGGCAAAAAAACTATACTTCCAGCTTAATAATTCTTTTTTTATCACATAAACGAGCTTTACAGGATAAAACGGCATAAACCCGACAGTTTCCCAGGGACCGGTATGGTTTAAGATCAATAAAGCAGGAGACTGTTCTTTCGGAGGTTCACCCTTAACCACTATTTTGACATCCCCGATACGCTGAAGCATTTTATTGATAAAATCCCCCCACTTCACACAAAAATACCAGGCATCTTTTTCACGGAAAATAAGAGGAAAAAGATGCAATATAAAAGATTCCAGAATAATGCTGACAATAAAAATACAATAAAAAAGAATGGTTTTAGAATAAAAAACAATTCCCTTGCAAACGTTCCCATCAGGAAACTTGGGCGTCCTTTGAAATACGGAAAAAATCATAGCCATAAAAAATCCGGACAAAAGTCCCAGAAAATTCATTTTCAACCCATTCCATTCGGCATATCTGGAAATAGTGAAATTTTGAATCACTTCGGCAAAAAAAGCATAAAGAATCAATCCTGCCAGAACCCGGGCAGGAAGAACTCTGGAATACACACGGAAAGCAAAAAGACAAATGACAGTGAAACTGAAAAAATGAGAAAGGGATTTGATCAAATAAAGAGAGGAATCCGGAGAAATATGAGGATTATTCAATAAACACCAGGGATTGGGAAACGATTCCTTAATGATGGGAACGGCTGTATTCCAATCCCAAAAAAACCTCGTAAAATAAACAAGTTTTGAATTCGGAAAAACCATGGCAGCCAGAATCCCCGCCAGAAAAACAACAAACGTCCCTTTGTATTTTTCAGAAGGTAAAAGCCATGCCCCATAAAAGAAAATTAAAATACAGAGCAGAGCAAGTATTCTTTCAATGTTCTTAAAAAAAGGATCAGGGCTGACCGCTTTCAGCTCAAAATCACCCAACACAGAATCCACCTGAGCCCCATCGACCTGCACGACCAGAAAGGCACTTCTGATGGTCTCCGGAAACTTGATAATTCTTTCTATTTTATGCAGCCCCTGTGTCTTTGAAAACAGCTTGAGGATACAAAGATCTTTCCAGATAAGGTTTCCAAGGGAATCCTTGTATACCATAAAGACAGCCGGGCTCTGCCATAAAAGACAGGGGGTGGTGATTTTCGAGGTAATCTGAGCTGTAAAAGAAAAATGATAAAGTGTCCGGTCATTCAAAAGAGAAATTTCCTGACTGATCCCTTGAAAAGCATGAAGCTGCCCGTTTAAATGAATCCTTGTTCCCAGACTGTCTTTCTGAAGATAATTGGGCCCCTGCCCATGCAGATTCCAGTGTTTGTAATCTTCATTAAAAGACCCGTTTAAAATCAAATTACGGCCGGAGTATTCCCATCTTGGAACAAGATTAAAAAATAAAATCATTCCGCAAAGAAAAACGACTGTAAAACCAATAAACATTTTCCATGAAATCTTCATAAGCCACGCATCATAACGCCTGGAGGATTTGAAATCAATCAGTTTTCTCAGGGCTTTTCATTTTTTTATAAAGCATCAGAGGCTTTTCCACTGCAGGTGAAATAGAATAATGAGGAAAAGGACAGGGCGGCGGCCCCGAGCTCCCGTCTTCAACAGACAGAGGGATCTCTTCATAGACGGCTCCGGAAACAAGATTCTTCAGATAATCTTTCGGATATAAAAATTCCTGTCCCTGTCTGAGAACAAGCCATTCCGGTTGCTGAACCTTTTCAATCCCGTAGCGTTTGCCACGAAGGTCATCACTAAAAACCCCGATTTTACTTTCCCCGCCGCGAACAGCGAGAGAAGTATAAAACATCAGGGGATACTCTTCACTGAAACAGAAAACCGTATCTGTTTTTTCCGCATTCTGCTTGAGATACCTGCAAAGTCTCAGATGGGGATCCTCCCTGGGGTTTAGAAGTTCATAAAGATAAGGAATCAGGGAACTGAAATACTTCCCTTGGGAATCCTTCCGGAATTCTGCGAACTGAAAAAAGAAACTGAGAAGCAAAAAAACAACGCCCAGACGTTTGGAAAAACGGAGAGAATGCCATATTCCGATAATAAGCACTGTTTCAAGAAGAGGGATAATCATTATGATATTCCTGAAACAGGTGAAAGGCATTAAAAAAGCGGTAAGAAAAATCGAAACAAATGAAACAAGCAATCCTGTAACAAGGGATGACTGTTCCATTTCCTTCATCCGGCTCCAAAAAATCGCGGAAAAAACCAGAAGAATAATCATGAGCCCAAGAGGCAGAAGACTTGCCTCCACTTGAGAAAAATAAAATATGATTTTCTCCGGAATCCCCGAGCCCCCCTCAGGGAAATTTAAAGAATTCCTGAAAATGAAAAAATTTCCGATCGGATATAAATAAAGGAAAGGGGCACAAAACAATAGATTCAAAGCCATCATTTTCAGGCGTTCTGATCTTTTATCCCTGATCACCAGAGCGGAAAGTGTGAAAGAAACCATGAGCGTTCCCCATTCATAAAGACCGGTGTTCACCAGGGCCAGAGAAAAGAAATAAAAAGCCGTGTTCCTTAAAAAATTACTGCCCAGTAAAAAAAAATGAAATAAACCCCAGGTAAAAAGAATGCCAAAGCCATGATAATGACACTGTCTGAAATGAAGCAATAACGGGACACAGAAAAGCATGGATAAGACAGCCCACAGAGAGGCCCGGCCCGACCCGGTGATTCTCCGGACAGAAAAAAACATGAAAGCAAAAAAAACACAACCCGCCATTGCAGAGGAAAATCTGGCCCAAAAGGTGCTTATCCCGGAAAAGCAAAAAACAAAGGCATTGACATAGAAAGGAAGCCATCCCTGAAGACTAAAAAAAGGGGAATTCAAATCCTCATTAACAGGATTATTCCATAAAACATTTAATCCGTCAAAAACACAGGGGAATCCCCATTTCAGGGTATTTTCAGCAAGAATTGCAGTTAAGGCCTCATCCTGCAATAAACACCCGTAGTCCAATCCCGGGAGTAACATTGCCGAGGATAAAAGAACAAGAAATAAAACAATCCCAAAAGTCTTCATAATCGGCTGTTCTTTTAAACCTTTCATTAATTTAATCCTCCCCGGGGATGCCCCCCTTTCACCCCTTTTTAAAGGAAAATATCACAGAATTCAGATTATCACTCTTTTTTTGAGCAGACTATGCAATTTATGAAAATTCACGTCGACCAATATTCATCAATATGATAAGCCTTTTCTGAAATACGTTAGATTAACAGACACCCATACACCCTATATCCTTATAATAAAAAATGAAAACCAGCATTATCATCCCGACTTTTAACAGAAAAGAGACTCTGGGCCGATGTCTTCAGTCGATCACAGAACAAAGTTGTCTTCCTGATGAAGTGCTTGTGATTGATGACGGCTCTATCGACGGAACGGAAGATTGTCTGAAAGTAAAAAATTTTCCTTTCCCTTTGCATTATCATTTTCAGGCCAATGCAGGCCCGTCAAAGGCAAGAAATAAGGGAATTTCTGAATCCCGGGGAGATCTTCTGATCTTTATCGGCGACGATATCCTTCTTTCAAAAGACTTTATCGCCTCTCATCTTGCCAACCATTCGGAAAAAACGAGCAGTCGTGTGGTCATAGGCAAAACCGTCTGGGCAGGTCATCTTGAAATTTCTTCTTTCATGAAAATTCTTGAAAAGGGAATTCAATTTGATTTTGACTCGCTTACCTCAGGGGTAACCTCTTACAAACATTGCTACACATCAAATCTTTCGGTTCAGAAAAATTTTCTAATCCGCAATAATTTGAATTTTAATGAATCCTTTCCCTATGCGGCCCATGAGGACATCGAATGGGGATACCGGATGAGTCTTAAAAATGCTCAGTTTATCTATGTCCCTGCGGCCCTGGGGTATCATGACCACTGGGTAGACATGGAATCCTATAAAAAAAGAATGTATCTTTCCGGAAAAGCCTATGCCTATTTCTGCTCTCTGCATCCTGAAATACTTTCTTTTAAAAAAAAGAAACAGAATCTTTTCCTCAGAAAAATAAAAGCCAAAATCCGGGAATGGCTGCTGAATCATCCGGCGCTTCATGCTCTTCTTCAAAAACTACACTTATGTCCGTCTGAAGAAAAATGCATCAAATCTGTTCTTTCCTATTATGAAGAAAAGGGATTTCAGGAAGAAAATGCAAAAATCAAAAACTGAAAAATTTTTCAGCATGGGATTTTTTTTCGCCTTCTGCCTGATCTTTCTGATGGCCGGACTGGGAAAAATAAGCCTTAAATCCCATGGAATTCCATTAAGCTTCGGGGGAGGACTTGATAAGATCATCGTCTGGGCCGTAATCTTCACGATGGGATCCTTAAGCTTCAATCCCCTGAGTTTTTTAAAAAAAAATCTGAAACCCCTGACTCTTTATTTAATTTTTCTGACTGCTGTTCTAATTTCAGGCATCCAGGAATCTCTGGGAACAAATGAAAGCAGAGAATACCTGATTCAATTCATCGCCTCCAGTTCTGTTTTTTTTCTGACCCTCTATGCCTCAGAGCGCCCCCCCCTAATCCGCATGGCCATCCTCTGTCTGATTATGGGAGGATTTTTTACTCTTATGCAGGGTTTTTTCATCCTTTATTCTGATTCCTTTCAGTCCATTCCCTATCTTATAGGCGAATCAGGACTCCAAAGGCTCGAAACCCCTGTCGGACATCCCAATTTTCTCGGCACATTTCTGATGCTGACTGTCCCTTTGATCTGGATTTTTACCTGGCCTTCCCTTTCACAGCGTCAAAACCTGTTTATAAAAACACTCCTGACGTTCTTTTTCCTTCTGGGTATCCTTTTCAGCTATTCCCGGACAGCCTGGATAGGCACAGCTTTAAGTCTTTTCCTGTTTATATTTTTTTCACTCCCTGTTTTTAAACGGTCTTTGCTCCTTATTCTCCTGCTCTCCGTTTTCACAGGTCTTTTCTGGATTACCCATAAAAGCCCGGGAAACGCTTCCCATCCTGTCCTGAAAAGAATTGAAAGTCTGGCCAGCATAAAAAATGACGATAATTTCATAGAAAGAATCTATGCCTGGAAAACCTCACTGAAAATCATTCAATCCAACAGCCTTACTGGAATCGGAACAGGAAATGAATCTTTCAAAAAAGAATATGAGAAACATCTTCATGCTTCAGCGAGGGAAATACTTCCCCATCCCCACCAGATTTATCTGCATCTTGCGGCAGTTTTCGGCCTCCCGGTTCTGCTGTTTTACCTCATTCTTGTGGGCTACGGAATCGCGTCCCTTATGCTCAATACGCCCCAGACATCCCTTTCTCCATGGAAGACCGCTCTTCTGTCCGCACTCCTCGCCTATCTGTTCTGCGGACTATTTGACAGCCCTCTCTTCAATGAAAGGGTTTCTTCTCTCCTGTGGTTTATTCTGGGGTTATCTTTTATCCCTTGCAATCCTTTCACCAGGGAAGATATTTCTCATGCTGATTCTCTATAATATTCTTCTGACTCTCGTCCTGTTTTCAGGATTTCCCTTCTGGATTCTGATTATATTCAGAAAAAAATACCGTTTTGGCATTCCAAGAAAGCTGTGTCTCTATTCCACGCCCCTGACTCCCAAAAAAGTCATTTTAATCCATACGGTCTCTGTGGGGGAAGTCAATGCTGCACTTCCTTTTATTGAAACCTATCGCCAGAAAAAACAGGGAGCCACACTCCTCATCACCTGCTCAACACTTACCGGATTTCATAATGCAAAAAGCAAGTGCCCCGAATGTATTGTCGAATACCTGCCTCTTGATTTTTTCTGGACGGTAAAACGTTTTTTCAATCTTTACTCCATAGAAAGAATTTTTATTCTGGAAACAGAATTATGGCCCAATTTCATTCACAGAGCCGCATCCAAAAACATTCCCGTTTATCTGGTCAACGGGCGGATTTCCGATCACTCTTTTCCCCGCTACAAAATGCTCAGGCCTCTTTTTAAAACCTGCTTTGATAAAATAAACCTCTTTTTCTGCCAGGCTTCCCTGGATGCAAAACGTTTTGAAGCACTGGGAGTCCCCTCCGCGAAAATCCTTGTAACAGGAAATATAAAATTTGATTCCGCCCTTCAAACCCATCATAAAGCCCTGCCCCGGACATCCTCCCATTATTACAGGCCCTATGCTGAAAAAAATCCCCTGATCTGGCTTGCAGGCTCCACCCAGGAAGATGAGCATATTCCCTGCCTCAAGACATTTCTCAGCTTGAAAGAAATTCTTCCCTCGCTACATTTTATTCTGGTTCCGAGAAAACCTGAAACACTGACCGCGGCCCTGCAGTTTTTACGTGAAAATAAAACAGCCTATACACTGCGTTCCTCGTTTAAGCCCGGTGAAAAAATAGAAGACATTTTCATCATCGACACCATCGGCGAATTATTTGATCTCTATCAATTTGCCTCAGTCGTTTTTATTGGGAAAACACTTACCGAAAACAGGGGGGGGCAAAATCCCCTCGAGCCCGCGGTCTGGAGCAAAGCGATTCTCATGGGGCCTGCCTACGAAAATTTCAGAACCATCACCGAAGAAATGCGCGAGGCCCATGCCCTTCAAATTGTTTCTGACTGGAATCAGTTGAAAGAAAGTCTTCATACCCTGCTGATTCATCCTGAAATTCAAAAATCTTTTGGAAAAAAAGCAAGACAATATGTTGAAAACAATGCAAGAGCCTCGGAAATCATTATGGAAAAAATTTGATTATTTTCTTGCTTAATAAGAGGTTTCCATTCAAAATATTTGTTCAGAGAGGTACATAAATCCCATGCTAAACAAATATCTTATCAAAGATGGTATCCTGTTAGAACCGGCAATACAAAAGAAATGGCATATTCTGGAATATTTAACCCGTTTATTCTGCAAAGATCTTCCGGAATCCATAACCGATAAAATTT
The DNA here is from genome assembly GCA_964443875.1 of uncultured bacterium. Taxonomy (GTDB): domain Bacteria; phylum Auribacterota; class JAFGBW01; order JAFGBW01; family JAFGBW01; genus CAYUET01. The sequence continues at coordinate 12,406 of CAYUET010000004.1, read as the reverse complement.
TTGAAACCATCCTCAACAGGGAAATGATTGTTTCTACGGGTCTTGGCGGCGGGGTTGCCATTCCGCATGCCCGTACCAACCTTGTCGATAAAACAGGGCTTCTTTTTGCCCGTTTCAAAAATGGAATCGAATGGGGTTCTATCGATGGCTCCAACATCTATTTTCTTTTTCTGATCATCGGGCCCATCGCTTCTGCTGAAGAATATCTGTTTGTCCTTTCCAAAATATCCAAAATGCTGTGCCGTCATCCCAATAGAGAGCTGATATTAAAAGCTCCCAACACAGAAGAAGTTTCGGTACTTTTTTCTGATGTTAAAGACCGGGAAACTCAGAGGATTCATCTCGCTAACTAAAGAGACTGAAATTTCCAGCATATCCCCGATATCATCCCGGTCGTTTTCATTCTGTTCCCTCCTAAAAAAAGTCTATGCGGGCACCTCTTACACTATTCTCCGATTATTTTGACAAGCACCCGTTTCTTTCTTTGACCGTCGAATTCTCCGTAAAAAATCTGCTCCCAGGGCCCAAAATGAAATTTACCGCAGGTTACAGCAACGACCACCTCCCGCCCCATTACCGATCGTTTTAAATGCGCATCCGCATTGTCTTCTCCTGAATCATTATGCCGGTATTGGGAAACCGGGGCATGGGGCGCCCATTTTTCAAGCCAAAGGGAAAAATCCTTGTGAAGACCTCTTTCGTTATCATTAATAAAAACACTGGCCGTAATATGCATGGCATTGACCAGACATAATCCTTCCCGGATACCGCTCTTTTCAAGACAATCCTGAACCTGAAAAGTAATGTTGACAAACCCCATTCTTGAAGGAATATTAAACCATAATTCTTCGGCATAAGATTTCATATGAACCTCCTGATAAAAACGACAAATCAATACAATTTTTTTTCATAGTATAAACCCCGGCCTTTTTTTCAGAAAGAATAAATCGAAAAAACTTCGTGCAAGAAACCCAGCAAACGTTTACAAAAAATAACTTGAAACCTCACAAGGTTCACGATATCCTCATGTTATTATGAGTTGCATCAATCATACAGACAAACCTGGAAAATTTCAATGCGTCAACTGCAGGATTGTTTTATGCAGTCAATGCGTAAAATCTTTTCAGGCGGGCGGTTTTTTTACCTATTTTTGTCCGGCCTGTAACAGTCAGTGTGAAGAGATCGACGAAAAGCAGTCTCCTGCATCTGCCCCCCCTGCGGAGCCTGCTGAAAAAAAAGTCCACGAGGAAAAAATCCCGGCTCCTGCCCCTGAAAAACCCCTTCCTCCGGAAAAAAAGATCCCGGTTCCTCCTGAAGAAATAAAAATCAAAATTGAAAAACCTGAAGCAACAACTCCTGCGGTTGAGGAAATGTCTTCTCCTGATGAACCCCCACCCGTTCCTGAGGCTTCTGCGACTCCCCCTTCTGGCAGAAAAATCATCAGGCTTGAAACGGATGATGTGGATGAAATGTCTTTAAAAACGACTTCCGCTTCTGCCGTTTCTTCTCAAAGGCCTTCTGTGCCCGAAAAACCTGCTGTTACTGCGGATAATAAAATTCCTTCTTTTCCCGGATATTTTTTAACCTTATTCTTTAAGCCTGGAAAAACTTTCAAAACCATGGCCATTCAAATGGAAAAATCCATGCCTTTAAAGCTTCAATCCCTTATGGGTTTCCTGATATTTCTTTCCCTTCTTGTATTTATCCGCTTTCAAAACCACCCTTTTACCTTTTCAATGCTATCCTCCCTGACAGACACTCTTTTATTTTTGTTTTTTTTCACCTTTTTCTCGGTTTCTTCACAGGAAATTAAATCCAAAGTCAATCTTGGAATGTGCGGACTGACCCTTTTTTCATTTCTCCAGTCTCTTCATATCACCGTAATCTATGCTCTGTCTTTTATGGCATTAACCGACTACGCACTCTATTCAGGACTTGCCTTTATCCTGATCAAGGGCTGGATCTTTTATAAAGGATTCCAGTCCTTTAACGATAAGGGAAGTTTTCAAAACCTGCTTTACTGCCTGGTTCTCCTGTTCTCCCAGTGGCTTGCAGAATCTGCATTTTTTCAATGGTTTTACATTTAAACGTATCAACACAAACCTATGCATATTTTAGTTGTTTATGTTCCGGAATCCCATATAGAACAAGTGAAAGAAGCCTTATTCAGCGCCAATGCCGGAAAGTGCGGTCATTACGACCGCTGTTGCTGGCAGATTCTGGGGGAGGGTCAGTTCAGACCCCTTGAGAACAGTCATCCCTTTTTAGGAAAAACGGGGGAACAGAAATCAATCAAAGAATTCCGTCTGGAAATGATCATTGAGGATCCCTATATTCCCCAGGTTCTTCAGTCTCTTCTAAAGAGCCACCCTTATGAAGAGCCCGCCTATCATCTTTTACCGGTTAAAACATTTACCGATTTTAAGACAGCTCTCCTTCCTGGAAATCCAAAGATGGGCCTGTCCTGAAAATTTAATTATAATTTCATATTTAAAAGGAAAACACGGAGATGAATTTCAAAAATATTATAATCACCCTGACTTTTGTATTGAACGCGACTTCTCTTTTCGCTCTTCAGAAATTCAACAGCTTCACCGTTTTTGGAGACAGTCTTTCCTCGGACATGGTCTATAATGCAGATGCACCGGATCAGCTGGGTTCAGGCACGAACTGGCCCGTTTATTTTAAAAATACAGCAATAGAGCTTAATGGAGGTTATGCCAACTATGCCCGGGGGGGACAGAGAACAGATGAAATTCTCAGTGATATCCAAACCTATGTTTCCTCCACCCCCCTCGATTCCAGGGGAATTTATTCAGTCTGGGGCGGAGCAAACGACCGTAATGGAAATGCCGAAAACATCGCTCAGGGCGTTTCACTTCTTCAGCAATCCGGAGCAGGCTATGTTCTTGTTCCTAATCTCTATTACTGCCCCTATCTCGGTATTGCCGTTCCTGCCGCTTTCAATGCGGATCTTCATTCCCGTCTGCAAACACTCTCTTCCCATAATATCATCCAGGCCGACATCAATACCCTGTTCAATGAATTATCTGCAAATCCCGCCTTATACGGCTATGGAGACCAGCCTGTTTTTACGGACTCCCTTCACGGCTCGGACTGGTCAAATCAAATTGTCGCTCAATACTGTAAAAGTCTTATTCACGCACCTCAGATCATCTCCATTCTTCCGGAAACCGCGTTTTCAACTCTTGAAACCCATCACGCCTCTTTCAACGCTCTTACGGCCCTCAATCTTCTACCCTCTGAAACCATCCATTACTTTGCTGACATGCAGGTCGGATCTTCAGATCTGGATGAAACTGAAAATTCCGTTTCAGCCAGCGTCGATTCAACAAGTTTTATTCTCGGAATTGAATATGGACTCTGGGATTATTTAACCCTTGGAGCAGGATTTTCCTATGGCTTGCATGAAGGAGACCTGGGAAGTGAAGGGGACTATTCCTTAAGCGGCACTATTTTCTCCTTTGAATGCAAATGGCAATGGTATCGTTTACTGGGAGATCTCTCCCTGACTCAGGGGACTTACACTTTTGATGAAATCAACCGCCGCATACTACTTGGAACCCATACGGTTAAAGCCACCGGGGATACTTCGGCTGATTCTTTTGGCATTCTGGCTCATTTTTATTACAGTCTTTATAAAACAGAACATTTTGAATTTTTACCCTTTCTGGGAATCAACATCGAAAAGCTGAGCATGGATGGGTACCGGGAAAAGGGGAATACCTCAACAGCCATGCACTTTTCTTCCATGGACCGTGAAGCTCAGCTGTTCATCTTCGGTTTAAAAGCCCAGTATGAAACAATAAATGCCTTAGGTCCTGTTGACTGTTTCCTCAATGCATCGTTAAATCAGGATTCTAAAAATGATGAAGTCTCCATGAACGCAGGCCTTAATAATTTCGGAAATTCTGATTTCTCCATGCAGGGATATGAACCTGAAGGGGATTTTTTCATTATGGAGCTGGGTGTGAGACAAAACATTTCTGAATCCCTTGCTGTGAATTTATCCTGGATTCATCGTGCAGGAGACCGGAGTTCCGGAGACTATGTACAGGCAGGCATTTCCTTTTAAAAAAAACATCTTTCCGAAGGAGGACAGGGATGAGGTTTTTCCATTCTATTGGAGCCGGGGCTTTTGATTTTCTGAACCGGATCACCTCGCTTCTGGCCATTGCCTTCACAATCCTGAAACTTGCTTTCAAAAGAGGTAACTGGACGCCTGTTGTTCTTTCTGTATTTGCCCGGCAGATCCTTTTTACAGGAGTTGAAGCCATCCCGTTTTTGAGTCTCGTTGCCTTAATGGCGGGAATAAGTATCGTTGTTCAAGCCAATATGTGGCTTTCCAATGCCGGACAGACCAGTCTTTTAGGGCCTATTCTAGTCACTGTCATTATAAGAGAGGTCGCCCCTTTGTTCACAAATCTTATTGTTATAGCCCGAAGCGGAACCGCTATTGCCGCTGAAATCGCAAATATGCGCGTTAATAAAGAAATTGAGTTATTGGAGCTCCAGGGCATAGACCCTCTCCATTACCTTGTTATGCCCCGCGTATTAGGGATGTGTGTTTCTGTTTTCAGTCTGACTGTTTTTTTTATCCTTTTTTCCCTGGCCAGCGGCTATTTCTTCGGACTGATTATCCCGGAATTTAATCTGGACCTCGACAACTTCATTCTTCAAATCCTTAACGCCCTGGAAACCGGAGATGTTTTTAATCTTTTCAGCAAAACCCTGATCATTTCCTTTTTTACAGCATTAATTTGCTGCATACAGGGGGTTAACATTCAAGGATTTATTACAGAAGTCCCACAGGCCTGTACCAAGGCCATGGAGCGCTCCATAGGAATGTTATTTGTCGTTTCCGCCCTCATTTCACTTATCACCTACCTCTAAAAGGAATACGGATTAAATGACAAAGCCGCTTATGAAATGGATCTCCTCTTCCCTATCTTTCGAACTTCTCAAAGGAGAAATGCTTCTTCTGCAGACGGAAAATGAATCCGATATTTCAAAACTTATCGAATGCCTGATGGGATTAAACCCAGGCTGGAAGCCAATGGTAAAAATCAACGGCCTCCTCTGGTCACAACTCAACCCTTACGAACAAACTTTTCTCAGGGGACAGATCCGTATTCTCCACAAAACAAATCCTTTCATCAACAATCTTGATCTCTATGAAAATATTTCTCTTTCACTCAAACACCATGAGCATTTATCTGATTCTGAAATCATGATTTCCCTTAACCCTTATCTTTCCCTCTTTAATGCAAATTCTTTTCTAAAATTAAGGCCCTGCGAGGCAACAGAAACCCAGTTAAAACTTGCACAATGGATAAGGCTCTTCATTGGATCTCCGATGCTCCTGATTCTTCAATGCCCTGAACTTCACACTCCTGGTGACTTCCTTTCCCCCATTGAAACATTTATAAAAAAAATCCAGGATTCGGGCGGAGGTATAATCTATATAAATTCAGGAGAACCGATAGTATTTGAATCCCTTATCACAAAACGATATATTATAAAAAATTCTGAATCACTTTTAAAATCGGAAGTTTCTGATGAAAGCTTATAAATTCAGATATGTAAACGAGATTACCGGAATATTTGTTTTTCTTTCCCTTTTTCTGGTGATCGCCGTTTTTATTGCAGCCGGATTTATTCAGGGAAGTTTTGAATCCAAAATCTTTTACTCCACCCTTTTTTCAACTAAAGACGGAACTTTTGGACTTCAGAAAGGCTGTCAAACACATATTTTAAGCACCCAGGCCGGCTCTGTTATCCGGATTCTTCCCAATGAAAACGGCCAGATTGAAGCTTTGTTTGAAATTAAAAAATCTTTTCAGAAATTTGTCCGGACGGATTCCAAAGTGGTTGTCAAAAAGAAATTCGGCGTTGCCGGTGATTCCTACCTTGAAATTACTTCCGGAGATCCCAAAAATCCAATACTTCCGGAAATGTCTGTTATCCCCTGTTCAAAAGAACCCGAGGTTATGGAAACGGTAAAAGAGGTTTTACAGAATCTTCAAAACTCCTTCAACCCTGTAATGAAAAAATTTGAAACTTCTCTGGATCAACTCCCCCCCATGCTCACTCAGATCACAAAAACCTTCAGCCTGGCTGATGAATTCCTCGTTTCCCTGAAAGAGAATACCCTTCCCCCCCTTCAAAAAATGGACGCTCTTATGAAAGAACTGCCTAAATTGACAAATGCTTTCCAATCCACTCTTGCCAGGACTGATGAATTGGCAAAAGGATTGACCGAGGATTCTCTTCCCATGATCCGGGAATTCAGAACCGCCATCGAGGAAATGAAAAAAGTCATTATTAATTTTCAGAATTTTTCCACAATGCTTCAGGACCAGAGAATTCAGATTTTTCTGGAAGATCTGCCTGCACTTACTCTCCGTATTGAAGAAACGTTATCCGAAACAAAAAAAATTTTTAATGCCGTAGAAAAACACTGGCTTTTAAAAAAATATATTCCCCGGCCTTCTGAGGATTACTCCACTGAAAAATTAAACAGCAGGGATCTTATTCTTGAATAATAAAGGCATAATTTTTATTATTATTTTCATCTGCAGTTTTTCTGGTTTTTCTGAAAATGAGAACCCAATATCCCCTGATGCAAAATATAATAAAGCTGTTCAGCTTGGAAAACTCGCTTTTTCCAGGGGAGATTCCAAAAAAACTGAAATTTTCTTCAAAGCCGCCCTGCAAAGAGCCCATGCGGTGGATAACGCCAAAGCTGTTTCAAATTCCGCCTATAATCTTGCCTTATTTTACTATTCAATTAATAACTTTTCCCTGGCCCAGGAATACATTTCCGAATCTGAATTTGAAAATCATTCCCCTCAATCTGATTTTGAAATTCTTTTATTAAAACAAAAAATTCTTTTTAAATCCGGGCATCAGGCTGAAGCTCTTGCCATAGCTGAAAATCTTCTGAAAAAAAATTCGGAAAAACTTAAATCCACTGAGGATTATGAAAAATATTTTACTATTTTAATTGATCTTATTTATTTTTCAACAGATCCAGTTTCTTATATCCAAAAATCAAAGGAAATTCTTCCTCAAATAAAAAACATGAATTTAAAAGCTCAGTTTTTCAAAATTCTATCAAATCATTTTGAAAAACTTAAGGAATATGAAAAAGCTCTTCCCCACGCTCTGGAAGCCCTTGAATTATTTAAATCAGTAAATAATGAAAAAAATATCAATGAAACTCTTTTACAATGCGCCGTACTTCATCAGCAAATGAACAATCCTGAAAACGCAAGTTTATATGCCTATAAAGCCTCAAGAGCATTTCTGGCCAGAGGGGAGATAATTAAAGCCAAAAATTCAATTGCAATTTGTGAGGAACACTTGTCTGTTTTATCTGCAGAATTAAAACAACAAATACTTTCTCTTAAAGCAAAAATTAAACTTTAACCCGAATAGTGCCGGCCTTCCTTGGGCCTGTCATTCCGAATGAATGTGAGGAATCTGGATTTCTTGCTAGCGTAATGTAACGTACATTATATGTACTTTTTATTGACATTGCGAGGCTTTGCGAAGCAAAGCCTGAAGGAACGGGCATGAACAAGCAAGGTTCAAGAAAGAAAAAGATTGAATGAATAATAAAACAGAATCCGGAATATACAGATCAATTTGACGAGATTGCTTCGTCGCGGGACTCCTCGCAATGACGTTCAAAGGATGTACCTATTTAAAGAATACACTACACTTGTCATTTAGATACGTCCGCCTGAGGCGGACACTCCATGACCGGCCTCTGCCTTGTCATACCGGAACTCGTCCCTCCATTGCATTGTGGGATAGGTAATTCCGGTATCCACGCCTTCCTGCCTTCCGGTTGCTGAGTGATGCTTTCTTCGGTCACTGAGTGTTGCGAAGCGACATATCGAAGTGATCGAAGCCCTGGAATTGGCTTTTAAAAACAAAATTTTAATATTTGACTTTTTTTACCTATAAGGTTAAAAAAGTCATTATTATGATTAAACGATTCATTTTAAATAAATTAGTACATGAAATTTCACAACCGGAGATTAATATTCTTCTGGGGCCGCGCCAGGTTGGTAAAACAACCATCCTTAAAATGCTTCAAAAGCATATCGAGCAACAAGGATATAAAACATTTTTTTTTGATCTGGAGCAACCTTTAGAACTTGCTCAATTCAATATCCCAGATCATGAGGTTATTTCCAAAATAAAGCAATCAGGAGATTTCATATTTATTGATGAGTTTCAATATATTGAAAATGCCTCAAAAGTATTCAAGGCCATTTATGACTCGAATTTTAAAATCAAACTAATATGCTCAGGTTCTTCATCGATAGAGATTCACCGACATCTAAAGGAAAGTCTTGCCGGCCGAAAATTTATTTTTAAGATCAATCCCCTGGAACTCGCGGAATTAAGACTTCAGGATAAAAATTATTCCCTGGAATCCTACCTTGTGTATGGCGGAATGCCCGGCCTTACGCATACCCCTTCAGAAGAAAGAAAAATGCTGATTTTAAATGAACTTTTATCAACCTATATCCAGAAGGATATCAAAGCCTTGATAAAAGAGAAAAATATCAGGGCATTCAATCACCTCCTCTATCTCCTTGCACAAAATCAGGGGTCATTAATATCCATTCACTCTCTTGCAGGTGAAATTAATTTAAGCTCCAAAACCGTAAATAAATATATGGATATTCTTGAAGCAACTTATGTGAATTACAGAATATATAGTTATTCCAGAAATCTTGGAAATGAGCTCAAAAAATCCTGCAAAACCTATTTTTATGATCCGGGCATAAGAAATTCTATTCTACGAGATTTTTCATCCCTCTCAACCCGATCCGATAAGGGGGTTTTGTATGAAACCTATGTTTTTTTAAAACTGAACTCAGACCTCAAGCCGAATATGGAATTAAAATTCTGGCGAACAAAAGATGGAGCAGAAGTTGATTTTATTCTTCTGAAGAACCGAACCCCCATTCCAATCGAAGTAAAAAGCAATCTCACCAACACCTCGATACCGGGGGGGATGAAAAAATTTTTATCAAGATATACCGATGTACCTGAGGCTTATATCATCAATGAAAATATTTCTCAGACAGAAAGTCATCATAAAACAAAAATTAATTTTATAACTTATGAACAATTCAATAACCTTATTTTTTGAAATCTTTTTGAATTCGCAAGACTCGGAATTCCCATTACCTTCATAAACGTTGCTGTCTTTTTTCTCAGGGTCTGATCTTCCAGTGTAATGTAACGTACATTATTTGTACTTTTTATTGACATTGCGAGGCTTCGCGAAGCAATCCCGAAGAATCGGATATGAACAAACAAGGTTCAAGGAAGAAAAAGGTTGCTGAGTAATGGCGCAGCCATTGCCTTGTCATTCCGGAACTTGATTCCAGAATCCATGTCTTCCTCCTCAGTCATTCCGGAGCTTGTCTCTCCATTGCATTGCGGGATAGGTAATTCCGGAATCCATGCCGAATATTTTTCACTACATTCAAAATTCGAGTTAGGAAAAAACAGCGGAAAAAATCAGGAGGAAGACTGTTTTAAAAGAAAATTTTCTTAAAAAGTGAAACGGAAATAATTTTTGTATTCATAAGTTTTACAGCCGACTTAAAATCTTTATCCCCTGTTACAAGAAAATCAGCATTTGAAAAGACCGCACATTCAAGAAATTTTTCATCTTTAACGTCTCTTGGAAATTTAATGTGAGTTTCTTTGATTGATCCGATATTGCTTGCATGGAAATTAATCCTATCTTCCCATTCACGAATGATAGTGGCGGGAAGATTGAATTTCTTACGTTTAAGAACAGAAAAATATTCCATGAGGATTTCATCGGAAACAATCCATTCAAAGTCATTATTTTGAGCAATAAAAAGCATTATTTCTTCCGGAACTCTATCTTTCAAAATAGCTGAAATAAGGACATTGGTATCAATTAAAATTTTCAAACAGTAGACCTGTAAGCCCGGATTTCTTTTTCGATATCTTCCTCAGTAATTTTTTTTACATGGGCAAGGGATTGGGTTTTTTTAAATAATTTTTTAAGGCTGGTGATATTGGATTTCGTTTTTTTCCGGCTTTCCAAAAGAACAACTTCAACCTTTTGTCCGGGGGCAAAGGGCAAATCGGACAGAGTAATATTCTGTAAGGCATCTACAATTGAAAATGTTTTATAAGCTTTCATATTTTAAATCTCCATTTCTAATAGAAGAATACTCATCTTTTAGAGAAAATTCCACCTTTTAAGAAATTTTTTTCAATTGGTCACTAACCCGCATATTGCATGAAAAAGTTACTGAGTGATGGCAACTTTTATTGTCATTGCGAGGCTTTGCGAAGCAAAGCCCGAAGGAACGGGCATGAACAAGCAAGGTTCAAGAAAGAAAAAGATTGAATGAATAATAAAATAGAATCCGGAATATACAGATCAATTTGACGAGATTGCTTCGTCGCGGTACTCCTCGCAATGACGTCCAAAGGATGTATTGTTTATGCAAAATCACTTTTTGATATTGAAATCGCATAAATAGATACTATGCATCCTTTTTAATTTCTTCTAATTTTCATTAAAAGAAGTCAACGAATGAAGTTCAAAGGTAAAATAAAATTCCTTTAATCTTTCATACCCTGTCATCATATCCAAATCTAAGTTACTTTCTTCCGCCATTGCCCTGAAGGGTTTTTCCCAATTAACAGGTGGAGGGGAAAAATCTTTAGGAACGCCATGTGTTTTACGGCGATTAAATGTTAAATGAATAGCCTGTTTTAAACGCTGAATATCCATATTCTTTTTTTGAATCAACAAACATAAATCAATCAGGTCTTTTACTCTTGAATTTTCTGACTCTCTCGGCAAAGTATAAGCATGTAATTTCTCTGCAAAATGCTGCTCCATGCTTATAATGGGAATGGATAGGGGTTGAATATCAGCAAAACCAAGCCAGTCTTCCAATTTTATTTGTTCGTATGGGCTCATCCAAACATCCCCTATGCCAACATCTATATGAAATTTTACATAAATTTTTCCTGCAATCTGCACATCTACATTAAATCTGAAGCCACCATAAGGAGGAGCCTCAAGATCTAAGTTTGATGGGCTGATTTTAAATTCAAAATAATCATGTAAATCTATTGAGCTCAACCTCTGTAATTTTTGCAGAACCAATTCACTCTGATTATCTGTATCTCCAAAATCAATTTTATCGTTCATACCCAAGTCGATATCCTTCGTTGATCTTGCCTCATTAAGTCTCAATTCCAAAGCATGACCCCCCTTTAAAATCCAGGGAACCGCTGAATCTGAAAACAATCTGCATAACAGGCGATCAAAAGACACACGTCTTTGTAAACGTTGAATATCAACCCCTTCTTTCCTGGAGATTTCCTTTAGCTTTGCTGTTAACGCTTTCTTAAAATCTGTAGAAGTTTTATATATTTTTCCCATTATTTATTTCCATAATCCTTTAATATCGGATAATGAATAAAATCATCTTTCAATATAAGACCCCGTTGGGTGGCTTGAATAAGGGCCTGACGAATTAATTCATCAGATAGTTCCTTTAGTTCTATTATATCAAGGATTGTCCTCAAGGGGGTTGTCACCTGAAACCCACAAAATTGCTCTTTATCTTTTCCCGCGATATCCTTTTTATGGAGAATAAGAATTTTTGGAATCTCCACGGATCTTCTAAATTTTTTGGGTACAGTCATATGTATTTTAGAAGGATTTACGTCTGAAAGGTTATGAAAACTTAACGCCGTCTGATACGAAAACGTTCCCTGTGGAAATCCTGATCTGTTTCTTGACCATAAATACCAAACCATATAATGTTCATAATCAGTCAAAGGATAATCTGAAATCCGATATATTCCATGATATTCTTTTTTCCAATTACCATGTTTTATATGAACATTAAAATTTGAACGTTTAAACCCTGCCTCTTCTGCTTGAGAAGTTGTAAAATACCCCATTTGTGATTCAGAAATTTCAAAAAGATTTCTTTTATGCTCTATTGTTTTCATCGAATAAATTTTAATTCAATAGACTTAAAATATCAACATAAATGTTATAAATTATATAACTTTTATGATTAGAACCCCAGAAGTATAATGCTCCCTTCCGCTCATTTCGATACGATTGACAGAATCAATCACTCAATGACCGGCCTTGCTGAGACCTCTGGCCTTGCATTTCGATACGATTATCTTTGATAATCACTCAATGACCGGCCTTGTTGGGGCCTCTGGCCTTGCATTTCGATACGATTATCTTCGATAATCACTCAATGACCGGCCGTGTTGGGGCCTCTGGCCTTGCATTTCGATACGATTATCTTTGATAATCACTCAATGACCGGCC
>CAYUET010000003.1:52498-157245 GCA_964443875.1 uncultured bacterium | reverse complement strand
ATAATCACCAACCAAGTCGTGTCAGATGTCCAGTCCATTGGATGGTTGGAATAGAAAGATTGCAAACGCCCACAACCGCAACACTAGATAAATCCTGAGCTTCAATTCGGCGTCCGAATTCGCCCGTAACAGAATGGTCCGGGTACATAGGTTACACGTTATTCAAAGTACATCAGAAGGCAACACCCCCTTATTGCTTAAATTCTTGTTCTTTGAAGGCAAAATAGATTAAACCGCCAATAATTAACACACCTATAATTTGAGTGAGCAATGTGGAACATTTTATAGAAGCATATACTATGTCATCAGGGCAAATATATGGTGGTAAATTAAGAATAAATGCATATCCAGATTTTATGATAACTTTATTATAATTCAAAACTTCATATGGAGGAAAAACAAGCATAATGGCAATGATTACCGCTGTGGATAAAAGAGTTATCTTTTGTTTTTTATTCATTATCTTTCCCTTTATATAAGTTTTTAAATTTATAATGTTAGCGTGACAGCAAAATAAAATATTCGGAATTTATTTTATAAATTTATCCATATTTAACCCTCCTTAGTTCGTATAAAACCATTTTCAATCTGAGCTGGAACATAACCATCACCAAAATCGAAGAGCAGGTCAATTTCAACATTTGAGATCATACAACTTAACATGACTAACACTGAAATCTGATCGAACATGTTAGGGGTAAATTATTGATTTTCAATTTTTAATTCAGGAGGTTCAATAAATGGGAGATCAGCAAACTCTGCTTTATTTTGAAAATTGATATCACGACTTACCGCCATTACATAAGAATTGGGTCGGTTACGCATGACTTCAATAACTCCTGCAATAAGTCGATCATCATTATTATTCGAATCAAGCCATTGTAAGGATTTTGTCATATCAGGTTCAATAGATACCGCTTGAATTTTCGATTTATCATTTACTAAAGTGACCCCAACAGTCAATTTCCCTCGTCTTCTATACTCTTTCATCTGTCGAATTAAAGTTTCTGCCTTTTTCCGAACTTCTTCATTACGATGATTTATTTTTAAGCCATCAAGTTCGGAAAGTACTGTTGGAAGCAATATTATAGTAAACTTAGAAAAATTTGAAAATTCCCAGCTTTCTAATTTTGGGTTATAGATTAAAGCATTTGTATCAGGCACTAACACTACTTCACCCAAGGAATGATCAAAAAGTCTGCATAGCAATTTGAGGTGTGTTTGCAATGCATTATCAGCCTCTTCTAGAGCTTCATTTGTGTTTTTGCAACAAGTGTGAGATTGCTCAATAATATTTAGAATAGTTGTATTTGCTTGAACAAGCTCCCGCAAAGTATCTTTTGGTTGCTCTCTTAACAATACATTTGTCAAATCATAAAAATGATTATATTTTTCAAGTAGATGAGCTTGAAGTTTTCTCCCATTATCATCAAGTTCCTTGAATGCATAGTTTCCAGCAAGAGAAATGACAACAACAGCAGAATGATGATGATGTTTATTCCATAAATAGATAGATGAATGCTTAAGTAAAAGTTCTTGTAGTAACTGATGAATTTCATCAGACAAATTTTTTAAATTATCGATAATTGTTTGCATTCTTTCTTTCCAACAGTTGAATAAATGGAAAAATTTCCATCCTATTACCTTATAGGTCTTATTTATTTCCATCTATTACATTATTTTTAATTAAAACATAGAAATTTTTAGGGTAAATTTTCTACCTATTGCAATAGATGCATTCAATACACAGAAAAGAATAATATAATAAAGATCAGATGTTAAGAAAAATCACGCCTTGCTATCACGCCCCCCATCCAAGGAATAGAATAAAATCAATCAGCGATCTCATTAAATTTAATCACAACTCAAAAAAATATTCCCCACCAAAAATCCTATTTAAACTAGGAAAATCTGATTTTTTTACCCTTTACAGTCCGATCAAAAAGCAGATAATTATAATAAAAAATTTATATTACTTTGATATTATGAATGAAATAAAAAAACAAATCGGAAAAGAAAAAAAATCAGATCCTCTTAAAAAATTGAAAATGATTAATGATGGTTTGAAAAATCTTGGTTGCAATTCCTTTAATGACAGTCCAATTCTTCCCTATAGAAAGGCAGTGGGTCATAAACAGCACATTTGATTTTTCCTCTCTTCTTGTAAATTTTATATCCCAGGATCTTAAATTCATCGTTATAGGCGGTGTTGCCTGTGCTTTGAACGGTTTTATCAGGGCAACGGAGGATCTCGATATTCTGATTGAAGGATCTGATTCAAATATAAATAAATTGCTTGTAATACTGAATTCCTGGGGGGAAGGACATTCAAAAGAATTATCTGTTTCGGATTTCCCCCTTTCTCCAGGGGCTGTCCGGATTATTGAAGATTTCCCTCTTGATGTTTTTACTATTATTAATGGAAAGACTTATTATGATCTCTTACCCCAAACTAAAAAAAACAAAAATGAAATTTACTATTTAAACCCCAGAAGTCTTATTGAAACAAAAAATAATACCCACCGGGAAAAAGATTCCATTGATATCCTGGCATTAAAAAGAATCATCGAAGAAAGCTTATAATTTTTCTACCTATCACTTTTGACTTATTTAAGTTATAAAAAAACTTGCATCTTTTCCATCATTGATTATATTTCCTGTTTATGGAAGCGAACAATTATCTTTATGCCGGTTTTCGCCCCAGACTCAAACCCAAATTCAAACCTGACCAAAGTCTTAAACTCATGGATCAGGTGAAGCAGGTTCTCCGGTATCACCATTATGCCCTTAAAACAGAACAGACTTACTGTGACTGGATTTTAAAATACATCATGTTTTTTGGGGGAAAGACTCACCCCTCCACCATGGGCAAGGTGCAGATTGAAAAGTTTCTAAGCTCTCTGGCCGTGGATAAAAATGTCGCTGCGGCCACCCAGAGGCAGGCGCTTAATGCCCTTGTTTTCCTCTATCGCGATGTGCTGGATCTTCCTGTTCATGAGGAACTGGAGCATGTTAAATCCAGGCGTCTTCAGAGGCCTCCGGTCGTGATGACCCAGGAAGAGGTAAAAAAAGTCATTCAGTTCATGCAGGGCACTCACCAGCTCATGGCAAAGATCCTCTATTCCGGCGGTTTAAGGCTTATGGAGTGCGTGCGCCTTCGGGTTCATGATCTTGATTTTGAAAGATCAAAACTCTACATCCGCGGGGCAAAAGGCGGCAAAGACCGTCTTACCCTTTTTCCTGAATACCTCCATCCCCCCATAAAGGTTCAGCTTGAACGGGTGAAAAAATTACATGAAGACGATCTGAAAAAAGGCCTCGGCGCGGTTTACCTGCCTTATGCGTTAAGCGCAAAGTATCCGAATGCGGATAAGGATTTCCGCTGGCAGTATCTTTTTCCTTCCCGAAATACTTCTGTTGATCCGCGCTCAGGTAAAGAACAGAGGCATCATGTGCTGGAATCCGGCCTTCAGAAGGCGGTAGCCCAGGCGGTTGAACGGGCGGGAATTCTGAAACCGGTCGGCTGTCACACCTTCCGCCATAGTTTCGCCACTCATCTTCTGGAAAATAATGTCAATATCCGCATTGTTCAGGAACTCATGGGGCATTCCAATGTCAAAACCACGGAAATCTATACCCATGTCATGGATAAAAAAATGAACGAGGTGGTCAGCCCTGGTGCGATTCTTTTCGACTCCTGAAAAATCTTAACGGATTCCTTCAAAAAAATGGAAGGGTGAAAGATTTAATTATGGAGTCTTGTCAGAATTTTTTATAGTGTAAGATTTTCAATATCTGCTTTATCCTGAAGATGAGTCGTTGATGTTTTGTTCTTTATTAAATCTGTCTTGCCTATAAAGTTTACTTCTGTATCTCCGTACTTTCCGCGAACATGGTTGGGCCATGCCTGATTAAAGGAAACTCCATCAATTTCATTCAGAATATCGACTCGGACAGGTTCGATGCCAAAAGTAATAATATTACCCTTTGCCTTAAAGGCCTCATCATATAAATCTTCAGAGTTGAATCCAAACTCCATCAAAGCATCCTTAAAAACCTTAATGGTTTCTTCATCATTGGAATAGTATAAATCTATATCTTTTGTAAAACGAGGATAGCCATGAAAAGCAACCGTATAGTCGCCGACTATCATGTATTTAACATTATGCTTTTCGAGTAATTTTAATAATTCTTCGAAGTCTTGTTGGATATTCATAAAGAAATTTTCCGGCCTGCAGCCTTAAAAGTTCAACCGCGTCCAAACGGATTTCCGGAGTTTGAGCTCTCCAGTATTCACGGTCTTTTTGAGCTAAATCTTTAAAATTATTTGAAACAGATAATTTATATTTGTTCATATTGTTTTAACTTTTTTAATTAAAATATGATTTTTCCCCAACTTAATCAAGTTATCATCCTAACCTTTTGCTCATTCCGGGCGCAGACTCCTGCCTTCGGTCCCTGAGTGTCCGCCGCAGGCGGATGTATCGAAGGGGTCGAAGTGTCCTGTCCCGCAGGGGCTCCTCTTGTGGCTCCCCTTTCGGACTCATGTTTCAAAGCGCCCACCCGCTCCTCACTCCTCCCGGCTGTTGGCCAGAATGCCCTTCAGGTAATTGAAATTTCTTTTGGGATTACTGATGCTTTTTTTCGCAACAATGGCAAAAGCTTCCTCTACCTCCTCTTGTCCAAAACATTTGATGGCCTTCAGAATTTCTCTCACACATTGGGGATCGTTTTCCTTAAAGACGGTTTCCAGTAATTTCCGTACCTTCAGCACTTCTTTACTTCCGAATTTTTTTTCAAGTTCTGCAAAGGCTTTTTCTGTTTCCAGAGGATCGGGGATGGGCAGAAGCACGTAGGTATTGGGAAAGGAAAAAGAATAATCCTGATTCTGCGGGGCTGTGTAAATCACCTCGATTAAATTCTGCCTTCGCAGCTCCATCATGCCGTCGCTGATCACATCCTTTCCGATGGAGTAGCGCTTTTGCAGTTCCTCCCTTCCACACGACCAGGAAACGTTGTCTGGTGCTCTTTGGGCTTCCAGAAGGTTAATCAGGTAACAGTATTCCGCCCTTAAGCTCAAACGTCCTGTCCAAAGGAAAAAATCTTCAGGAAGGATCAGCTCCTTTTTTTCAGGCAGGGCATAGGGCTTTGAAAAATCTTTGGGATCACAGAGTCTGAGAATCACATTTTCTTTGCCGAATTCAGGCTCAAAGGAAAGAAGTCTGGATTTCTGATCCAGCATCTTCAGCACCTTGTTGATCTGCCTGCGGTAGGCATTCGCCTTCATGGAAGTCATGTCCAGGGCCCCGGCGATTTCCCGGTAGGGGAGTTCCAGCCGGCCTTGCGGATTTGGGGCATAACGGCGAAGCAGAAACAGATACAGGTCAAAGGCTCTTTTGCTTTTGGAGGAAACAAGCTTTGGCCCCCATGCCGGGTCTTCCAGAAACTGCGGCCACAGCAAAAGACCTTTTTTCAGGGCAGGAGGTATTTCAGGCCGGGCTTTTTCCAGGGCATTGAAGTCATGGAGAAATTCCTTCACCAGTTTTGGGGAACGGATTCCTGCATTGGTTTCCGTATTGCTTTCAAAGGCCGCATTGCTCCAGTTGGCACTGCCGAGGATCAGAAGCGCTTCATCAATCAGCACGGCCTTGCCGTGGTTGACGTGCGAAAGATCGTCGTATTCCACAGAGATCCCCTCTTTGCGAAGCATCAGGGCGGCCCTCCTGTTGTTATGCCCGACTCCCGGCGAAAGGTAGGGGTTGCCTTTTTCACTGTTTGCTTCCAGAAGGATCTTCACCTTCACACCCCTTTTGTGCGCCCGGATCAGGGCGTATAAAAGAGTGTTTACCTTATCTTCGGAATCATGCCCAACGCTGATGAGATAGAGAAGAATGTGAATGGAGGAGCGCGCCTCATTGATTTTTTCAAGAACAAAAGGGTGGTAGCGCCGGTTGCTCAGGTTGCAGGCTTTAGCATCAATGAAATCGGGTTCAGCGCAGAAGCTCGGAATTCCGGACAATATCAGCAGGAATAAAGCTGTTTTCATTTTTGAGATCATACAGGCATCCGTTTCACCCGGCGGTGCTATCCGAATGAAGTGCTTCATGCACTGTCGAAGCAAGTTCTGCACTTCTGAATGGCTTTTGCAGAAACCCCGATAATCCCTGTTCTTTCAACCATTCCACATCCTCTTCTTTGGCAAAGCCGGAAGCGATGATCAAGGGAATGCCGGGATCAATCTTTTTCAGCTGCTCAAAGGCTTCCCGTCCGCCCATATGCGGCATGATCATATCCAGGATAATCAGGTCGATGCTTTCTTTTTTTTCAGCAAAGAGTCTCACTCCTTCCCGTCCATCCGGGGCCAGAAGAACCGTGTACCCGAGCGATTCCAGCATGCGTCTCGCGGTCATTCGGATCAGTTCTTCATCATCAATAAGAAGCACGGTTTCGCTGCCCCGCGGGAGCGTTTCGGAAGCGGTCTTGAGGGGGAAAGAGTCCAGAGACACAGGAAGGTAGAGATGAAACACGGTCCCGATACCGACTTCGGAGTAGGCCGAGACTGCGCCCCCGTGTTTCTGCACAGCGCCGTAGACCATGGCAAGGCCGAGCCCGGTTCCTTTCCCTTTTTCTTTAGTGGTGAAGAAGGGCTCAAAAATATGGGAAAGGATTTCAGGCGGCATGCCACAGCCCGTGTCCCGTATGCTGATTTCCAGATAGGCTCCCGGTTTAATCTCAAAGGGGGAGGCGTCGCAATAGGTCTTGTCCAGATCAATGTTTTTAAGGGTGAAAGTCAGTGTCCCCCCCTGGGGCATGGCGTGGGAGGCGTTGATGCCGATATTGATCAGGGCGTTTTGCAGCAGGGAATCATCTCCGACAAGCGAGGTGTTTTCCGCTTTGTTCTCGACAATGATCATAATATTTTTATCAAGGGTATGCTTGAGAATTTCGGAGGTATCCTGAATGACTTTAGCACAATCAATGGTCGTGCTTGCCTTGGCTCCTTTGCGTGAAAAGGCAAGGAGTTTTTGGGTCAGTTTGCCTGCGCTTTCCGACGCGGCAAGTATCATGGAAAGATACTCGTTTTGTTCCCCCGACAGATTTCCTTTTATTCTCATGAGTTCTCCTGCCCCAATGATCCCGCCGAGTAAATTGTTGAAATCATGGGCCACGCCTCCGGCAAGCTGGCCGATGGCCTCCATTTTCTGGGCCTGGATCAGCTGGAACTGGAGTTTTTCCTTTTCCTCCTCCGCCCGCCTGCGTTCCGTGATGTCGGTGTGGGTGCCGATCATGCGCCGGGGAGCGCCTTTTTCATCATGTTCAACGATCCTGCCCCGTCCCTGAATCCATATCCAGGAGCCGTTTTTGTGTTTGAAGCGGAATTCGACATCAAAGCAATCCGAAAGCCCCGAGAGGTAGTCCTTGATCGCGGCGTTGCAGCGGGGCAGGTCATCGGGATGCACATGTTCACCCCATGTACTGAAATTCTGCGGAAATTCGTTGGGTTCATAGCCCGCCATGGTGTAGTAACGGCTGTCGAAATAGGCTTCGTTGCTGGCCAGGTTCCAGTCCCATACTCCTTCGTTTTTGACCGCCATGGCCAGGGTGAAGCGCTGTTCGCTCTCCTTCAGCGCCTCCTCCGCACGTTTGCGTTCGGTGATGTCGAGGATCAACCCTTCAAAGACAATACGTTCCCGGGCAATGACCGGATTCGAGGTGCCGCTGAACCAGACGACATGCCCCGAGGGTTTGACAAAGCGGAATTCATACCGCCAGG
The DNA here is from genome assembly GCA_964443875.1 of uncultured bacterium. Taxonomy (GTDB): domain Bacteria; phylum Auribacterota; class JAFGBW01; order JAFGBW01; family JAFGBW01; genus CAYUET01. The sequence continues at coordinate 149,471 of CAYUET010000003.1, read as the reverse complement.
GGGCGCGTGCGGCGACGGCGTCCCGGATGGAGGCGAAGAAGGTGTCGCGGTCCTCCGGGTGGACATGGCCGGCGAATGCGGGGAAGAAGTCCTCGAGGCCGGAAATCACTTCAAATCCCAGAATTTCCGCGGCACGTTCGCTTAAATAGCTTATCCCGTATTTGCCGTCCGGGGTGGCATAGAACTGGTACATGATGCCCGGCAGATTGCCGGCTATGTTCTGCAGTCGTTTCTGTTCCGCCGCAAGGGCTTGCGCCCCTGTCCGCTCCCGCCGGAGACTTGAAGACAGCCGGACGAGGAGGAAGACCAGCGAAAGACAGAAAAGGCCGATGCCGGCGAGAAAAATCCGGGTGCGGATAACCAGGGCCTCTTCGGCCTGTCTGCGGGCGGTTTCATCCAATATCAGGGAAAGCAGCACCTCGCGCCCTTCTACATTGATGATTTCAGCAGACCACAGGGCGAACCTGTATTCGCCCGACTTGTGGAGGAACCGGATCGGTTCGTCGTGCAGGAAACCCTGAGCCTGAAGTTTGGCGACAATCCGGTCCCTGTCTCCGGGGTCGGACCAGATGCCCACCTCCTTCGACGTGCGGCCGATCATTTCCTCCCTGGAGTATCCGAGCATTTGTCCCCAGCGGTCATTCACGTCAATAAACCGGCCGCTGACTATTTCAGAAACCACCAGTGACGCGGGGCATGAGCTGAAGGTTTTGGCAAAGCGCTCCTCCGCCCGCTTGCGGTCGGTGATGTCCAGCACGGTGAAGGTGGCGTACTTCTCGGGATTTTCACGGTCACGCGGTATGAGGGACAGAAGCACAGGGCGGATGCTGCCATCCTTGCAGAGCCACCGGGATTCCACCAGGCTGGCGTCTTTCCCGGCGATCTGATGATAGCTTCTCCCGACTTCTTCGAAATCCTCCCGGGTGGGGTAGAGCATCCGGGTGTTTTTTCCGATGAGCTCCTCGCGTGAATAGCCGGTCAGATTCAGGATGTAGTCGTTCACCTGCATAAGAACGCGGTTCTCCACCAGGCCGATACCGCTTGGAGCCCCCTTGAGGATGCTTGCGAGCAGCTGTCGGGACTTGGCCAGCTGGTAAATGGCCACGGATACGTGCTCTTTCTGCTTTTCCAGGGCCCCATAGTTGAACAGGATCTGGGGCGAAGGGTCGGTCTGGATGGGCATGCCGGCAACCGGCTTGCCGTGGACCAGATGGTCGACCAGCATCAGGCCGAGCATGCGGCCGAGCTTATTGTCGTCGGCGACGATTCCCGCCATTGCGCCCTGCTCCACCGACTGCTCTGAAAGACCGAAAAATATTTTATCCGGGGCGGCGTGTGTGATTGCCTCCACGTTGTCCATGATCATCGCCTGATTGCCCAGCACCACGGCCTCATTTTCTGCGGCCTCTTTGGCGGCCACAAGGAGATCCTGAAGTGAGCGGCCGGACACAACACGCACGGATATTCCCAGATCCCTGGCGGCGGCTTCGGTATTTTGGACATCAATGGCTGCTCCCGGGTGATCGGCTTCAACCAGCAGCAGTATTCGTTTAAGCCCGGGGCAGATGGTCAGGAACGACTCAAGATTCTGTCGCGCCGGCAGGTAGTAGGTGACTCCGGTGATGTTCGGTCCGGGCATGCCGGGGCGTTCCGCCACGCCCAGCGTGACCGGGTCGCTTGCGGCTCCAATAAAGGCGGGAATGGACGCTCCCCGGCGTCCCAGCAGATGAACCCCGCGGCTGCGCAAAATGACCATCGCTTTTTTACTTTTCTCAAAGTCACTGATGGCGGCTTCAAGCGCCTCAAGGCTTTTAAGTTCCTTCCGGATGTCAAGCCGGATCCGGGGCTCCTGTTGGTTCAGAATTTCCTGCAGGCCCGCGAGAACCCGTTCGGGCATCGAGGATTTCCCCTCCCAGGCCAGACCGACTTCAAGGCGTTCATCCCGGCTCTCCTCTGCCCGCAACGGCGAAACCGATGCGGCAAGGACCATCAGCAGAATCAGCGCCAGTCTTTTCCTGTTTTGCGGTGAAAACAGGGCCCCGGTCATGAGGTTTTCCTTTTTTCAGATGTTTTTCGCATGGGATCATCCCCGTAAAACGTCACGTATGATCTTTACTCCGGTAAAACGAACAAGAAATTAACCCGATTTTACACCATAATTCCCTTCAAAGGCAACAGGTGATTTATGGCCGGAGACGAATGTTCCCCAATCCGAATTTTGCCCCTAAGCGACAGTTGTTCGGGATGGGGTATCTGTTTGACGCATTATCCGTTGCACAGGATATTCCATAAAAAAAGAACTCGGAAAATAAAAAAATGTCTTAAAAATCCTGACTCTCCCTTTTTCTATATGGTTTTATTTTTAAAAAGTCTGATATTATGCGGACTGCAGAGAAATTTTATAATTAAATCCTTATGATTTCAGGGGGTATAAACGATTGAGGGTTTTGTCAACGATTATTTTAAAAAACCACTACAGGTAGTGTTTTTTTAAAAAAAAACCACAAAATATGGTTGACGAAGTGTGAAAGTAGTTTTATAACCGGCTTATATTTTTTAAAGAATTTACTTTTAGTAAACGTTTAATTTTTATTCAATTTCCAGGAGCCCAATTTATGAAGATCAATCGCTATTTTACGCAGTCAGGCAAGGATCCTCTGGTCAATCTTAAGTTTGAAAAGAGGGTGTCTGAGATCAGAAACACAGATGGCTCTGTTGTTTTTATCATGGACAACATAGAAGTGCCGGCAGACTGGTCCCAGGTAGCGGTGGATATCATGGCCCAGAAATATTTCAGAAAAAAAGGGATTCCGGCCAAGCTTAAAAGAGTCTATGAACGCGGAGTTCCGGAATGGCTGCAGCGCAGCGAAATTGACGAAGAATCCCTTCAGAACCTTGAGGAGGAAGACCGCTACATAGGGGAAACTTCCTCCCGGCAGCTCTTTAATCGTCTGGCCGGAACATGGACTTACTGGGGATGGAAGCACGGCTATTTTGATTCTGAGGAGGATGCGTCCAATTATTATGATGAAATGCTCTTTATGCTGGCCAATCAGATGTGCGCCCCCAATTCCCCTCAATGGTTCAATACCGGGCTTTTCTGGGCCTACGGCATTACCGGACCCAGCCAGGGGCATTACTATGTCGATCCGGATACGGTCAAAATTACAGCCTCCAGAGATGCCTATTCAAGACCTCAGCCGCACGCCTGTTTTATTCAGTCTGTAGACGATGATCTCGTCAATGAAAACGGGATTATGGATTTGTGGGTTCGTGAAGCCAGGCTTTTTAAATACGGTTCCGGAACAGGGACCAATTTTTCAAAAATCCGCGGGGCGGGAGAGTCTTTGAGCGGTGGCGGAAAATCTTCCGGGCTTATGTCTTTTTTACGGATCGGCGACCGTGCCGCAGGGGCGATCAAATCCGGCGGAACCACACGCCGTGCCGCAAAAATGGTGACGTTGAATATCGACCATCCGGATATTGAGGAATTCATCTCCTGGAAGGTCATTGAAGAGCAGAAGGTCGCCAGTCTGGTGACAGGGTCCAAACACAACAGTTTTCATTTAAACGCCATCATGAAGGCCTGTGTGCAATCCAAGGCTGAAGGGGATGATAAATATAAAACCGACAAAAATCAGGAACTGAAAAAGGCGGTACATGACGCCAGAAGAGCCCGGGTGACTGAAAATTATATCCAGCGTGTGATCCAGCTTTCCAAACTCGGCTATTCCTCCATTGAATTTCCCGTCTATAACACGGACTGGGAAAGTGACGCCTATGCGACGGTTGCCGGCCAGAACTCCAACAATTCTCTCCGCGTGACCGCCGATTATTTAAAGGCCGTTGAAAACGACCAGGACTGGAACCTTTACTGGCGGGTGGAGCTTGAAAAATCCAAAAAGGAAAACCGCGACCCCAAACCCTGCAAAACCCTTAAAGCCAGGGATCTCTGGGAAACCATATCTTATTCCGCCTGGGCCTGTGCGGATCCGGGGCTTCAGTTCGATACCACCATCAATGACTGGCATACCTGCCCTTCCGGCGGAAGAATCAATGCCTCCAACCCCTGTTCGGAATACATGTTTCTGGATGATACGGCCTGCAATCTCGCCTCTCTTAACCTTACACGTTTCATGGAGGAAAACGGACGCCTGAATACCGAAGCGTTCAAACATGCGGTGCGCCTCTGGACGATTGCGCTTGAAATCAGTGTGCTCATGGCCCAGTACCCGAGCAAGCGTATTGCCAAGCTTTCCTATGACTACCGCACCTTGGGACTGGGGTATGCCAACATCAGTTCCTTTTTTATGCGCAACGGCATTCCTTATGATTCGGAACAGGCTTTTGCGATCTGCGGCGCCATTACCGCGATCATGCACATGGAATCCTATGCGACCTCAGCGGAAATGGCCAAAGAGCTGGGGGCTTTCAAGGAATATTCCAGAAATTCATCCGCCATGATGCGGGTGATCCGTAACCACCGCAAAGCCGCCTACTATTCCCCGGCGGGTGAATATGAAGAGCTGTCTGTGATTCCCAGAGGGATCAACCCCCAGTATTGCCCGGAGTATCTTTTAAGGGAAGCGCGTGCGGCTTCTGACAGGGCGCTGGATCTGGGTGAAAAATACGGTTTCAGAAATGCCCAGGTCACGGTGATCGCGCCCACCGGAACCATAGGACTTCTCATGGACTGCGATACCACGGGAATCGAGCCCGATTATGCGCTGGTGAAATTCAAGAAACTTTCCGGCGGAGGCTATTTCAAGATCATCAATCAGTCCATTCCTCCGGCCTTGAGAAAACTCGGGTACACGGAAAAACAGATCACGGATATCATCAATTACGCCCGCGGCACCGGTTCTCTGGAAGGGGCTCCTCTCATCAACAGGGAGGCGCTTAAAGCCAGGGGATTCACTGACGACGTGCTCCGTCAGATTGAAAAGATGCTTCCCGGCGCCTTTGATATTCAGTTTGTGTTCAATCCTTTTGTGATCGGCAGGGATTTCTGCAGGAATCAGCTGAAGATCGACGAAGCCACAATGGTCAAACCGGGATTTTCACTTCTTTCCTGGCTTAAGTACACTCCGGAGCAGATTAAGGCCGCCAATGATGTCATCTGCGGCACCATGATGCTGGAGGGCGCTCCGCATCTGAAGGAGGAGCATCTTCCCGTGTTTGACTGCGCAAGCAAATGCGGCAAGCACGGCAGGAGGTTTATCAGCCCCAAGGCGCATATTTACATGATGGCGTCGGCCCAGCCTTTCATTTCCGGTGCTATTTCCAAGACGATTAATTTTTCCAATGAAGCGTCGGTGGAGGACATCAAGGAAGCCTACATGCTTTCCTGGAAGCTGGGGCTTAAGGCCAATGCCCTTTACCGTGACGGCTCCAAGCTGAGCCAGCCTTTGAATACCGCCGTGGATGAAAAGGATGAGGAGCCGATGACCGCACCCGTGGAACCCAAATCCCATCCGGAAAAAATCGCGGAGAAGATCATTCACCGCTATATTGCCAAAAGAAAACGCCTTCCGGGCCGGAGAGCCGGGTATACCCAGAAAGCCAAAATCGGCGGCAATACCGTTTATCTGCGTACCGGGGAATATGAAAACGGTGAACTCGGGGAAATTTTTCTTGATATGCACAAGGAGGGGGCGGCCTTCCGTTCTCTCATGAACTGTTTCGCCATTGCGGTTTCCCTGGGGCTTCAGTATGGAGTCCCCCTGGAGGAATATGTGGAAGCCTTCATCTTTTCAAAGTTTGAACCGAGCGGCATGGTGGGCGGAAATCCCCATATTAAAATGTCCACTTCCGTGATCGACTATATTTTCAGGGAACTCGCGATTACCTATCTTGGACGGTATGATCTTGCCCATGTTCAGCCTGAAATGCTTACTTCGGAATCCGGCCGCAGGGAAACGGAGTTTGAGTTTGAAAGCGAAGAAGTCGTGGGCACCCGGATTATCGATGATCCCAAGCAGACTGTGCTTCCTTTGCGCGACTCGGGTAAATTATCCAGCAAGGGATTAAATTCAAATTCTGAAAATCTTCATCCTGAATCCGTCCCTTTTGAAAAATCAAACGGCGGCAATGGCGGGAGCAAGCATGGTCTTTCCAACGGCGGGGCTTCGGTTATGGAAGGGGTTGCTTTGAAGACTTCCCGAAAGAGCCTGTTTGATGAGGCCAAACTTAAAGGCTATGAAGGGGATCCCTGTCCTGAATGTCAGCAGTTCACTCTGGTACGCAACGGCGCTTGCCTTAAGTGCGTAAGCTGCGGGGCAACTTCCGGCTGTTCATAAAATTTATTTTTAATCATTATGGGAAATCCTCATGTGCAAGTCCGATCTCCAATCCTGGCAGATGAGGTTCCCATGAATGAAAAGCAATTGATCCGGGGTGCTCTTTTTCTGTTTATGGAGATCATTTCTGATAAAGCCCTCATCTGATCTGGCCCCCCTGATATTTACCGCTGATACGCATAATTCAGGGTTAAAAAGAAGGAATTATTCATGAAATTGAAAGTTAAAAAAATTCATGCGGACGCAATACTTCCGTTTTACGCCCATCCCGGCGATGCGGGTATGGATCTTTTTTCAATTGAAGATCAGATCATTCAGCCGGCGGAGACTCAAATGATCAAAACAGGCCTTTCCATGGAGCTGCCTGCAGGAACGGAAGGTCAGGTGAGACCCCGGAGCGGACTGGCCCTGAAGAATCAGATCACTGTATTGAATACCCCGGGGACAGTGGATGAAGGATACCGCGGTGAAGTAGGGGTGATTCTCATCAATCACGGGAAGAATGCCTTTGAGGTCAAAAAAGGGATGAAGATTGCCCAATTGGTCATTGCCCCGGTATTACGAATCGAAGTTGAGGAAGCAGGGAGATTGTCTGATACACGCCGGTCTTCCGGAGGATTTGGTTCCACAGGGGTATAAAGTCGGGGGCGGTCGGCCTGCGGCCGTATGGCTTCAGCCTCTTTTATATTTCAGCATGGAATAATATAAGTTCGCCTGGGCTTTGAGTCTTTCAATTTCCTGTTTCGCCAGTTCAATTTTCATTAATATTCACTTGCTTTATTCGGATCCCGGTGTTCTAATCTTAAAAACGAGAATAATAAACGCCTGTCCGTAAAAGATCATTAAGGATAAAACATGGTAAGAACTAATTACAAGTATGAAAAGCGCCAGAAGGATATTGCAAAGAAGAAAAAACAGGAAGAAAAGCGCCTGAAGAAGCTGAATAAATCCTTAAATCCGGATGAACAAGCTTCAGAAGTGATTGATCCGGTTACGGGACAAGCTTCCTCGGCGGCTGAAACTTTGCCGGCTGAAAAAGAAAAAACCGGTGAACCCCTTTAATTTGATTCGGGTTTCTTTTTAAATAAATTGGTAAGATCCATTCCAAAATATTTCAGGGCATTCAGAAGAAGGGCGGCTGCAACCGCTTCATCAATGTTGCCTACGACAGGAAGATTGTCCGGAAGTTCTGCAAAGCCGAAGGTGAAATTCAGCAGGTAGACAAATGACAGAGTCCCTATCAGGGCAATAAAAAGATCTTTTATTTTCATGAGACCATTTTCCTTTATTTTTTTGGAATAAGGGTACGGCATTTCGGATATTGGCTGCATCCCCAGAATTCTTTGCCTTTGTTGATTCCTGATTGTGCCTTTCTCAGGAGCATGGGAGCCAGGCATTTCGGGCATTTTGGGGCCCCCTCCGCCGGAGTTGAATCCACTTCTGTTTCCTCGGCGGAACAGGTATTTTCGTTTTTTTGAATAGCCTCTTCGACTGCTGTTTTGAGTTCTGAAACAGAATACATGTAGTCGGCCTTTATCGGAATAAAGGGAAGAGAAATCGCTTGGCAGAGAGACTCAAGAAAGGAATCCCTTTCTTTGCTCTTTGTATTTTCGTGAGAGCGGTCATTGAGCTCCAGAACAGCAGCAATGGAAAGGTCTGTTTTGGAACAGAAAACAAAATCAAAATGTTTCGCATTGATTTTATTAAAGGCTTTCTGTCCTTCACTCCGGTTTGGAAGGTTTTTAACGCTCACCACATCAGCAACCCGGACTTTGGCAAAGATCTGGTAATCGGATCCGAAAGCCTGGTAAAGAACCCCTAATAAAGAGCGCTCTGCCGGAGAAAATAAAACCGTTTTTTTTACATAGGGGGCGAATTCCGGACCCTTGTTTTTTATGGAAAAAAAAGTGGCAAGTCCCGGCCCGGTTACGGCGTAAAGGAGAAGGATAAAAAGAAGGACAGCAAGCAAAATCATGAAGGGCATAGTGTATTCCTTTAAAAATGAGAGATCTATCGGGGTAATGTTATAATAAACCTTTTATTTGAACAACAGAAGTTTAAATATTTTTTATGCGGATAATCTGTTTTTAGTGGCCAGAACAGGTGTTTTTTGTTTATTAAAAAAATATGAAAAAAAATCGGATACAGACCATCGGAATATGAATCAGCAAACGGGCATTATTATCATGACGAATGACCCTGAAACATGCTGGGTTGCCATCCGTTATGCCGGCTTTCATCTTATGGAGCAAAAAAATGTTAAGATTTTTTTTGTAGATTCCGGGGTGAGATACAGCGACCTGAACCATACCCATTTTAATGTCAGAAATATGGCCGGGAAGTTTACGGAGGCTGGCGGAACGATTGAAGTCTGCGAGGGTCCCGAGATGCTCAGGGCCGGTCTGCAGAAGTATTTTGACTCCCTGCTTTCAGTCGACGAGATCATGAATATCTGCGATGATAAATTTCAAAGCATGATGACGAAAAATGTGTTTGTCCGGGGGTTTAAAAGAATTGTTTGAAAAATGAATTCTTTTTTTTATTATCTTTTCTGTACTTGTTTTTTTGAGAGGCGGGGTAGAGAAGAAGATAGACTGCGCATCCCAGAACCCCAATGCTGATGAGAAACAGAATGATTTCAATCTGAGAGCGGTCAGAGGAGTGAGAGAACAGTATTCTGAAAAAATGATACATCCATTCACCCGGGGAGGAGTCCTTCGTGCTTTGGGCGATGCTTTCTGATACAACAGCGCTTAGTCCCCAGAAGGTGATGCACAGGCAGATGATCCCGATGGCAAACAGATTGCCTTCCGCCCGGGTTGAAAGTAGATCCCGGCGTATAGGGTCAGAAGGGTCCTCGATGCACAGTCGGGGATTATTGGGGGAATAGAATATTTTAAGGGTATCGCCGATTTTAAAAGGGTCTGCGATTTTTTTTGGAAGTGCTGCCTCTATCTTCAGGGTAATGCCATTTTTTACAGGGGCCTCAAATTGGCAGAGGTAAAAATAAGAGGGGATGACATATTCCTTCTTTTTAACTTCATGCCTCTTTGTGATGGTTGCTGTGGTGAGAATTCCGGATTGGAGCAGCATCAGGATTTTTCGCTTATTTCGAATGCTGGTAATCAGAGTCACGGCGAGGAGGGTAAGCATGCAGCTGATAAAAACTGACATAGCTTTGAATACTGAAGGATCTTTGGAAACGTTGCAGGTAAAAGCTCCGAGGATCATGATCAGGATCAGAAAAAAGCCCCAGGCGATGAATGTTCCTTCTGCTCTATGGATGTCCAGCATGGGAGCAGCTTTAAGATTTTCTGAGATCCTTTCCTTTGATACTCTTATGAAATGATCAGAATTTTCAGGAATACTCATGTCTTTATATTACCCTTTGCTGTTTTTCATAATTTTTCAATTGTCAGATTCTATTCTAAAAAAACAGGAAGTAAAGAAATGTCTTGAAAACAGAAGCGTTCTTTAAAAGTTTTTTTTAGTGAGATTCAAATGATGTTTTCGGATCCTGAAAAAAAGTGGAAAGAAATAGCGGATTAAACTGAATCTGTTAAATTTGTTAGTGTAATAGAATGATAGGTGTTTTTTATTGTCATTGCGAGGCTTTGCGAAGCAATCCCGAAGGAACGGACATGAACAAGCAAGGTTATGTTTGTTGAATGACTAACCCATCCAACACGGTTATAGATGCCGGAGTGCCCCGTGATTCGATTAAACGGATTGATCCGCATAGATAAGGGTTGCTTGAAGGATTTATAGAAAAGACAGGATTTTAAAAAATAAGTTTATAATGTGATATTTGAGAATATCCAAACTGCTATTGCCCGTGAAAAGCAGATTAAAGGGTGTTCAAGGAAGAAAAAGACAGAATCAATCATAGAACACAATCCGGAATATAAAGAACTATTTGACGAGATTGCTTCGTTGCGGAACCCCTCGCAATAACGTTCAAAGGATGTCCCTATCTAAAGGATACACGACACGGGTATCTTTTTACTCTTGATTTTATCATAAATGCCTTGTATACACCCGGCATGTTGAAAAAAGTGGATTTAATTAAGGTGATTAAGATTTTTCCGGAAAAGGATCATCTTTGATTAGTATTAAAGAGGATACTGCAAGGACGCAAGGACAGAGAGGATTTTGAGATGAAGAGAGTTTTAGTGATAGGCGGAGGTCCCGCCGGTCTTATAGCCGCAATTACGGCTGCCAAAAAAGGTGTGAAAGTCACAATCTTTGAAAAGATGCCCAAGCCGGGACGAAAACTCCTTATGACGGGAAAGGGAAGATGCAATCTGACTAATGTTGGAGAGATTCATACCCTGATCGATAATATTCCCGGAAACGGGGAGTTCCTTTACAGTTCCTTTTATAAATTTTCTAATGAAGATCTGGTTGATTTTTTCTGCAGTATTGGCATCAAAACAAAGGTTGAAAGGGGAGGCAGAATCTTTCCTGTTACAGATTCCGCGGTGGATATTGTGGAAAGTCTTATCAGGGATGTCCGGAGAAACAAGGTGGAGGTTCTCTGCGGTAAAAGAGTCACTGAGATTCTGACAGATCAAAGCATGGAAGATGAAACACTTCCGGACGATATCCCCCTTATGGAAAAACTGCTTAAGACGAATGACGCGACAAAGAAGGTTAAAGGGGTTAAGCTGGAAGACGGACAGTTTATTCCTGCGGATGCCGTGATTCTGGCCACAGGAGGCAAGAGTTATTCTGTGACAGGCTCGACAGGGGACGGTTATAAAATGGCGGAGGAAGTGGGGCATAAGATTATTTTTCCCAGACCTTCCCTGATCCCTCTGGAGACAAAAGAAGATGTCAGTGAACTGGACGCTTTGAACCTCAGAAATATTCAAATTAAAGTCTATTTTAATAAAAAACTTTTATATGAAAATTTCGGGGAAATTTGTTTCACCCCCTATGGTGTGAATGGTCCTTTGATCCTCAGTGCCAGCAGACATCTGGTTGATGTTTTTTTTGAAAATGACAAAACCGTGGATGTCGGGGACCAGGTTAAACTCTATATAGATTATAAGCCTGCGCTTGATGAACAGACCCTGTATGAAAGAATAGGCAGGGATTTTCTTAAATATACCAACAAGCAGTTTAAAAATTCCCTGGATGAGCTTCTGCCTCAGAAACTGATTCCTGTCATCGTAAGGCGTTCCAATATTGATCCTGAGAAACCTGTCCATCAGGTTACCAAGGAGGAGAGAAAAGCCCTGGTAAGACTTTTAAAAAAGTTTCCTTTGACCATAAAAAAATTCAGACCCATTGATGAAGCCATTGTAACCGCAGGCGGAGTTGAAACCACGGAGATCAATCCCTCTACCATGGAATCCAAACTGGTAAAGGGTCTTTATTTTGCCGGAGAGGTGATTGATGTGGATGGCTATACCGGAGGGTATAATCTTCAGATCGCCTTTTCAACGGGGCATCTGGCGGGAACATGCTGTTAGAAGCACGGGGATACCGCTGCGGAGATATCCTGCCTCTTTGGAACTCCGAAAGAGGGGGCGATGGCCTGACGGGGTGTGGCGGATTCGGAGTTTTAAATCCTTTGTTTTAAGAAGAATGAATGATCTGTTTCCTTCTGGGTTTGGAGTTTTCTATGACGGGTAAAAAAATATAAGTCAAGAAGCCTTTGGGTTATGCCGATATAATATCCGGAGGTAGTTATGGGCTCTGTCTGTTCAATTGATGCAGGTTATTACAATGATTTATCCTCTATGGTTAAAAACCGCAGGGAGCGTCTTGATGAATGGCTGAATCATAAAACAAATCATGACACTTCTTCTGATTGCGTCGATGAAACAACAGATCCTGCAGAAGAAGAATCTGATTCTAAAAAGACCCCTTTTGAAAGACTGGTTAAAGATATGAAAAGTTCCGATATAGCCCTCGCGGAGAAAAAACAGCAGATTCATTATGCCAAATATGCCCTGCTGCAGATGAATGAAGAGCAGGCTGAAGCATTCGTGAACAACATAAAAATGCTGATCAGTTTAAAAGAAATGAACCAGTCCGGTCAGTATGATGCGGTATTATCTTCTTCCGGAAATGTTTATTCCGACGAAATTGAGAAAGCTCTTGAAAAGTTAAAAACACTTAAGGAACAGATAAGCGAAAGAAATGAGTCACTTGAAGATCAGACGGATTCTGGTTCATCCCTCGAAGATAAGGTTAAGGCCTTGCTGGAATTCAGCACAGTGGAGGTGAATGAAACCATTAAGATTTCCTATTCCTCCTATTCTTCCAAAGCGATTGATCAATATGTGGAAAATGTAAATTTAAAATATGAGTCCATTGTATCCTCAAGAACAACGGTTACGTCTTTTCCCCTTGATTCTTTTGCCTAGCTTTTTACATTTCAGATTTTTGATCTTATTGGATAAAATTTCCAGAAGGGGACTTAAGTGTGTCCTTTCGAGCGGTAGCGAGAAACCCGGATTCCTCATATTCGTTCGGAATGACTTTTGATACTCTCAGCAAGCTTTGGGGTAGTTCATTTTTTTAGAATCATAACGCTCTAGTTTTTTCTGTAGGAGACAAAAAAAGGGGCACATGGTTATGTGCCCCTGTGAAAGTCAGTGGTGCCTTTTCGGCATCCGGTTCATTAATTTATTTTTTCCACCCCAATGTTTTTTTGATCGGGATTAATCCCCTTCAGGTATTTGAATATTTCGCTTTCCGTGGATAGGATAAGCGTCATGTTGGCATTCAGAACCTTCCGGTAGGTGTCCATGCTTTTGGTGAAGGTGTAGAACTCAATGGAGTCGGCATCTTTGTTGTAGGCATTGGCATAAATTTCTGCCGCCTTCGAATCGGCTTCTCCCCGGATTTCCTCAACGCGGCGATACGCTTCGGATTGGATCTTGTTCAATTCTCTGTCTTTGCTTCCGAGGATTCTTGCGGCCTCCCCGTTTCCTTCGGAGCGGAAGCGCTCTGCAATCTGATTACGTTCACTCATCATTCTTTCATAGATTTTTATTTTGACACTGTCATTGTAGTTGATTCTTTTGAAACGGATATCGAGAAGTTCAATACCGAAGATTTCAATTTTCGGAGCGGCTGCCTTGAAAATTTCCCCTTCAACTATTTTCCGTCCTTTGTTTATTGGGACAAGAACGCCAACGGCCTTGTTGCTGCCAATGATGGAGTCGTCCTTCAGAGGCTCCCGTGTTTTTGTAGTGCGGATGATTTCTATAAGTTCATGCTTGGCAACCGCCGTTCTGATTTCAGAGCCTAAAATGTCGTCCAGCCTCGAAAGGGCGCTTCTTTCATCGCGAAGTCTTAAAAAATACTGGAGGGGATCCTTGATGCGCCAGCGGGCAAAGGCATCCACGGAAATGTAGAGCTTGTCTTTAGTGGGCATGTCCGTCGGTGAACCGTCCCACTCCAGGATGCGGGATTCAAGCACATTGACATCCTGGATGAAGGGGACTTTTATTTTGAGACCTGCGGTGGTTTTGGGATTTCCCACGGGTTTTCCGAACTGGGTGATGATGACCTGTTTGCCTTCCTTGACCGTGTAAAGGGATGCGGCAAGGGGAATGAGGATGATTGCGGCAATGAATATAAAAATGGATGATATTTTTGAAAAGTTCATTAGGATTATTCTCCTTTTCCGCTGTTGAGGGTTAAGAGGGGGAGGACTGATTTTGCGGTTTCATCAATGACTGTTTTGGATCGGATGGAAGGGAGAACGTCCTGCATGGTTTCCAAGTAAAGCCTGCGTTTTGTGACTTCAGGAGCCTTGAGGTATTGAGAGAGCACCGCATTAAACCTTGAAACGTCTCCCTGTGCTTCATTGATTCTTCTTAAGCGGTATCCTTCGGCTTCCTGGATTTTGCGGTCTTTGGTTCCTTCGGCTAGGGGGATGGATTTGTTGTATTCGCGGCGGGCTTCGTTGATGAGTTTTTCTTTTTCCTGCTGGGCCTGGTTGACCTCGTTAAACGAGTTCTGCACCGGCTCGGGAGGGTTGACATTCTTGAGCTGGACTTGATCAATACTTACTCCCATTTCGTATTTTTCTGAAAGCTTCTGCATTTTAACGAGGGCTTCGGATTCGATTTCCTGACGGCCTATGGTCAAGACTTCATCCACGGTGCGGTCTCCGACCACTTCTCTCATGACGGACTCGGAAACAGCCCGAAGCGTCATTTCTGCATTCCTGACCTTGAAGAGGAATTTTTCAGGAATGGATATTCTGTACTGGACAACCCACTCGACCAGGGCGGCATTGAGGTCTCCTGTGACCATCTGTTTTTCCCGGTCCGTTTCATAGGAAAACTTGTTGGGGTTGGTGGCTTCAGAGGTGTAGAATCCGAATTCCTGTTTGAGCTGGCGTTTTACAGGAATGATGATTACCGTGTCGATTTTCCATGGAATTTTGAACCGTAGCCCCGACGGAACTTCCTTGAAGTATTTGCCGAATCTCTGCACAACGCCCACGGAATCACTGGGAACCGTATAGACGGAAGCAAAAAGAGTGCCGATTACGGCTATTCCAATGAGAATCAGAATCAATATTTTCGGAGAGGGAAGCCCCGTTTTTTTGTCCCAGTCGAAATCCTGCGTATCCTTCATTTTTAAATCTCCTTTGAGGTTAGATTACGTTTATATCCAAATTTTTCATGAACATGGGCTGACCTGTTGCTTCAAGAACATCACGCCAGAAAGCCCCTTCGATATCAATCTTTTTTTGTCTGGAAACAGCCAGAGAGATGGGAATGTGAACAAAATTATTGTTGACCAGACTTACCAGCATTTTGGTCTTTCCGGCCATCGCCGCATGCACCGCATGATTGCCGAGACGGGCGCAATAAATGGAGTCGGAAGGAATGGCCGGGGCACTTCTGATCATATAGCCTGGATTGATGTATTTAATATTCACTTCCATGGGGATGCTTTTAAAGAAAACAGAGATTTCTCTTTTCAGAAATAAGCCGATATCTTCAAGAACTCTGTTTCCGGAAGCGTCCGTTTTACTGCTTTGATTCATAAGATCCTGTCCGGCGCCTTCAGCGGCGAGAATCACGGCATGATGCCTTGTTTCCATTCTTTTCTTCAGAAGAGAAAGAAGTCCTTTTTCACCTTGCATATCGAAGGGGGCTTCAGGGATGAGGACGAAGTTGACATCGTTGCGAGCCAGGGCTGCCTGGGCGGCAATAAAGCCACTGTTTCTTCCCATGACCTTGACAATACTGATGCCGTTGATGTTGTCCCGCGCCTCTATGTGGGCTGCGGAAATGGCATCCGAGGCGTGGGCGACGGCGGTGTCAAATCCGAATGTTTTATCGACAAAACTTAAGTCATTATCAATGGTTTTGGGTATCCCTATGACCGAAAGTTTCAATCCCCTCTTTATCGCCTCCTCCGCAATGGCCACAGCCCCTTTCTGAGTTCCGTCTCCGCCGATGACAAAAAGAATATTAATTTTTGATTTTTTCAGGGAAGAGACGATGTCTTCTGTTTTATCTCCATAGCCTCTTGAGGAGCCCAGAATCGTGCCTCCTTTGAGGTGAATATCGGTTACTTCATCCGGAGTCAATTCAACCGGGGGAAGAGCAGATTCGGGAAGCAGACCCCTGTATCCATATCGGATCCCGAAGATTTTTTTTACCCCGTAAGGATACCAGAGCGTCATTACGAGTGAGCGTATGACATCATTCAGTCCGGGGCAGATCCCGCCGCAGGTGACAATCCCCGCACGGACTTCGGAAGGATTAAAAAATAGCTTTTCCCTGGGCCCTGCCAGTTCAATGAGATTATCAGGAGTACAAAGGACAGAGCTGTCTGATTCTGTCAGAATGTTGTAAAGAATTTTTTGCGAATCCGGAACATAATCCAGGATAGAATCCCCCCTTACTGTTGAAAGCTTGACAGGGGATTGAAGATGCGCCTGTCCAAGGACAGGGATAGTAAAATCATGTTCAGTCTTCATGGTTTATAAAACTCCGTACAGACGTTTGTTTTTTTAATACCCAATCTTTTTCATGGTGTTTTTTCGCCATGACCAAAGAAACAGGGTAAATCTCCGGTACCTGTATAATCAGATTGCAATCGATTTAATCGGTTCTGGAACGGATAGTCTAGCTTATTGTTTGCAGATTTGAAAATTTATTTTCAGAAGGAGGCGTTCTATCCGTGAACATTTCTTAACCCGCATAGTGTAAGAAAATAATTTTTAAAATATTAGGTGTCCTTATATCAATGAGATCTCCCCTGCTTAAATATCCCATAAATAATAAGACAGGTCTTGCACCCCAAATATTTGTCACTACATTTTAAATTCGGGCTCATCATTCAGGTTTTGGATAATCCATCAAAGTCTAAGCTCATAGCTTTTCTTGCTTGCAGAATAATTGTGAGTTATGATGAGTCTTCTGACCGGGCATCAGGACGACCTGAGGCTTTGATTTTAAACGGGGACAGCCCCATGAATGAAAAGGAACGACTATGAACTGGATAATTCTTATTCTTGCCGGACTCTGTGAGGTGGGCTGGGCTATTGGGCTTAAATATACGGAGGGTTTTACCCGGTTATGGCCGACAGCCTGGACGGTTGTAACAATGATGATAAGCCTCTGGCTTCTGGGGGTTGCTATGAAGGGGCTTCCTGTGGGAACGGCCTACAGCGTCTGGGTGGGCGTGGGAGCCCTTGGGACCGTGATTCTGGGGATCTGGCTTTTCGGTGAGCCGGCAACGGCCGGTCGGATTATAAGCATTGGATTTATCCTCGCAGGGATTGTGGGGCTTAAGCTTTCAACACCGCTTTAAGAAAGGGTGATGAAGTTATATAGGTTTTTTTATTCTGGATTAATTTGAGGCTATCAGGTATAGATATTTGAATTCTTTTAAAAATCATGTCATAATAAAAAAGGAGAAGGGTTATGAAAAAGAGATTTTCGGGAATGAAAATGTTTTTTTGTGCTTTATTTTTCCTTGTTTCCGTTTTGGGGACTGCTGCATTTGCCGAGGGGGATGCGGTGAATCTTATCTTGAAGAATGATTCGTCTTCAGCGGTTGAAGTGGAGCTGATTGATCAGTATGGCGGAAATTTTAAAGCGACTGTGGACGGCGGAACGAGCCAGAATCAGACCCTTAAGGTGCAGAGTGAAATTCTGGTTGCGGGAAATGCTGTGCATACGGTTGTGCCTGAAGATGAGGGAATGGAAGTGGTCATCGCCAGCTGAGTTTTTTTGGTTTGAAGCCCGGGCAGCCCGGGCTTTTTTTTGTCTGGATAAAGGAGGGGGCGCACACAAAAAGGTTGTTTTTTATTTGGATATCAAGATGGGGTACAATTGACGAGATTGCTTCGTTGCGGAACTCCTCGCAATGACGTTCAATAAGGATGCCCCTATTTAAATGATACACGACGCTGGTCTTTTTTAGTTCTAAGGGATCTTTATGGCTTTGAGGAATTTTGCGCTTTCTTCGGGGAGCACGGTATTGATGTACATACCGCTGCCGATTTCAAAGCCGGCTGCTTTGGATACCCGTGGTACAATAGTCAAATACCAGTGAAAGTAATCAGAAGATTTGTCGTTGATGGGGATGGAGCGGATGGAGTAGTTATAATCCGGATTATTCAGTCCGTGGTAAAGTTTGGCCAGAACGGTTCGCAGGATTTCCGCAAAATCAGGAATTTCCTGGTCTGTGATTTCATCGAAAGAGGAGGCGTGTCTGCGGGGAAGAATCCATATGTGGAAGGGGGAAAGGGCTGCATAAGGAACAAAGGCAACAAAGTTTTTATTTTCAAAAAATATTCTTTCCCCGGCCTTGAGCTCATCCGTAAGGGTGCGGCAGAAAACGCATTCGCCGTTGTCATCAAAATAACGGATGGCCTCCTCGTTGCGGGTCCGGAATTGGGTGGGTACAATAGGGGTTGCGGCAAGCTGGGAGTGGGGGTGTTCTATGGACGTGCCTGCGGATTCCCCGTGATTCTTAAAAATTATGATCGCTTCCAGACGGTCGTCATTTTTGATTTCAGAATATCTTGCCTTGTAGGCTTTGAGAATTGCGCAAACCTCGGATTGCGACATAAGGGCTGTTGTGATGTTATGCAAAGGGTGTTCAATAATGACTTCGTGAATGCCTACGCCGGTCATGGACCGGTAGATGCCCTTGGCCGTGCGTATGCGTTCGCCGACCGCAGACAGGGCGGGAAATTTATTGGGAATCACCCTGACCTGCCAGCCTGATTCGTTTCGGAGGGTAAAGGTTTCCTTTTCTGTTTCCGATTCATTTCCCGGGCAAAAGGGACAGTCTTTACGGTGAGGGGAAGTCCTGGGCTTTGGGGCTGCCGTTTTGGTGAAATGGTCGGGCCGTTTTGCCCGTTCCGTGGCAATAATCACCCAGTCCCGGGTAATAATATTTTGTCGCAGCTGCGGCATAGGGCGTTACCTGACCTTTGGATTTTAAAATTCCCGAACAAGAGGCATCACGTCTTTTTAAAAAGGTACTTTTAATGCTGAATTTTTGCAAGCGTTTTAAGAAGGATTCACCGTTTCATAAAAACAGGATTATTTACTGGATTTTTTTGAAATTCTCAGGAGGGATCAGTTCGCTTAAATTCGATTATTTGCTTGATTTATTGGTGCATTTAACTGATACTGACTCCCGTTTTTTAAGGTATATAAACAGAAACAGGTCTCACAATCCATTTCAGGATTTTTATATTTGATCATTTATCGCCTAAACTTGAGAAAGGAGTTTAAATGAAAATTGGTAAGATCGGTCTAGCGTCCCTGTTGATTCTGGCATCTCAGATTGCAGTGAACGCCAGTGAGGCAGATCTGGTGCTGCCCCCGCTGGGTTCTGAAAATTTTTTGGGGATGTCCGGCTTTAGTCTTCTTTTGGCGGGCATGCTCATCTGCGTTCTCGGTTGTGTTTTTGGTTTTGTTCAGTTTAATCAGCTCAAAAATCTGCCGGTTCACAAATCCATGAAGGAAGTATCTGAATTGATTTATGAAACCTGCAAGACCTATCTTTTTACCCAGGGGAAATTTATCGGAATTTTATGGCTCTTTATTGCCACCATCATGGTGGTCTATTTCGGCTACCTGATGCACTTTAGTTTTGTTCAGGTGGGGATCATCATTTTCTTCAGTATCATCGGTATTCTCGGAAGCTACGGGGTGGCCTGGTTCGGCATCCGCATCAACACCTATGCCAATTCCAGAACCGCGTTTGCCAGTCTCAGGGGAAAGCCGTTTTCCACCTTTGATATTCCCCTGAAAGCGGGTATGAGTATCGGAATGCTTCTCATCAGTATTGAGCTGGTGATCATGCTTTTTATCCTGCTTTTTGTTCCCGGAAACAACGCAGGGCCCTGCCTGATCGGTTTTGCCATCGGTGAATCCCTGGGTGCGGCTGCACTCCGTATTGCCGGCGGGATTTTTACCAAGATTGCAGACATCGGTTCAGACCTGATGAAAATTGTATTCAAGATTAAAGAGGATGACATCCGAAATCCCGGGGTTATCGCAGACTGTACGGGAGACAATGCAGGCGATTCCGTCGGTCCGACAGCCGACGGTTTTGAAACTTACGGCGTCACAGGCGTCGCGCTCATCACCTTCATCCTTCTGGCGGTTAAAGATCCAAGCATCCAGGTCAAGCTCCTGGTCTGGATCTTCATCATGAGAATCGGAATGATTATCACGTCTGCTGCTTCCTACGGACTTAACCAGATGATTGCCAGGGCGAAATTCGGAGAAGCAAAGAAATTCAATTTTGAAACGCCTTTAACCTCCCTGGTCTGGATCACCTCGCTGATTTCTATTGCCATGACCTACGGTTTGTCCAAACTCCTCATTCCTGATCTTGGCGGAGACACAAGCTTCTGGTGGAAACTTTCGACCATTATTACCTGCGGCACTCTTGCAGGGGCTATTATTCCTGAACTGGTGAAGGTGTTTACCTCCACGAATTCGGTTCACGTTCGTGAAGTGGTTTCTGCTTCGAAAGAAGGCGGGGCTTCATTAAATATTCTTTCCGGTTTTGTGGCCGGTAACTTCAGTGCTTACTGGATGGGCATTACCATTGTTTTTTTAATGTCCATCGGTTACGGGGTAAGCCTTCTGGGAATGGATAAAATGATGATGGCTCCGGCGATTTTTTCCTTCGGGCTGATTGCCTTCGGTTTTTTAGGCATGGGGCCTGTAACCATTGCTGTGGATTCCTACGGTCCTGTTACAGATAATGCTCAGTCTGTTTATGAACTTTCCTCGATTGAAACACTTCCGGATATCAAAGAAGAAATCAAAAGGGACTTTGGCTTTGAACCTGAATTTGAAATGGCCAAGGAATTTCTGGAAGAAAATGACGGAGCCGGAAATACCTTTAAAGCAACGGCAAAACCCGTCTTGATCGGCACGGCTGTCGTGGGAGCGACCACTCTGATTTTTTCAATCATCGTCATGCTCACCAATGGTCTCACAGAAGGCTTAAGCAATCTTTCCCTGCTACATCCTCCCTTCATGCTGGGGCTGATCTCCGGCGGGGCTATCATCTTCTGGTTTTCCGGTGCAGCCACACAGGCTGTCAGTACCGGCGCATACAGGGCTGTTGAGTTTATCAAGAAGAATATCAAACTGGAAGGAGGAGGGGAAAGAGCCTCTGTAGCAGACAGTAAAAAAGTGGTCGAAATCTGCACCCAGTATGCTCAGAAGGGAATGTTCAATATCTTTTTAGCTGTGTTTTTCACCACACTTGCTTTTGCCTGTGTCGAACCCTATTTCTTTATCGGATATCTGATTTCCATTGCGATTTTCGGTTTATATCAGGCGATCTTTATGGCGAATGCCGGCGGGGCATGGGACAATGCCAAAAAAATCGTGGAAACAGAACTCAAAGCCAAAGGCACGTCCCTTCATGATGCCTGCGTTGTGGGGGATACGGTTGGAGATCCTTTTAAGGATACATCCTCCGTGGCCATGAACCCGATCATTAAATTTACAACCCTTTTTGGTCTTCTGGCTGTTGAACTTGCGGTAAAAATTCAGAATCCGGCTACGACTCATCTTTTGGCCGGCATTTTTTTCGCATTTTCTTTAGTCTTTGTGTGGAGATCTTTTTACTGCATGCTGATTAAAAACGCAAAATAAACCTGTTTTATAAACAGGACATTTTTAAAAACCCGCCGGAATGAAAACCGGCGGGTTTTTTGTTTTTCAAGCATGGGGTTATCGGATGAATAAGGTGATTTACGGAATTTTCTGGAAAGGCGGAAAAAGGGGGGCGGGATTATTCGAAGGGGTGGTCTTTATTGCCGAAATTCGGGTTGTAGTGGGAATGACTGTTGAGTTCCTGAACCCATCCATTTTGAAAACCCAGTTTTTCCATTTCTTGCGTTACCCTCTCATATTCTTCAGGCTTAAGGGTTCTGTAAAGGTTGGGATGATTGACCGACATGATGGTCGGCTGGTATTGCGACATGAGTGAAACATGAACTTCAGGGGAGAGTTCCTCGGCGATGAAACGAAGACAGGCCAGACTGTTTTCAACATATCCGGGAAGGACAAGATGCCGGATGATAAGGCCCGAGGTGGCAAGTCCGTTTTCATCTAAAACCAGACTTGATCCTTTCATGGCATACATGGTTTTCAGGGCTTTGGCTGCAACTTCAGGGTAATCCCTTGCCCCTGAAACGGATTCGGAAAGATCAGGATCCCTGTATTTCAGATCCGGAAGAAAAATATCCATGTTGTTTTCAAAGGTTGTCAGAAGATCTTTCTTGTCATAGCCATTGGTATTATAAATATAGATCAGGTCATCAAACTCTTTGTCTAATTCATGCATCAGCCTTTTGACCTGCATGAGAACATGGGAAGGGGATACAAAGCCTATTCGTCTGATCCCGGTATCCTTGATCAGTTTGCGAGTATCGGAGATGATTTCATCCGGGTCAGGGGAGGAGAAAAACAGGGTTTCGTTCCTGCTGATCTGATGGTTCTGGCAATAGACGCACTGCAGATTACAATGGGGAAAGAAGAGATTGATGATTCCCTTATCCCCGCCAAGCACGGGTTCTTCTCCTTTGTGAACACAGACGGAGCTGACTGAAAATCCCGCATCTGTCTGACAATAGCCGAGATTAGCCGAAGTCCTGTCGGCCAGACATTCGCGCGGGCACAGGCTGCAGGGATTGTCATTCACGGAAGGGTTTATCCATTGATGTCCTTTTTGACTCGCTGAAGTTCTGTTTCAGCTTCTGAAACCAGGTCTTCCAGTATCCTTTTCATGGGTTTGATATCATTGATCAGGCCCACACTCTGGCCGGCCATAAGAGAGCCCTTTTCCACATCTCCGTCCACAGCGGCTTTTTTAAGGGCCCCTATCCAGAAATGTTCGACTTCAAATTGGGCTTTTTCACGTGTGATTTCACCCTTATCCAGCATTTTAAGAAGTCTGAGCTGAAGTTTTCCGAATTCATCCGTGCCTTCATTTTTAATGGCTCTCACGGCTACAACCGGTAATTTGGAGTCGTATTGAGGAGTGGAAATAGCCTGTCTGGCCTTGGATTTCAGAAAAACCTCCTTGAATCGGGGATGTACGGTACATTCATCGCTCATCACAAAGCGGGTGCCGAGCTGACAGCCTGAGGCCCCCATCAGGAGCATATGGGCGATCATTTTTCCTGTGGCGATTCCTCCGGCAACAAAAACGGGAACTTCATTGAATTTGAAGAGTACCTGTTGGAGAAGAATCATGAGGGAGACATGTCCGATATGTCCGCCTGCTTCAGAGCCTTCCAGGATCAGGGCGTCAATGCCGAAACGGATCTGCTGCTCGGCAATGGATTCTTCAGAGGCAAAGGAAAGAGTTTTCTTACCAGTTTCCTTTATTTTTACAATATCCTGTTTCCGGGGAAAACTGCCTGCAAAAACAGCAAAGGGTACATTTTTGGAAGCCAGTATTTCAAGATGTGTTTTATAGTTGGGTGCAATAGTGATCATATTGACAGCAAAAGGGGTTTTGAGCCCTGAAACGCATTTGTCGATTTCTTTTTCAAAAATTTCCGGCGTCATGTTGCCTCCCGCCAGAACAGGGAAGGCCCCATTGTCGCTGACGGCTTTGCAGAGTTCAAAGTTGCTGACCCAGGTCATTCCTCCAGCAATCAAAGGGTATTTGACCCCTAAAAAATCCACTCCACGTTTGGCATATTTTTCAAAAAGCATAAAACCTCCAAGGTTCGCTGAAATAAACAATTATTAAAGATAGAATGTATTTATAATAAAATTTTTAAGGAAATCAACCAATTAAAGAACAAGAAACAGAAAAATGTATTGACGGTTCTCCCGGAGAGAATTTTTTTTAAGGGATGAATTTATATTCAATAAAGGTGGCGCTGAGATTAACATCAAAATGTCATTCCGGGTGAATTATCAAGTTTTATTCGTACTTTAATGCAGGAATTATGCATGGATACTGTTTTTACATTTTTAAATAAATCAGGGATAAGTTATCGGCTTGTCATTTCGAGCGATAGCGGGTAATCCAGATTTTTCACGTTCGTTTGGAATGACATTCGCTACCTCGCAGCGAGCTTTGGGGTAGTTCATTCAATACAGGGGAAATTTTTTCTTATTTTTCGGAAATCAAAGGGAAAGAGAAATTTTGATGACGTGTAATGAATTGAATATGAAAAAATAAGAAAAATTTGATTTTTTGAAATTTCAGGTCCGTCATTTGCAAGTCTTATAAGATAAAATCATTATAAAAGGAGTTTAATGATGGATATAACCAATTCAATAGCAGCCTATACCGTGAATCAGGCCGAGGCTGTGTTTAAATATAAAAAAGAACTGCAGGTTCAGAGCGTAATCAATGAATCAGACCAAAATCAGCAAAGCCAGACAGATGAAGTTATCCTGTCCAGGGAAGCCTTAAGTGCTTATAATTCAGATTATTCGGAGATAACTCTGTCTGAAAAATCCAGAACTTTGCTCAAAATACGGGGTCTTTCTGAAGATGAAATCACCCGGTATTCTGAAATACTGAAGGAATCGGAAGAAGCAGGAAAGTCAAAGACTTTTTTAAAATCCTTATCGGCCGATGATCGCAGCTTATTAAAAAAGGCAGCGAGCTATGGCATAAAACTTACGGACAGTCATGTTGATTCAATCTCAGAAGAGGGGGCTCGGAATCTCCTTGTTCAGCCGGATCATAGCCATTCTGTTGATTTGAATAATGATGGTGTGGTAGAAGTTGGTGCGGGAAAAACTTTGGTTTTTCCGCCTCCCAATGCGCCTCAGGATGTAAAAGACGCATGGGATGAGATTTCAAGGGATATGAGTTTAGAGGAACAATTGTCTTTTACCTCTGTATTTTTGGGGTTAAATATTCAGGCGAATGTAAAGATGGATTCAGAGCGTAATGTGACCGGATTCTATGAACCAGGTGATGAGGGGTATGTGAATATTTATCCAACCGATGGAGAAGGATGGAATTCTTTATTGAATAAGGCAGGAGACTATCTTGAATTTCAGAAAAAATATGCATCAGGGTCGGCGGATCTTGAAAGGATTGAATGGACGCAGGAAAAACTCACAGAGTTTATTGGTGCTCTTGAATAAAGCCGGTCCTGAATTTATCCTCCGGATTTTTTAACGGTAAAACCGCGGTTTTTAAGCTCCTCAAAGAGCAGGTCCCGGTGATCCCCCTGAATTTCAATCACCCTGTCTTTAATGGTGCCTCCGGTGCCGAGTTTTTGTTTCAGCTCTCTGGAAAATTTTTCCAGGTCCTGGCTGTTGAGGGGGAGCCCTGAAATCAGGGTCACTCCTTTTCCTTTTCTTCCTTTGGTTTCACGACTTACACGGACAATTCCGTCTCCGTTTGAAGGAATCGTTTTGCTGTGATCACAGGTGCAGCGGTTTAAGGGCCTGTAGCATTTGCTGCAGACTTTTCCTGATTCTTTAAAAAAAAGGGTGTTTGTGTCCATGGAGAGAGGTTAGCAGTTTTTTGTGAGAATGGTCAAGAAGAGGGATGGAATTTCAGGTCTGAAATTAATTCAATGCAGGTATTTGACATGATCAGGAATTGGAGTTATTTTGTTCAGGGAGGTAGAAGAAATAATGTCAGCTTATGGAAAAACAGCCGGGTTAGTCATTGCTGCAATTATTCTGGGACTCAGCAGCTGCAATTTTTTCCCCGTATATGGCTTAAGCCCTAAAAGCATGATAAAAAGCGACGTTCCGGCGGATTCGGGGCACGGAAATTCATTTATTGATGAAAATACCCCTGTTCCGGTACCCAAAGACAATCCGGAAATCAATGCTGAGAAACTGAACTTCTGGATTGACAGCGAAGAAAGTTCTGCGTGTAAAAAAGTAAAACAAAAAATAAGAAATTTTCTTCTAAAGGGGAAAATTTCGTTTTCGGAATTTAATAAAGGGCTTGAAGCGGTTTGCTCGGAATTAAGGAATCACCTTCAGCCGGAAACCCCGTTTATTCTTTTTCTGGATATGCAAATGGGATCTTCGAAACGTTGGGTTTTTGAAATGGCCAAAAAAAAATTCGGTCTTCCGGATCCTGCCTATTATACCTATTTTGCGCATGGCCGTTCAGGTTATAAGAAAATGTGGAATCAGATTAACGCTTCCGGTCTCGATATTTTTTTAATTCTGGATGATGCTGCCTACAGCGGAAAACAGATCCATACACAGATTGTTGAAATTGCAGAAAAATTTCAGGGCATAAAGCCGGCAAAAGTCATTGTGGCTGTCCCTTTTATGTCGGTGAAAAGTCTGGAATTGATTGAAAGTGTCAGAAAAAATCCTCGTGTTAATCTTGAGATTATTTCTCCTTATCATGTTTTCCCGGTGGTTAAAGATCTTTTTCGTGTTGAGGAAATGAAAATAATGTATGATGATCTGGGTTTTACAGCAGAAGATTTTTTTAAACCCATAGCCTATTTTGATCATAAAATTCCTGATCAATTATCAATGCCCAAGACTTTCCTGGATTTTTTTCACCGGATGAATTTTCAGCCGGTTTATCAAGATAAGCGCTCCGAATATTACAGAAGAGAACGCATGGATTTTTATTTCGGACACATGAATGAAAAAGAAATCCGGGAGGCTTTAAAAAATCCTTCCAGGGAGATGAAAGAATATATTGAAAGCTCTTCCTTTTCTGTAAAAGATGAAAATCAGTTTATCCTCAAGGTCATGAATACTCCTCAATCCTCTTTTCCCTTTGTCTATTCAGAAACTCCGGAATTTAATATTTCCAGCCGTTTTCCCTGCTCAACATCTTCTTAAGGGTGTTATCCTCCTCCTCTTTTTAAAAAGACTGAGAAATCATGAACAAGTCTTTAATTGACATCAACAGACTTTAAGATGTAAATTACAGTCATAGTTAAGATACTTAAAAAAGTCAGAACAGGTGAGAAAGCAAACCCTTGTTGTGGAGTTCACTTGAAACCAATCAGTAAACATTTTTCTTTTATCTCAGTTTCGGATTTTCTTTCAGGTAATCATTTCTTTTTTTAAAAATTTTTCATTTTGTGTTGTGAAAAAGGTTTTTGTCAGAGGTTTAATTTAAGGCAGTATTGATTGTTTTGAACAAGAATATCAGGAAAGCCTTTTTATGTTGAATGATGAAACCCCGCCTATTCATCTGCTTTATGTGGAGGATAATCTTTTTCAGAAGGAAATAATAAGAAAGATGTTTCTGCTTCAATCGGATATCCGTATCACTCTGAAAGAGGCCGGAACACTTAAGGAATGCCTGGAATGCTGTAAATTTTCTTCCCTGGATATTGTGATTATGGACCTCAACCTTCCGGATAGCCTGGGTGTTAATTCCATAAAGGTTTTCAAGGAGAAATTCCCATATATTCCGCTTATGGTTCTTACCTCGAACGACGAAATTGAGCTTATGAAAGAAGCTGCAAATTTTGGCGTGCATGAATTCATGGTCAAGGGAACGTTTGATGAAAATCTTCTTGCAAGGCAGGTTTTATTCTGTTTTGAAAAATCAAAACTCGAAAAAAAACTGAGGGAAAAGGATTTAAAATACCGTTTCATTGTGGAAAATCTACACGAGGGTTTTCTTATCGTGAATAAGGAGGGGATTATTACTTATGCGAATGAGAGAATTACCTCCATGCTGGATTACACCGAAGGGGAAATGATCGGCACGCCTTTTGTTCAGATTGTCAATCCTCTTTCCAATGGCAAATCGGATTTGTTTTTAAGAAAGTTTTTGCATAATGAGAATTTCCGGCATGCTTTTCAGCTTATCAAAAAAGACGGAACTTCCATTTCTGTGAACAGTTCAAGTAAATCCATGACGGATGACAAAGGCGAATACAATGGTTTTACGATGCTCATTGAAGATTTGAGTCACAGAGAAAAAACGGAGGCAGAACTTTCAAGACTTGCTTCCTATCCTCATCTGAACCCTTCACCCATCGATGAAATTGATTCCACAGGTAAGGTCATATTTCAGAACAAGGCCTCCATGAACTTGTTTAAAGATCTGCCGGTTTTGAAATTTGATCATCCCTGGCTTGAGGGTGTTAACAAAATCATTGAAGATTTTAAAACCTTTGATATTTCACATCATCTGAGAAAAGTATCTGTGGAGGGCAAATTTTACAACCAATATCTTCATTATTTACCCGAGACGAATTCAATCAGAATTTATGGGACAGATGTAACCGCCCTGGAGCAGATCAAGGGAGATTTCAGTGAAAAATCCTTGTTCTATCAGAAACTGATCAATACCATTCCTCTGCCGATTTATTACAAAGATCTTGAGGGGCATTATCAGATCTGCAATAAGGCATTTGAGAAATTTTTTAATACCTATTCAAGCGGGTTTTTGGGAAAGACCGTTTTTGACATCCTTTCAGAAAACGATGCAAAACTCCAGGCTGAGAAAGATAAGGAATTATACAGGGATCAGAAAGATCAGATTTACCAGGGCTGTTATACCGATCTGAATGGAAAAACTTCCGATATCATCATCAATAAGGCCATTTACAGGGATTCCCGGGATCAGATAGCGGGCTTGATAGGGGTTATTACGGACATCACACAGCAAAAGCAGATTGAAGAGCAGATCAAGGAAAGTGAATCCCTCTATAGAGCCATGGTGGAGATCCCTTTTGCCATGATTTGCAGATGGAAACCGGATACCACTCTGACCTTCGTTAACACGGCATACGCCCAATCATTCGGGCTTCCCAGGGAAGAATTAATAGGAAGGAAATGGATTGACCTGGTGCCTCCCGGGGCGAAACCGAAGCTGATGGAAAAGTGCGGCTCTTTACTGAATGAGCCTCGCATGCATTCCCAGGAGCATAAATTCGAAACATCTTCTGGCGTTGCCTGGACGATTTGGACCGATTTTCCGATTTTTGATGATAAGGGGCTGTTGCTGCAATACCAGTCCATAGGTCAGGATATTACTTCCAGCAAAAAGGCTGAGGAGGAATTAAAAAAGGCCTATGAGGAGCTTTCCAGAGTGCAGGGTCAGATTTTGCAATCAGAAAAACTGGCTTCCATAGGGCAATTGGCTGCCGGTGTGGCCCATGAAATCAATAATCCTGTTGGTTTTGTTATGAGCAACATTTCAACTTTAAAGGAATATATCACTTCTTTTATTCAGATATTGAATGAATATGAACAGGCTCTGAAGCATATTTCGGAAAATCGGCAGACGGACTTTTTCCGTGTCATTTCGACGATCAGAGAGCACCGTGAAAAAATCGACATGGATTTTATCTTGAAGGATATTCCCCAGCTGATTTCTGAATCTCTGGATGGAACACGGCGCATCAAGGAAATTGTTCAGAGTCTTAAAAGTTTTGCCAGAACAGATGATGCCCAGATCAAGGATTATGACATCAATGAAGGGATTGAAGCCACGTTGAAGATTGTCTGGAATGAATTGAAATATAAATGTGAACTGGTTAAAAATCTTGCCCCGCTTCCTTCCATACGATGTTATCCCGGACAGTTAAATCAGGTATTTATGAACATGCTGGTGAATGCGGCTCAGGCGATTGAGGACAAGGGAACGATTACCATTTCAAGTAAATATGAAAAAGATTTTGTCATTGTGAAAATTTCCGATACTGGGAAAGGAATTTCTCAGGAAAATCTTTCAAGGGTTTTTGATCCTTTTTTTACCACAAAGGCACCGGGCAAAGGCACCGGTTTGGGTTTATCGATTTCTTATGGAATTATTCAGCGTCATAAGGGAAGCATAGATGTTGAAAGTGAGGAAGGCAAAGGTACGGTCTTTACTGTTAAAATTCCGGATACAGGACTTTAAAAATGAACCGATATTCGATTTTGATTGTAGACGAGGATGAAGAAAGTCTGTCCCTTTTTCGCAGCGCCCCGAAGGCTTTTCCCTGCCTTATGCTGGAAGCGCGATCGCTGGAGGAAGGTTTGAAAAAGATTGAGGAAGCCCCTGTTGATATTGTGATCTGTAATCTTGAACTTCCTCAATCGAACGGCATAGAGTTTTTAAGAAGGGTCAAGCAAAGTCATTCTTCCATTTTAAGGATACTCTCATCGAAAGCGGCAGAAGTGAGTGATTTAGTGGATGCGGTTAATACAGGGGAAATTTACCGGTATTTAATAAAACCCCTGAAGCCTGAAGAAGTTCCTTTGATAATCAGTGAGTGCTGCCGATACTGCAGTAAAATCAATACAAAACGGAAGTTGATGCAGATGCTGAGTGAACAGAATCTCTATCTTGAAAGACTCAAGAATCAATTGGAGACAAAAGTTTTCACCAGCGGGAAGGCATTAACCAGTTCTCAGTGGATATTGAAAAATTTACCCTATTATATTGTAGCGTGGGATAGGAATTTAAAAATAATTTATCAGAATAAAACCCAGACATTGTATTTTGATCTCCTCATTCTTCTTAAGTCCATACAAGATTCTGAGGGAAAGATTGTTTCGGAAAAGAGTTCTTTGGTTCTGGGAGGCTGGAATATAAGATTCAGTGAATATGCCGATCAGGCAATAAGATACATTGCTGTTTTGCAAAGGGAAGATGTCCTGTATGAATGAGAAATGGAAGATTCTTTTTGTGGATGATGAAGAGAATATTTTAAATTCATTGAAACGTCTTTTAAGAAATGAAGGCTATGGAATCTATACCTTTTTCAATCCCCTTGAAGCCCTGGAATTTTTGAAAAAGGAAAGAGTTCATCTGATCATTACAGATCAGAGAATGCCTCAGATGAGTGGGGCTCAGCTGCTTGAAAAGGTAAGGAGGAATTTCCCGGAAACCATAAGGGCCATTCTTTCCGGGTATTCAGACGCCGAGGTTCTTTTAAATGGCATTAATTCCGGTCAGATTTTTCATTTTTTTACAAAGCCCTGGGAGGATGAGGAACTGAAAATGGGGATTCGGCAATGCTTGAAGCAGTATGAACTGGAACAGGAAATTCAGAACATGATTTCAGAAATGAAGCAGAAAAACAGGGTAATTTTAAAGATTGAGCCCCAGTTACAGAATCTGCTTAAAAATCAGAATAAACAACTGAATATTTATCAGACCGTTTTCAGTGAATTACCTCTTGCGGTTGTGGGGGTGGATTCCCAGGGGCTTGTCACCTTTATAAATAAGGAATTCATTGCCTTCAGCAAAAAATTTTCGATTTTTAAAGGACCGATTATCCTGGGGCTGCCCTTTCCCACGGATATTTCAAAAATTTCCGAAGTGGTTTATCACAAGAAATTCACGGTTTTTAAAATAGAAGTGGGTTCAGTGGTCGTAAAAATGGAATTTATTCCCCTGGCTCAGGGACTCGAATCAAAAGGAGACATCATGATATTTACTGAAGAAAAGGAAGGGCCAGCATGATAACGGATGAAATTTTAAAAAAAGTGCATATGCTTCCGCCCCTGCCTGCTTCTGTGACCCGGCTCACGGAAATGGCGTCAAATCTTAACTCCGATATTTCCAAGATGTCTGAAATAATATCCAGGGATCAGGCGATTACCTCGCTCTTGCTGAAAGTGGTTAATTCATCTTTTTATGGACTCAGCAGCCGGGTGTCCACTATTCCCCAGGCGGTGATGATTCTGGGATACA
Source organism: uncultured bacterium (assembly GCA_964443875.1). Classification (GTDB taxonomy): domain Bacteria; phylum Auribacterota; class JAFGBW01; order JAFGBW01; family JAFGBW01; genus CAYUET01. The sequence goes on along the minus strand of CAYUET010000003.1, from coordinate 118,077 downwards.
ATGAAATCAAAAACATGGTATTAAGCTTATCGATAATGAACGTAGGAAAAAAAATCGGAAGTAATCTTGTTTTTACCAAGGAGGAGTTTTGGAGACATTCTCTTTCCTGTGCCGTCCTTTCAAAGATGCTGGCGAGACATTTCAAAATCCGGGAACCCGAGGAAAATTTTGTTATCGGATTGATTCATGATATGGGAAAGCTGTTTTTATGTGATATGTATGCCAAAGAATATTCAGAACTTCTTCAGAAATCCGAAAAAAGGGAGAAACGTCTTTACGTCATGGAAAAGGCAATGTTCGGTCTGGATCATGCCCAGATTGCGGATCTTTTATGCTATTACTGGAAGATTCCTGAAAAAATACGTGTGGTTGTAGGGGATCACCACAGGGAACTGGATGGGAAAAAATCAAACAGCGTTGCTTTGTGGGTTATGAAATGGGCTAATAATCTTTCAAAGATGGCTCAGCTTGGAAAAAGCGGTGATCCACAGCTGGAAGAATTATCCTCAGAATTTTCAGATTTGAAGATAAGCTCTGACGAGATCCGGCAGTTCCTGATTATAGCCCAGGAGGAAGTAAAGAAAACCGAAGTGCTGATGAAGATTGAAGGGTGAAGGGAGATAATACGCGATGACACAGCCCAGGATTTTATTCATTGATGATGAGGAGAATATTCTGAATTCTCTCCGGCGTCTTCTGCATAAGGAAAATTATGAAATCCGGACAACAACCTCTTATGAGGAGGCTTTGGATCTTGTTAAGAAAGAAAGTTTTTCCGTGGTTGTTTCCGATCAGAAAATGCCCGGAATGCAGGGGACTGAACTCCTGGAAAAAATCCGTGATATTGTTCCGGATTGCATCCGGATTATCCTGACCGGCTATGCGGATATTCAATCCGCAATCGAGGCGATCAATAGAGGGGCCGTATACCGTTTTATTTCAAAACCCTGGAATGATGATGAATTGAAATTGGCTCTTCGTCAGGCCGTCATACAGTATTTGATGATTCAGGAAAACCATGAACTTTCTGAGCTGATTCAAAAACAAAATATGAAACTTAAGGAACTTAATCAGACTCTGGAGAAAAAAGTTGAGGAGCGGACAAGGGCTGTTCTTCTGCTGAATCAGCGGCTTGAGAATTCATTGCTGAAATCCGTACGCATGCTTTCTGAGCTTACAGAAATGCACAGTTCAATGATGGGGCATCACGCCAAACGTGTTGCCGTTCTAAGCCGGGAAACGGCAAAAAGGATGAATTTTACTCCCAGGGACATTTTTGCAGTCGAAATGGCGGCGACTCTTCATGATATCGGGAAGATTGGAATTTCGGAAACTATTCTTATGAAACAGAAGGAAAAAATGACATCCGCTGAAAAAGAGATTTATAGATCCCATCCCGTTAAGGGGGATGCCCTGGCAAGCCTCATGACGGATGACGAACGTATCCCCCTTATGGTGAGACATCACCATGAATACTGGGATGGTTCAGGATTCCCGGATAAGTTGGCCGGTAAAAATATTCCCATTGGAGCCATGATTATTTGTGTCGCCGACTATTTTGATCTCTTGATGAATTCAAAAAATGCTTTTCAGCAATCAACCCCGGAAAATACTTTGAATGTCATCAGTACAAAAAGAGGAATATGGTTTGATCCCGCAGTGGTGGATGTTTTCATTAAAATGGTTCAGGAAGTCCGTAATAAAAACGAATCCGATTCAGAGCTTGAGGTTTTGTTTAAAGATTTGATGCCGGGAATGACCATTTCCAGGGATCTGGTGACATCCAGAGGCATCCTTCTTCTTTCAAAAAATACGGAAATAAATACGGTGAATCTTCAAAAAATAAAACAATACCAGGAAATGGATCCGATTTTGAATGGCATTTTTATTTTCAGAAAAAGGGATTCTTAATTTTCTAAAAAAGGATGTACACTATGTCTGACTTGGAATTGCCCCATATTCTTTGCGTAGATGATGAAGAACTGATTCTTAAGGCTTTAACCCGCGTTTTAAGAAAAAAGTTTAATGTTCATTGTTTTTCCAGAGGCCTGGAGGCCTTGAAGACCTTTAAAGAGTCCCCGTCAAAATTTTCCGTTGTGATCACTGACTTGAAAATGCCGGAGTTGGATGGATTGCCCTTATTAAAGGAAATGAAACGCATTGATCCTGATTGTGTGGCCATTGTTCTTTCGGGATTGGGTGATTTTGAAGCGACTCTTGAAGCCATCAATCAGCAGCTTGTTTTTAAATATCTTCAAAAACCATGGAACGATACTTTGCTTGAGCAGGCTATTCTGGAAGGAGTGCAAAAGAAAAAGGAGATTCAGGTACGGGATCAATTCCAGAAAAAATTGTCCGAAACTTTTGATATTCTTGGATCATCCAGGCCTCTTTCCGCCGAGGATCTGAAAAAAATCAGACGCATGGCCGAAACCGGGGCCATGTCGTCCAAGATTCTCCATGATTTGAATAATCAGATTGTGGTGCTGAGCATGGCCCTGGAACTTCTGGAATCCCATAAAGAGGGGACGGCGGTGGGAACTTCCCTGTTTCCGACAATGAGGCATTCTCTGGCTTCAATTTCACTCATGATTGAAGATCTGCAGGCTTATATTGCCTCGAAACACAGTTATCTGTCCTTGCAGTCTCTGAGTCTGAATGAGCTTTTCAACAAGAGTCGTCACCCCATGGCCATGTATTTCATAGGGAAGTCCGTGAATATGATTTTTGATTTTGAAAAAGATTTTACAATCACCGCAGATCCTTCAAAAATCGAAAGGGTGCTGATCAATCTTGCCAAAAATGCTTCGGAAGCCATGGATGAGGGAGAGTACCGGATTACCACTTCCCGTGAGGGAGAGCGGGTGAAAATAACCTTCAAAGATACCGGAGAAGGAATGACAGAAGAGGTTAAGAACAATCTTTTTAATGTCTATTACTCTTCCAAACAGAAAGGAACCGGAGTGGGGCTTATCAATGTGAAGGAGATTGTTGAAGCACATGGAGGCACTATTCATGTGGAAAGCTGGAAGGGGAAAGGGACGACATTTGTCATTTTTCTTCCAATCAAGAGCCTATGTGAACAGATAAAATGATTTGCATTTCTTTGAATTGTCATATTTTAAAAATAATGGTAGGCTTAAAGCGGCTTATCCGGGGCTTTCTCTCAAGAGCTCAAAAATGCGGCTGTCCAGTCTTAGAATTTTTAGGGGCAGCAGGGTAAATTAGTTATTTACCTGTTATGCAAGGGGGGTAAAGTGATATGCAAAAATGTGATTTTAACTCTGCCTAAAAAGCCTTTGAAACAAAAGCGGAGAGTTTTGATCGGACTCACCTTTTGTCTTCTGGGTAATGCTCTCCATGCGGATAATAAAATTCCGGCTGAAGGCAATAAATTGCTGCCCAATCCGGTCATTCCGGAGGCACAGCAGAAAAATGCTGTAACGGATAACTCCTTGGAATTCCGGCAGCTGTTAATGACTATTCAAAATCAGCAGAAAGAGCTCGGACGGCAGGTTGATAATCTTTCTCGAAAATATTCCGGACAGATCCCCGGCCTTTCTCCTGACAGCCCCATAACCTTTACGATTTCGGGCCAGCTGAATCGGGCTTTTAATGTGATGAATGACAGTAAAGGTACGGATTTTTATCCTGTGGATAACAGTACAAGCCCTACACGCCTGAAACTGGCCGGTTCAAGGAAACTGGATTCCGATTTATCCCTGGGGACCCGTATAGAAGTCGGGATTGCCCCTGATATTTCTTCGCAGGTCTCCCAGACGAATCAGAGTCCGGGAACCTGGTTTGACCAGCGCTGGACTGAGATCTCGTTAACAACAAGGTATGGAAAATTATCACTGGGCAAGGGAGATACGGCTTCCAATGGAACCGCTGAAGTTGATTTATCCCGTACTGATGTGATTCAGTACGCAAGTATTGCGGATATAGCAGGGGGGATGCTGTTTCGGCAAACTTTAAAGCCTTACCCCCTTACCACAGTAAAAGTCAGTGATGTTTTTCAGGACAGGGATGGTCTCAGCCGCCAATCCCGAATCCGTTATGATACGCCTGAATCCCATGGATTCACTTTCGCCTGTTCACTTGTCACTCATCAGAGATCCGATGCGGCAGTTTTTTGGAACGGCACGAAGCTGGGGTTAAAAACTGCTGCCGCTTTTGCGGTTTCCAATCCAAAAATAGACGGACATGATCTTCAATATGACGGATCCCTCTCTGTTTTGCATCCGGAGAGCGGGCTGAATCTTACTTTTTCAAGAGGCTTTGAAGAGAGGGAAGTACAGACGAATGCTTCCAACCAATATGTCAAAATCGGATGGCTTGCAAAAATAAATGACTATGGAGATACCGCTTTCGGAATAGACTATACCAAGTCAAAAAATTTACCCATGCCCGAGGATTCGGCCCATTCAGAAGGATTTGCGGCGGTTCAGTTTTTTGACTTCATTTCAACGGAAGTCTATTTTTTGTATCGTCGTTATGTTTTAGACCGTGAATCCGGACTTGAAGTCGGGGATATCCCTATATACAGCTTTGGGATACGGGTTAAATTTTGAACTCTTTATTCTTAAGGAAAGGGGAGTGTAGAGTATGAAAGAGCAACATCCTGGCGGGAGTTTTTTTCGGTCCCCTTATTTTTCCTCTATTCTTGCAGGATTTATATTCCTGATTTGTTTTTCAATGCCGACGGGATTTGCCCAAACAGATGAAAAAAATTTTATCTCCAATTTAACGGCGGAAGAGCGGGGATGGCTCCTTGTTCATCCGGAGATCAGGATTGGAATCATGGATGCCTGGCCTCCCCTTAATTATGTGGATCAAAACGGAAAACCTGAAGGAATTGGAGCAAGGTATTTATCCGCACTCAATGGACGTCTGGGGGGATTCTTCTTCCCGTTCCGGGGCCCTTTAAAAAAAATTACGACCTTGTTTTGAATGGAAAACTTGACGGGTTGATGGATATCACGAGCCGGCCGGACAGGGAGGGATTGTTCTGTTTTACCCGGCCCTATATTGTGGTTCCTCATGTTATTGTCGGGCGTAAGGGGGGCGACTATTTAAAGTCCGAGCAGGATCTCTCGGGCAAAACACTTGCCCTGGAACAGGGGTTTCATAACGTCCATTATTTCAGGGGAAAATATCCCTCCGTCTTTATCCGCGAATATGGCTCAACCTTGGAAGCGCTGGATGCTGTTTCTCGCGGGGAGGCGGACGCTTATGCCGGAAATCGGGCCGTAATCATCGACATCATAGAAAAGGAACTGTTGAACAATTTGATACTGATGGGAAAGCTGGCCGAATCCAGCTCAACCCTGCAGATAGGAGTAAAAAAGGATGGTTTTTTACTGGCGTCTATCTTGGACAAGGCTTTGGCTTCTATAAGCCCGGGAGAAGAACGGATGATCCGCCAGAAATTTCTTCTGGAAACCACTCCGGGTATTGATTTGACAGATGAGGAACAGGCCTGGTTAAAGGCACATCCTACGATTAAGGCCGCCTTTAAACCGACCTGGGCTCCCGTTGAATTTCTGGACAAACATGGGATTCCCGAGGGAATCTCGGCGGACTATCTTCAGAAAATCGAGGATCTCCTGAAAATAAATTTTGATATTGTCAAAACAGAAAATTGGGACCAGATGGCTTTAGGCATAAAAACAGGCACACTGGATCTCCTTTGCTCATTGTTCAGAACAGAGGAACGCGAGCACTATCTGGATTTTACCGACAGGTATCTTTCCTTTCCGATCGGAATTTTTAACAGGCAGGAAGCCCCCTACATTACTTCGATGAACGATCTGAACGGAAAACGAATCGGTGTCATAAAAGACCACCCTTCAGAATATATTTTGAAAACCAGGCATCCGGATTTGTCGCTCATCGCTTCAGACTCCATTGTTTCCGCCTTAAAAAAGCTTTCTCAGGGCGAGGTCGATGTGATTGTTGGGAATATTGTTACTTACGGGTATTATCTGAATCATCTGGGAAATACCAATATTAAGCTGGCGGGTGAAACCCCCTACCGATACGAACTGGAAATGGGCGTGAGGAAAGACAGTCCTGTGCTGCTTTCCATCCTCAATAAGGCGCTCAGGGCTATTCCTGAATCTGAACGCAACGAGATTTATTACAAGTGGACTTCGTTTCAGCAGGAAAGGACTGTTGATTATGTGCTGATATCGAAAATTATCGGAGGCGCATTTGGGGTGGTGCTGCTCTTTATTTTCTGGAATCGTCGTTTGGGCAGGGAGATTAATATCCGTAAACAGGCGGAAATTCAGTTACAGGCCAGCCAGAAGGAATTGATGAATATGGTAAAGGATTTGAATCTTAAGAAAGAAGAATTGGAGTCTGCCAACAATAAACTTAAAGACCTTGACCGGCTCAAGTCTATGTTTATAGCCTCTATGAGCCATGAACTCCGAACACCTTTAAATTCCATCATAGGATTTACCGGTATCATCCTTCAGGGCATGACGGGTGAAATCAATGATGAACAGAAAGATCAGCTTCAAAGGGTTTTAAAAGCCGGAAAACACCTCCTTGCCCTGATCACGGATGTAATTGACATTTCAAAGATTGAAGCAGGGAAGATTGAGGCCTTTATTGATGAGTTCACTCTTAATAATGTTTTGAATGAAGTCGTCTCAAATCTTAAACTTCAGATCAAAGAAAAAAATCTTGAGATCGAGATTCGTACCATCCCCGAGAAGATTATTTTGAAAAATGACAGAAAACGATTTTTTCAGTGTGTTCTCAACTACCTGAGCAATGCGGTGAAATACAGTGAAAAAGGGAAAATAACAGTTTTTGCCGAAGAAAAAGAAGGCAAACTGCATTTGAGTGTTACAGACACAGGGATAGGGATAAAAGAAAAGGATCTGCCCACGCTTTTTCAATCCTTCGTAAGGCTGGATTCTAGCCTTAAGATGACCGTGGCAGGAACGGGACTCGGACTTTATCTCACCAAGAAGCTCGTTACGGAAGTCCTTGGCGGCGAAGTTTCCGTTACCAGTGTTTACGGACAAGGAAGTACTTTTTCACTTATTATTCCGATAAATCTTAGTAATAAAAACGGTCAGGATTCCCTTCATCCATGAAGGGCTGATGTAAGGAGAGGGGAGCATGAAAAAGGTTCTTGTCATTGAAGACAACGAGGATAACATGAATCTTATAACCTATATTCTTCATAAGAATGGTTACACTACCGTCTGGGCTGAAAACGGTATGAAAGGGGTGGAGTTCTCGGTTCTGGAGAAACCGGATTTTATCATTCTGGATATTCAGCTTCCGGACATCAGCGGTTTTGAAGTTCTTCCTTTGATCCGGGAGAGTGAGAAAGGACATCACGTCCCCATCATTGCCATGACCTCTTATGCCATGAGCGGAGACCGTGAAAAGCTTCTCAGTGCCGGCTGCACGGGTTATATTGAAAAACCCATTGATCCGGAGACCGTAATGAACGAGCTAAGAAAAATCATAGGAGATCTTAATGAAGATTTTAATCGCTGAAGATAATCTGGATGACCGGAAACTCCTGAAATATAACCTCGAACACCATGAGTGTGAGGTAATAGAGGCCTCTGATGGCGAGGCGGGATTCGAAATGGCTAAAGTCCATTTACCGAATATGATTATCTCCGATGCCCTGATGCCCAGGATGGACGGATTTCAGTTTTTACGGAACGTCAAAAATGATGAAACACTGAAATTGATTCCTTTTGTTTTTTATTCCGCTGTTTATACCGGAGAAAAAGAGGCTGAACTGGCCCTTTCACTCGGCGCTGACGCCTTTATTATCAAGCCGAAAGACCCTCAGGAATTCTGGGAGGAACTTATAGGCATTCTTGAAGAACGCAAACTCAACCACTTTGAGAACCTTTCGGTGGGACTTATCAAGGAAGAGGAGGAATTTTTAAAACGATACAGCACTATCGTGGCCTCCAAACTTGAGGAGAAGGTGAGGGAGCTTGAAAAAGCCAGGGCTGCCATCCTGGAGAGTGAACAATGCTACAGAAATCTCTTCAGCAGTTTAAGAGATGTCATTCTTACCGCAGATACGGAACGCAGGATTATGAATGGAAATCAGCCTGCCTTAAGGGATATTTTTGGACATGAGCTGGAGGAGATCATCGGCAGGAACTCACGGGTTTTATATCCGGATGATGATCAGTATCATTTCATCGGTAAAAAAATCAGGGAAATGGTTGAGCGGGATACCCGAATAACGGCGGAAGCGAAATGCATAACCAAAAGCGGCAGGATTTTTATCGCAGAGATCTCCCTTCAGAAACTGAAGAGCACCGAAGGGGAATACCTGGGGTATATCGGAACAATAAAAGATATTACAGAGAAAAAAAAACTTGAAGAAAATTATCTCCATGCCCAGAAGATGGAATCCATCGGCTTGCTGGCCAGCGGGATTGCCCATGATTTCAACAATATCCTGACAGCGATCATAGGCTTTGGCCATCTTGCCCTGATGGATAAAACTGCGAATGAAGCCCAAAGGCAGAATATGGAGAGCCTCCTTGAAGCGGCAGACAGGGCTACATATCTTACGAAAGACCTTCTCCTGTTCAGCCGGAAACAGATCTGTGAGCGCAAACCCATTAATCTGAATAAAATCATTATCAATATGGAAAATTTTTTAAAAAGAGTGATTGGTGAGGAGATTGAGTATAAAACGATGATGTACGAACATGCTCTGAGAGTTTTTGCCGACAGTCACCATCTGGAACAGGTTCTTATGAACCTTGCCACAAATGCCCGGGATGCCATGTCCGAAGGGGGTGTCTTCAGCATAAAAACAGAGCTGATTTCTATTGATGAAGCCTTTATTGCCTCCCAGGGCAATGGAAAACCAGGGCTTTATGCAAGGCTTACCATATCCGACACAGGGAGCGGAATGGACGAAGCAACCCTTAAACAGATTTTTGACCCGTTTTTCACAACAAAACCGGTAGGCAAAGGGACCGGACTTGGTCTTTCTGTTGTTTTTGGAATCATCAAACAGCACGAGGGATTTATCAAGGTAGAAAGTGCCCCCGGCAGAGGCACGGTGGTCAGGATCGATTTGCCGGTTGTCGATTTGGCGGCAAGTGAAGAAACCAGGCCCTTTCAGGATGAAGTACCTGCACGGGGAACAGAAACGGTTCTTCTTGCCGAAGATAATGATGTCGTGAGGAAGGTGACCTATACGGTGCTGACCCAGTTCGGATATACGGTGATTGAGGCTGTGGACGGAAGGGATGCGGTAAAAAAATTTGAGGAAAACAAGGAAGCAATTCAGCTCCTTTTATTTGATCTCATCATGCCGAAGATGAATGGGAAAGAGGCGTATGATGAAATAAAAGAGAGCCGGTCTGATATCCGGTGCATCTTTGTCAGCGGATATGCCCCCGACATTGTTCAGCAGAAAACCGTGCTTGACAATTCCTTCCTGCTTTATAAACCCGTATCTCCGCTTGCTCTTTTGAGAAAGGTAAGGAGCGTATTGGATAATAAAAGCGGGTAAGAGAAACCCTGTGGTTCCGGAAGAAAATGCTTTTAAAAAAAAAGGCAAATGTTTATAAGATTAATATTACTTCTTACTTCGATTTTTGAAATCACAGTCAGAGAAAGGATCTTTTATGGGTACAAGAGGAAGAGAAATACTAAAGGCGAATGGAATCGATATTAATGCGCTCCTGGGGCTTTTAAATAAAGCTTTTGCTGATGAGTGGCTGGCGTATTATCAGTATTGGCTTGGTGCTAAAGTTGCCGTCGGAATCCCCAAGGAAAATGTTGTGGCCGAGCTTATCCAGCATGCGGGCGATGAACTCCGCCATGCAGGCATGGTTGCGGACAGGATTATTCATCTGGGCGGGACCCCTCTTCTGGAACCGAAGGAATGGTATGACCATACCAACTGCGGATATGAAAAACCTGAGAATCCTGATGTGCGTGCGCTTCTGGACCAGAATATAAAAGGCGAACAGTGTGCCATCAGCGTCTATAAAAAGCTTATGGATTATACAAAAGACAAAGATCCGGTGACGTACGATATGGCTTTGAAAATTATGGAAGATGAAATTCTCCATGAAGAGGATCTGGAAGCCATTAAAATGGATATTGAGGTAATGACCAAGGGTTTTAGTAAGAATCTGAAAAAATAATTTTTTCAGAACAGAAAACCGTTGATATAAACTCACCGGAGATCGTTTTTCCGGTGGGTTTATTGTTTTAAAGCCTCCAGCAGGGTCTGCATATCTTTTGGAAGAGGGGCTGTGAATTCAAGTGTTTTTTCGTTCAGAGGATGCTGAAATTTGAGGCGTCTGGCATGTAACGCCTGACGTGAAATAAAGGCTTTAAAATTCTGGTTGAGGCTGTGGCTTCCATAGACCTCGTCTCCGAGGATAGGGTGTTTGATGTAAGCGAGATGAACCCTGATCTGATGGGTCCTTCCTGTTTTTGGAAAAGCAGCCACATAAGCGGCCTCGTTAAAATGTTCCAGTACCCGTATGGAGGTATAAGCCTTTCGTGAAGGGAGGGTTGTGAGAACCGTCATTTTTTTCCGTTCGGTCGGGTGACGTCCGATCGGCTGATCCACGGTGATTTCTTCATCACGGATATTCCCGGAAACAATGGCCCTGTATTCTTTTTCTATTGTTCTGGAGGCAAATTGTTTCTGGAGATTTTCCATGGCTTTCAGGGTTTTGGCTATCACCATGACGCCGGATGTGTCTTTGTCAAGCCTGTGAACAATCCCGGGTCTTAAGGTGTCCCCGAATTCTTTTAAGCCGCCTTTTTTTCTCAGATGATAAATAAGGCCGTTGACAAGGGTGTTGTTCTGGGTGCCTCCTCCGGCATGCACAACAAGCCCGGCTTGTTTATTGATTACCAGAAGAGTTTCGTCCTCAAAAAGAATCGAAAGAGGAATAGGTTCAGGCTCAAGCGAGGGAAGAATCTGCTCTTTGATTTCGACTTCAAAGACATCCTTTTCATGACAAAGGTGGGAAAGGGCTTTGGTTTTTCCATTTACAATAATTCCGTCCTGAATCCTGTTTTTCAGCGCAGAGCGGGTGATTCCTAAAAGGGAGGATAAGGCGATGTCCGCTCTTACATTTTCAAATTCTTTGGAGATAACCAGTTTTTGTTTCAAAAGATTTTCTTTTGGGAATCAATCCGGTTTTTTCTGCGAAATAAATAGAGGATGAATCCGATCGCAATGATGGCAATACTGATTCCCTGTGAAATGGTGAGGGCCTCATTTAATTTCATGCTGTCCGCGCGGTAAAATTCAACGACAAATCGGAGGATGCCGTAAAAAACACAGTAGAGAGCCATGATTTGTCCGTGAAATTTTTTCTTTTCCATGAAGTGGGAAAGGAGAAGAAAAAGGACTCCTGCGCCAAAGGCTTCGTAAAGCTGAACCGGATGGACTGGGGTGAATTCCTGATAATGTTCAAAGGCAAAACTGTTCATGGGAAAGGTTACGCGGATAAAAGAAGTGGAAGGGATTCCGAAACAGCAGCCGTTCATGAAACATCCGATTCTTCCGAACATCTGGCCGACAGGAAGAACCGCCATTAAAATATCCCCGAGAATCCAGAGGTTGGTCTTTTTTTTCTGTATAAAGACAAGAGCCGCAAGGGTGCTTCCGATCAACCCTCCGTAATAAACAAGGCCGCCTTTGTTGATGAGCAGTATTTCAAGAGGATGTTTGAGGTAATATTCCAGATGAATTCCGACATAGAAAATTCTGGCGCCTAAAACGCCTGAAATCAGGATCCATACCCCGAGGTCTAGAAGGTCTTCTTTTTTTATCTCATATTTTTTTCCCATTTCAATGGCGGCAAGAGTTGCGAATAAAAAGCCGAGAGCCATAAAGAATCCGTATGAAAAAATGGGCAGCCCGAAGAAATGGCAGAGAACGGGTCTCATGAGCGGTCCTTGGGTGATCGGAATTTGTTTTCGAAAAAGGCAAAAACAAGGATAATCAGGACTCCGGCGCAGATATAGATATCTGCAAAATTAAAAATCGGCCAGCGGGTCAGGTCGAGGGGATTAAGTATCCCAATATTTTCAATATGAATATCCGGAATATCAAAATCTATAAAATCGATGACACAGCCGAGTTTTAACCGGTCGATCAGATTTCCAAGAGCCCCTGTAATAACCAGGAGATAACCGCATTTTTCGCCGGTGGTATGCGACGTTTTATAGCCCCACAGGAGCAGAAAAATAAAAAAGAAGGTTGCGCCGGCAAGGTAAAGGGTTTTTCCTTCAAATTGGCCAAAGGCGGCCCCGGTATTTTCAGCGTAGGTAAACATGAAAAAGGTGCCCACAATTTCTACTGATCCAAGAGGCTTTAAAATAAATTGGGCTGCCTGTTTGGAAGCGATATCCAATCCCAGGAAGCCCAAAAAATAAAAGAGATGCCTTAAAAACAAGTAAGAATCTACCTTCCCTTTTCGATTTTCTCGGCCGCTTCTTTGCTGTAAGGCGTCCAGGGAATGGCATCCAGTCTTGCGGCAGGAATAGGAATCTGCAGCATTTCGCATATTCCATAGACTCCGTTGTCGATTCTTTCAAGGGCTTTATCAATCTGATAAAGAATGTCGTGTTCGCCGCCGACGACGTCTAAGGCAAGTTCACGGTCGAAATTATCCGTTCCGATATCGGCCATGTGAAGGGAATATCCTGAGAGGTCTCCGGCAGAATCTTTATGGGAACTCAGGTTCTGGTCTTCAATCTGGCTGATATCCTCCAGAATTTTCATCTTGGTGGATATAAGAATATCTTTGTAATGCTTTATCTGTTTTTCTGTGAGTACGCTTTTTATTCTGGGTTCCTGTGGATTAGTCGGTTTTTTGGGGGGCATTGCTTTGCCGGGTTTTACTTTGTTTGTTGGCATGTTCAATTCCTTAGTCGTTTATTTTTATAGACTTAAATCTTTTCTTGACTAATTTTTTGTACCACGTCTTCACAGGATGGGCAAATATCCGGAGCATCAGGATTTTTCTTTTCAAAAATGGCCCAACACCGCTGGCATTTTATACCATGCATTGGTAAGACGTCTACTAGTATTTTCTGTTGATTATCGACTCGAACTTCCTCCTTTTGAACAGTCACTTTTGATACTACAAAAAAACGCTTTAATTCGTCTGTCATAAGGCTGAAACGATTATAATCCTGATCATCTCTGCATTTGAACGTTAATTCAGCCTGCATGGAATTGTTAATTGTTTTTGAGGCAATGAGCCCTTCGATTTTTTTGAAAATTTCTTCACGGAAGGCAAAGAGTTCTGAAAATTTTTCCTGAAGAGATTTTGCATCCTGAATTTCGGGAACGTCCGGCCAGTATTCAACCGCAATGGAGGTTGTGAACCCTTCTTTTTTAGCGAGGTCTTTCCATACTTCTTCACAGGTGTAGGAAATAAAAGGGAAAAGAACCCTTACAAGGGATTTCAATATACGATCCATGGCCGTTTGCGCGGATAATCGGACCTCTGATTTCGGGTGGGCGCAATAAAGAACATCTTTATGGATATTAAAATAAAAGGCGCTCAATTCGTTATTGCAGAAATTATAAGCCTTGGTCCAGGCCCGGTTATAACGGTATTCATTCATGTCGTTTTCCATGGAATCCACAACTTCTTTAAGTTTAAGCAGGACCCATTTGTCAACATCCAGCAGCTTTTCCATGGGAAGGGCTGATTCAGGTTTGAAATCAAACAGATTTCCCAGGAGGAAGCGGAAGGTGTTTCTTACTTTCCGATAGGCATCGCTTAACTGCTCAAAATGATTTTCAGATAATCTCAAATCCATGGTGTAATCCGAGGAAGCAACCCAGATTCTGAGAATGTCCGCGCCATAGCGCTTCATGACATCCAGAGGATCAACCACATTCCCCATGGATTTGCTCATTTTCTTACCTTCCCCGTCCACGATGAATCCGTGTGTTAAAACGGCTTTATACTGGGCCTTCTGTTTAAGGGAAGAGGCGGCCATCAGGGAGGATTGAAACCACCCCCTGTGCTGGTCTGAGCCTTCCAGATAAAGATCGCAGGGATAGGAAAATTCAGGGTGGTCTTTCAATAAGGCATGATAACTGACCCCTGATTCAAACCACACATCCACAATATCTTTTTCTTTTTCATAATTTTTCGAATGACATTCCGGACAGCAGGTCGATTCCGGAGCAAAGGAAGAAGCCGGATTTTCAAACCAGACATCCACGCCTTTTTCCTTTACGAGTTCAATCAGGCGGTCTGCAAAAGGAACATCAAAAAAAGATTTTCCGCAGTCTTTGCATTTTAAGCCCGGAATGGGAACACCCCACAGGCGCTGTCTGGAAATACACCAGTCAGGGCGGCCCTGAACCATGGAGGTAATACGGGCTTCCCCCACTGAGGGAATCCAGGAGACCTGTTTAATATTTTTAAGACTGTTGTCCCGTAAACCCTGCTTATCCAGGCTGATAAACCACTGCTCTGTTGCCCTGAAAATAATGGGTTTTTTAGAGCGCCAGCAGTGAGGATAGGAATGAACGATTGTCCCGGTTTGAAGGAGTGCGCCTTTTTCTTTCAAGAGGGTTATGATTTTTTCATTGGCATCAAAAACATATTCGCCTTCAAATACTCCGGCTTCCTTCGTGAAGCGTCCTTTTTCATCCACAGGCGAAAAAACATCCAGGCCATAGCGGAGTCCGACAATATAGTCCTCCTGACCATGCCCGGGAGCTGTATGAACACAGCCGGTTCCTGTATCCAGGGTCACATATTCGGAGAGTATCACTTTGGACTCCCTTTTAAGAAAGGGGTGAAGGCAGGTCATTCCTTCCAGTTCTTTTCCGGTTTTTTCAAGACCTAAGGCGGCATTTTCAAGCTTGCAGGTTTCAATAAAGCTTGCTGCAAGGTCTTTGGCAACAATATACGTTTTATCCTGACAATGGACTTCAACATAGTGATAAAGCTCATGGACCGCTACCGCCAGATTGGCAGGGAGGGTCCAGGGCGTAGTCGTCCATATCACGATAAAGTGATTGGGGGTTCCCTTGAGCTCAAAAGGGACATAAATCGAATGGGAGGTATGATCCGCATATTCCACTTCGGCTTCAGCCAGGGCTGTTTCACAGCCGACAGACCAGTATACAGGCTTTTTGGCTTTATACATATGCCCGGATTTATAAATGTCACGGAGGGTCGAAAGAATGGTGGCTTCATAGGCGGGCTTCAGCGTCAGATAAGGATTTTCCCAGTCTCCGAATACTCCAAGCCTTTTGAATTCGTTTTTCTGGGTTTCAACCCATTTCATGGCATAGGTAAAGGCTTCTTTTCTGAATTTTATCTGATCGGCCTGATGAATCGTCTGCTTTTTTTCTTTTAAAAGCTGATGTTCAATCGGAAGTCCGTGACAGTCCCATCCCGGAATGTAGGGGGCATCAAGGCCTTTTAATGTTTTATATTTGACAACAAAATCCTTCAGGATTTTATTGAGGGCATGGCCCATGTGGATATGCCCGTTCGCATAAGGGGGGCCGTCATGGAGAACGTAGGAAGGTTTTCCTGAACGTGCTGCCCTGATCTGAGCGTAAATATTTTTTTCTTCCCATTCTTTCAGCTGAAGGGGTTCTCTTTGATTCAAAGAAGCCTTCATGGGAAAGTCTGTCTGAGGAAGATTTATTGTTTCTTTGTAATTGATTTTTGTTTTTTCCATATTTTTTATCCTTTTAAACAAGTGGGAGAAAATAGATCATAAATCCTTCAATGTCCAGATAATTTTTGCCTTTATCTGTGGCGTGGAAATAATATTAAAACAGGCAAATCAGACAATAATTGGTTGCTTTTTAAGAAATGTAAATTATAATCAATGAAACCTTCAAACAGGAAATTACAATGAAAAAAAAATATTTAGCGGTTTTATTTTTATTCAGTTTAACCCCCTGCCTTTTTTCAGCGGAAAAACTTTCTTCCGATGTGGTCGCTGATCAATATTTTATTGCAGCCCATAGGTTTGCACTTGACGGGGAATATGAAAAAGCCCTGGAATATTTTGGAAAAGTACCTGAAACCGCTGTCTGGCCGGAAAATGTTTATGAGGATTACTGGACGTCCCTGATAGAGGTCAGGAAATATGAGGATGCCAAAAAAGCGATCTCTGATTATTTGAACAGAACCGGAAAGACCGGCAAGTATTATAAAAAAGCACTGGAATTTCTGATTGAGATCGATGAAAGCGCTGCCGAGGCCGCCAAAGAAAATGAAGAAAAAAGACAGAAGGAAAAATTAAAAAAGCAGGAAGAGGAAAGGGTGCAGAGGGAGTTTTTGAAAGCCCAGAAGGATAAAATGCAGGAGCAATTGTGGATGGGGGCTATTAATGGAAATTTAACTCTGGTAAAAAAGGCTCTTGAAAACGGGGCGGATATCGAAAATCAATATCTGGTTCAGGGATGGACAGCCCTTCATGCCGCATGCGGATTAGGGCCGGAACCTGTCTTGGAAGTCGTGAAGTTTTTGATCACCAGAGGTGCGGATGTTAATTTTCAGAATATTGACGGAATAACGCCTCTTGTGATTGCGATCAGGCAATCTTCAGTGGAGTGTGTGAAGTATCTCGTTGAACATGGGGCGAATATCAGGCTCAAGTTCAAGGAAAGCGGTCAGATGATTACGCCTTTTGAATTTGCCGAGAGGATTAAAAAAGATAAGAATCTGGATTCAGGGTCTAAGAAAGCCCGTAAAGAAGTTTATAGTCTCTTAAAAAAACTTCAAAAGAATTAATCTTTCTTTTAAAAGCGGGTAACCCTAAGAAGCCTGTTGAGTCTATTTATGTCAGGAATTTTGTTCCGGGGAACATCAGTCCGTATCATTGTTCGCAGAAGCTCTGGCGGGGTTTTCACGCATAATGGAAGCTCCGACGTTATTCAGTTTGGTCTCAATATGGTCGTAGCCGCGGTCAATATGATAGACTCTTTCAATAATACTCTGTCCCTCAGCCACAAGAGCGGCCAGTAATAAGCCTGCTGAAGCTCTCAAATCAGAGGCCATGACAGGAGCTCCGCTTAAGGCAGGAACTCCTTTTATGATGGCCGTAGGGCCTTCCAGACAGATGTTGGCGCCCATGCGGTTTAATTCGGAAATGTGAATGAAGCGTTCAGGATAAATTTTTTCAGTGATGACGGAGATCCCGTTACTTAAAGCCAGCAGAGACATCATTTGGGCCTGGAGATCCGTTGGAAATCCCGGAAAAGGAAGGGTAATGATGTCAACCGAATGAGGTCTTTTTTTTGAGGTTACCCGAACCCCGTCTTTGGCTTCTTTTATTGAAACGCCTGCCTCGCAGAGTTTATCAACCAGGGCGCTTAAATGCCTGAGTCTGCAGCCTTTTATAAGAAGGTCTCCCTGGGTGATCGCTGCGGCAATCATAAAGGTTCCGGCTTCAATACGGTCAGGGATTACGGTGTAGTCCACTCCGTGAAGTGCTTTGATCCCTTCGATCTGCATGAAATAAGATCCAATCCCTGAAATTTTAGCCCCCATGAGATTGAGATAGTTTGCCAGATCCTGTATTTCAGGTTCCATGGCTGCAGATTCAATATGGGTTGTCCCTTCTGCGAGGCAGGCGGCCATGAGAATATTTGCGGTTGCCGTGACGGAGGATCCGAATCTGCCGCCAAGAAAGACCTCTCCTCCTTTGGGTTTGCCTTTAAGAAGAATATAGCCATGTTCAATTTCGCATTCTGCGCCTAAAGCCTTGATCCCCTTGATATGAATATCAATCGGTCTTGGGCCGATGACACATCCTCCGGGCATTGAAACCTTGGCTTCTCCATATTTTGCATATAAGGGGCCGAGAAGGCATATGGAGGCTCTCATTTTTTTCACCAGCTCATAGGGCGCTTCACGTTTATCCATGGTACGGGGATCAATTTCGATGGTGTTGTTTTCAAAGGAGGTCTTTGCCCCAAGCGCATTCAGAATTTCAAGCATGGTATAGACATCTCTTAATTTTGGGGCATTGAAGAACCGGGAAGGACTGTTCCCGAGGATGGAGGCGGCCATGATTGGAAGAATGGCGTTTTTTGCACAGGAAACAGTTACTTCCCCTTCAAGGCGTTTTCCTCCGTTTATTTTAAAAATATCCATTTTTTGACTTTCTTTATTTTTAAGGTTGTATTAACTATAGATTAAAAAACCCTGGGAAAAAGGAATATAGGGCATTGATATGAATTTTAAACAAAATAGATATACGGATAATACATCCATCATTGCTACTTATCAAGCATTATTCTCTTCCTGTGTCAGGCAGAAAGGGATGAAATTAAATTCAAACCAGGCGGAGCCTCTTGCCTCTCTGGATTATGAACTGGAATGCGAACTAAAAAAAGAGGCCATGAAGGAATTCTGGAAGAAAAATCATGTAAGCGGGCCTTCTTTTGATTTTGTGCCATCACCTAAGCCCCGGGGCTACCGGACAACAACTAAAAGATGTATTTATGTCAATCATGAAGAAATACGGCTCGGTTTTCAGGCGGCGGTTCCTGCTTCACGGGTGGAGATCTCTGTTCTGGAGCCGGACCCGCATAACCGGATCTATCAGCTGATGGCTGAAAATTTAAACTCCGATAAATACCGGTATTTAGGAAAAATTCTGAATTATGTGATTATCCGGGGAAATGAGGATGAAAATTGTCTTATATTGAATGTTAAAAAGCTGTCCGGAAAGATCCTTAGGGATTTGCAGATTCTTTCAGGTCTTTTCAGGGAAGATCCCCGCTACCAGGTCAAATCCTGTTTTGTCTACCTTGATCCCGGCGATTCTGAATACTATCTCGATACCCGTGACGATGAAGAAGAACAGAAGTATAAGAAATTATGGGGCTCAGATAAAATCTTTCTGAAGGTTTGCGGATTAAAGTACAGTTATCATCCTGTTTCCTTTTCCCAGATCAACCAGTCCATTCTTCCTTCTTTTTTAGAGCATGTTTACAAGTCTTTTGAAAAGACCCCTTCCTGGCGGCTTCTGGATTTATATTGCGGCTACGGTCTTTTTACCCATTATGTAAAAAAATTATATAAGGAAGTTTATGCCTTTGACTATGATAAAAAAACCATTCAAAGCGCCATAGATAACGCACAGTTTATTTCTCCGAAAAAGCGAATGAATTTTTTTGCCTGCAGGGTAGATCCCCGGACAATCGAAAAGTTCTGTCCTTTTGATGAAGAGATCTCTGAGGATATTCTTCTGGATCCTCCGAAAAACGGCTGCGGCGATGACGTGATTGATTATTGCGCCAAAAGAAAGCCTGAAACGGTAGTCCATATCTATTGCGGCACAGATCAGATTCCTCCAGAAATGGAAAAATGGAAGTCCAATGGCTATCGTATTCAAAATGTGAAGGTGTTTGACATGTTTCCCGGAACGGTCAATCTGGAGACCGTCATTCTTCTCCGGTCAAAATAGCAGATTGCTTTTTAACAGTAAATGAGTATGGCTGGCTAGCCGCTTAGGCCCAAAATTCGTGCTACTCTTTTTCCTGATGCAGATATTTTCTGAGTAAAACAAGACTGTCCGGAATTTCCTGAAGAAAATCAAGCCATAAAAATTCCTTGTTAAACGAGATGGCTTCAGGGATGGCCGGGGTCTCATAACTTCGGGTAAAACGGCATTGTTCAGGTTTAAGGGGAAGGATATGGTTATTCGCGATCATGTCTTTTAATTTTGGGGAAAGACTTTTTTCAGACAGGTAACAGGGGTGAAGATAAGGTAATTCAGGGTCATAGTAACCATAAGGCGTATGATAACAGCCAGTTTCCAGATCTTTTTTATATCCGAGATACCCGATAGTATTATCCTGAACAGATTCATTCTTGATCAGCGTTTGTCCATAGGGAGAATAGGCATAATCGGCGATGCTTTTGCCGCTTTCATCGGTGACATTAATCACTGAACCGAAACAATCGGTATGATAATATCTGATTTTTTTACCGTCAAAGCTCATCACAAGCCTTCCCCTCTGGTAGTCATAAACATATTTGATGAGGGAAGAACCTGTTGCTGTGGTTTCTTCGATAAGATTGCCATAACAGTCATAAATATAAAGGATGTTTTTTATCCCCGAGGAGACAAAGGAGCGTTTTCCATCGGGAAGATATTTATAGCGGAAAACCTCCCCTTTATGATCATCGAAACTGCTGATCTGGTTCATGGTGTTCCAGGTATAAGAAGAGTAGGCCCCTTCCGTATAATAATTTTTTAACTGGTTATTTTCAAACTGGAGAATTGAGGAGGCTTCAGGATGAAGAAAAAATTCATATTTTTGAGTAATGGCATTTCCTGAGTTTAACAGGGCTTTAACGTTTAAACTGTTCTGACCGGGAAGAACAGGGTAATTGTTAATTGTAAAATCTGAAGCGTTGTTGTCAAGAATCTGTCCGATTTCGTTAATTTCCAGGAAATTGAAATTCAGACCTTCAATTTTTCCTGCCAGATTAACGGAAGAAACAGGATTTTGTTTAAGGGAATCAATGATGGCAAGGGTTGAAGCGGCTTTGTTTTTTTCATATAGAATCACCTGTTTGTTTTTGGTCATCTTTAAAAGCTGCAGGGTGTCCTTATTGAAATCATAGGACATATCCGCAATGGATTGAAGGGAATATTCTGATAAATACCCCTCGGCATTATAGCTTGCTTTGATCCGTTTGGAATTATCCGAACCGGCGATAAATTTTTTATCCTGAAAGAAATAAGTGGATTCACGGATCGATTGCCCTTCGGAATCTGTTATGGAAAGTGCTGTTAAACGGCCCTCTTCATCGTATTCTTCATTTTGCAGGATTCCATTGGGATAACGGATGGTGCATGCCCCGTTTGCTGTGTGGGCAAACTTAATCTGTGCGTCATTTTTAAAGGTGATGGCTTCCAGGCTTCCTTTTGCATTATAGGTATATAAGATCTGAGTCTGATCCGGGAAGGTCAGGGTATAAAGCTTTCCGGGATCTTTGGGGCTATAGGTATACTTGTATTCCCGGGTATTGATTTTTATCGATGAAATCTGATTCCGCTCATTATAGGTAAAAGAACGGATTTCTTTATCCATCATCATATTTTTCAGGTGATTTTGATCGTATTCCAGGGCAGTCCAGGCGGCTTCCGGCGCGAGGATGTGATTTAACTGATTTTTATCATTTGTTCCCAGAACAATATCCTCACCATTGAGAAAGGAGATCCTGGATATTTGTCCGTTGGAATAGTATTGATATTTTTTTCCCGTGTTTGGCCCCCTGATGGAAGTAATTCTTCGAAGAGGCGATAAGGTTATGGACAATTTTTCGTGAGAAGGATCCAGAAAGGAAAAACTTCTATTTTTGTAATCAATATCAAGATTGTGAAATAAAGTATTATCGATTTTTGCAAGATTTTTCATGGGTGAAGAAAAAGTATGCGTATTAAAATTTGAATTTCCTTCAGGGGAAATGATTTCAAAGAGCTGTCCGGAGAAGTTATAATTGAATTTATAGGTCTGGTTGAAGATATCACGGTACTTCATCAGTTTTGAATTTTTCCACTCAAAGGTAATGGATTGTTTGTCAGGAAGTTCTACCTCTGTAATATTTCCTACATTGTCCGTCTTGAAGAAGTATTCCCCAAGGTTATCGATAGCCAGAGATTCCAGGTTTCCTTTTTCAGAATAGTTATATTTGATTTCCCCAAGATCTTCTCTGTTTTCAGAAGTAATCAGCCCCTTATGGATAAAACGCTCCAGGATAGGATGGCCATTTTTTGAAATTTTTTTAAGAAGATTATACTGGTCATCATAAACGTAGGTGTAGGTGTCCGCGCCATCCTTTTTGGAAATCAGGTTTCCAAGAGAGTTGTAGGTCATGAGAAGGGTATAGTCATTTTCCCTGTATTGGGTAATCTGACCATAGTCATCGTAAATATACGAGTAAAGAGTCTTGTCCTTAAGAAAGCTTTTTTCTTTTTCATTTTTAAAATCCAGAATATGGCGTTTGTTTCCGGATAAAATCTGGATGATATTTTTACCATATAAAAAACGGACAGGCTCGGAATTTATTTTTACCTGGCTTAATCTCCCGAGGACATCATAGGCAAGTTCCGCTTTTGACTCTGAGTTTTCAATAGCCGTCAGAAGATGGGGGTAGGTTTTACTGTCATGAGATAAATGAATGGTTCCGCGTTCAGAGGATTTGATCGTCCGGAGATTTTGAAAGGAGTCGTATTCAAAGATCCATTCCGATTTTGAGGTTTTGACAAGAATAATATTTTTTCTGTCATTATATTCAAAAGTTATGGTTTCGCCTTTCTGATTTGCAATGCGGATGAGCTGGCCGGAGTCATTATACTCATAACGGATGATATTTTCAAATTTGTCCACTTTATCCGTTAACCTGAAGCCATGATCAGAATATTTTGAAAAATTTCTGGTGATTCCCGATTTATCAGAGAGAAAAAGGTTTTCAGAATTTTCGGAAAGAATAAGATGCTTTGTGTACGTGGGTTTAAACATCTTATCTTTTTTTATGAAATCCTCGATTAAAAAATCGCCTTTGAAATAATAGAAATGTTCAGAAAATCTGAAAATTTTTTCCTCAAAGTCATTCAGGGCTGAAAATCCGAATAGACTCTGGGGCGGGTACATGGAATCAAGGGTAATCGTCCCTGAAGAATAAAGCGATGCATTATTTGTTTTAATTTTAAAAAGGGGGATTTCTGAACGTATTTTACTGTCGGGAAAAGCAAAATAAAAGGGAAGGTTTTGTTTCCATGTCTGAAGGTTCTCCCGGGGGGAATATGCGTCAAGATCAGGACTTATAAAAAGGGAATCATTATTCAATCCCTGGCTGATTTTTTTAGCATAGATGTTATGAATCAGGGTGTTTGTGTTGATTTCAAGATCAGAGGTTTCAGGGAGTTCAAAGGGAATGGAAAAATAAAAGATCATGAGGACAAGGTTGATGATTATCAACAGGATAAAAAGAATGAACTTTTTATTATTAGTTTCATTTATTGTCGGTGCGTCAGGCATAATTATTTCACCCTATCTTATATTTTATTCAGAAGGATGATATTTCCTTCCCAGCTTAATTTCAGGGCAGTTTGAGGAACTTTTCTTGAATCTTTCTGTGAAAACTGGAGATAGGCGTTCTGCGAATCCGCATTTTTCAGCAGAGCGATAAGATCTCCTTTTAAAACAAGTATGACCGCACCATTTTCAATCTGAGCGGGAAGGTCGTTGAAAGGTACGGAAAGCATTTTAACATTTAAACCATAGGCATTGGAAATAGTATAAATTTTATAGGAAATATTGGGTATTTTTGATTTCTCAAGTTCTTCCTGGAGTTTTTTGGGATTGACTCTTAATCCCAGTTTAGTGAAGGCCAGGTCCAATACTTCCATTTGAATATTCAGAGTCACAAAGGAGGAAACATTAAGTTCTGTTTTATCGCGTTTTTTCTTGGCTTCAATTTTTTGTATTTTGGCAATGGAAAGAGCATCCATTTTTTCGAGATCTTTCTGCCGCTGAAGAGAGGCATAGGAACGATACTGCCTGTATAAATAAACCAGGGAGATGACAAAGATCGTAAGAAGAATGCCCAGGCCTATGGAAAACATCATCAGAATCTGTTTATCAAATTCCCCCCCCAGAATTTTATCCGGAACAAAAGAATAGGATTTTAATTCCTCATACGATTTAAGCAAGGCATTTTCTGTTTCATTATGATTGGCTTTGTTTTTTGAGGCAAGCTGATGCATAAAGGGATAGTAGTTTTCCGAAAAGTGACTGAAATAATCCTCTTTATTTCCGGAAAGGAAGGAGTAAAGTGAAAAGATATCGTTTTGTTTTTCAAAATCAGGGATTTTTTTGATTTTATCCATGTCCATTTTGAGAAAATAGAACCAGGTTTCATAATCATTTTTCTTCAGAAAAGGGGAGATATCGGGATTTTTCTCGGTTTCTTTAAACCGCAGGAGGTCGGCCAGAAGCCGGAGATTGGAATTCCCTTTTCTCAACAGATAATAAATTGCGGTGGGATAATTGTCGAGTTTGAGAAAAATTTTAAAAAGTCCGGAATAATCTCTTTTTTTCAGCAGAACAGGAAGAGCTTCATTGAATTTATTTTCGAGAATCTGAATATGGGCATTGATTTTTTTATTGTTAATTTTTTCAGATAAGGCTTTTGCCTCCTCTATGTTTCCATTTTTAAAGAGAGAAAAAGATAAGAAGGAAAGATCTCCGGAGCGTTTGAAGCTTTGAATGGCATTTGGGAAATCATTCTGTGCCCAGGCAAATATCCCTTCATACTGGGGGTTGCTTTTTTGAGAAAGAAGAGATTGCACTTTTTCGAATTTGTTATTTTCAATTAATGCGGTAATATAGCCCTGTTTGACCCCGCAGAGTTTAAAAATCCATTCCGCCATGGTGAAGTTTCTTGAGTGCAGGCAGTATTTTCCGGAAACAAGGCAGAATAAATAGAAGAATGAAATAATAAGAAAAATATTAAGGAAATAGATTATTTTTCCATAAATTTTATCATTGATAATTGAAGTCATTTATCTTTTTCCCGGAATGACGGATTTATGAATGGGATTTACAAATTTGATCTCATTATTTTGTCTGGAGATTTCGTATTGGGCTTTAACCGCTTGGGATTCAAAGCCGTATTCATTTTTAAATTTGCAGTAGACCGTATGTTTTCCGGAAGTTTTGGTCAAGGGGATCTCGATATGATTTTTAAGGGGTTTCCAGCGGCCGTCAATAAAAGCGGGGTCGTAACTCATCATGAACTCCGAGGCATTTTTGCAATAAAGAGCGACCCCCAGAGATTCAGGAAGGGGGGCTTTGAATTGGGTTTGTGAAAGGGTGATTCTGGGATTTTCAGGAATCACTACTTCGGAAACAGTCTGCTCAAAAGTGTGCTGATAAATTTTAATTTCATCCAAAACGAATTCAGAAGACATTTTGGAGGCTTTCCCGAAAACCAGGTTAAAAGATTGGGCAAGATTCAGCTGGATTCTGAATTTATGGATGAGGGTGTTGTTTTTAAATAAATAGAACATATTGGATTCGGGGTTATAGGAAAACATGAGCGTTTGCCAGTTTTTTTCCATGAGTCTGACAGGGGTCTCATGAATATCATCCATTTCATCTACAGCGGTAAGGGTATCCTGAGACAGTTCAAAGGAGAGGATATCCTGTTTATCTTTATTTACGAAAGAAAGAAAGGAGGAGTTGTTTTTGGAAAAAGCCAGAGGGAAAACGGAAATTTCAAGGGTGAAATTATTATGAGGAAACCGCAGTTTGATATCTGAAAGGGATAAGTGTTCCTTCTGCTGAATATAGACGCCTTTTCCGATTATTCCGGGAACAGGGACAGGAGAATGATTCTCATCAAATTCCAAAGCAATGGGGGATTTAAGTTCATCTTCCGTTTCTTTAAGGGATTGCGTTTCAAAGGAGAAATGGGAAATCAGATGATTTTTTTTATAATAACTGATGTTGTTTAATTTATAAGGAAAAGGACGCTGCGGTTCATAAAAGACAAGCAGATCGGCATTAAGATTACTGTCTTTTTCCAGGACCGGGGCGTAAACAGCAGGACTCGTGGAAGACAGGCTCGGAGGAGAAGAGGGAAGGGAAGGTTTAATCGGATTTTGTACAGCCGGTTCACGTTTTTTTTGTTCTGGAATTACTGTCAGGGTTTGTTCTGGAATTTTAGTCTGAGTCTGTATTGCCGGAGGAGGTGCAGGGACGTCCGCTTCTTTTTTTACAGGGGACTCAAAAGTAAATGGAAATTTAAATTGCAGGTCTTTCATAAGAGATTTGGTCAATTCCGGAGAAACAACCCCCTTGAAAAATTTTATTTCATCCAGGATTCCTTTAAAATTTGAATCAGAATAACCTCCGAGTATAAAAGAACCGGAGGGTAGTTCCAGGGGAAATTTAAGGGTGTCTTCGATTGCTTGTGAACCGTTAATAAAGACAGTGATCTGCTGATTCAGGCTTTCATAACAAAAGGTGACGTGCGTCCAGCTGCCGGGAAGTATGGAGGAAAGTTCGGAATTATAATGTTTTTCAACTCCATTCCCGGCTTCAATAAAAAACTTACCGTTTTCAATGCCCAAACCCAGGTAGGGGGGGGTGTTTTTAATCGTTTTATGAAAGATCCAGCTTCTGGAATCCGTTTTTTCAGGCAGAATCCATGCACAGAAGGAAAAGCTGTTCAAGTTGGAAAAATAGAAGTTTGAAGGAAGGGGTAAATGAGTATTATTGAAATGAAGTCCCAAGCCTGAATGTCCTTTAACAAAAAAGGCTGAAGGCGAGGATTTTTTAATACCCGCGGGGTTATTCAGAGAAGAGATATCCAGAAGACTGAAAGGGGAGCTCCAGTCCATCGGATAATAGGCAATCAGGCCTGATTTTGATAAATCGGTTGGCCATTGCCAGAGTTCTTTATTCAGAGAGGGGAGAGCCCCGTTTATTTCCTGAAGAATATCATTGGAATTCAAACAATGATTATGAAATTTTACCTCATCCAGGGTCCCTTTATAAAAATTTTCTTCATTTTCATGATACCCTCCGATTTGAAGGCTTGTCTGATTGAAAGACGGGGTGATTTTAAACTGGGATTTTTCACTTTGTTCTGCATTGATGAATACTTCCATTTCATTGGAATCTTTATAATAATTGAAAGTGATGAGATGCCATTGGTTTTTTAATATTTTGGTGTCTGCTTTAAGTGACAGAGATTTTTTGAATCCCGGATCAAGAGAGGAAATCATCCTATTGTCATCAAGAGCGAGCGTCAATATAGGAGTTTTGTCAGGGGATAGAAACGAAAAAAGTTTCTGAATTCCATCCGGATCAGAAGGCCGGATCCAGAAGGTGAGAGAAAAATCGGACGATAACAAAACAGGGGGTATTTCCGGGAAAAAAATCTGGTCCGAGGGGTTTGAAAACAAGAGGCCTCCTCTTTGGTGTCCTTCGGTGAGGGATATCCCTTGTCCGAGTACGTTTCCTTTGCAGGCGATATCGGGTAAAGAATAAACGGTATTGTTAAAAAGAGTGTCAAAAGGAAGGTAAAAGTTCAGCCCCCTTTTCAGGAGAAGTTCTTTTATAGGCGGGGCCAGAGTTTTGTTGAGTTCATAAAGGTAGAAATTCTGGATCTGTTTTTCATTTAAGGCTGTATTTAAAACCAGGATGTCATCAAAAGATCCTTCAAAAAAATCCGAACTTCCTTCATAATCTCCTCCCACAGAAAGATTCGCATCAGAGTCTGAAAGAGAATAGGGACAGGTTAATTCATGAATTTTTTTTCCGTTTAAATAAAGTGAAAGAAGCTGGGTTTTCAGATTCAAAGTCAAAGCCAGATGCTGCCATTTATTCAGTTCCAGCGAAGTGTTTTTGGGGGTGATGACAAAGTTGCTCCCTTTCCCGCACGCGGCATAGAAGATTCCATTGTCTTCTGCCAGGGTTAAAAAATCCTGAAGGCTCTCTTTTTTCCTTTTGCTGAAAATTTTTTTCCGCTGACCGAAACTGTCCGGTTTCAGCCAGAGCGAAACGGTGAGGTCTTCATTCATTTTTAATTGAGCCGAATGCTCGACAACCAAAGCCCCGGCGGAAAACCCTGTTTTTAATCCAACGCCATAGATGCCCGGGACTAACGCAGGAGAGGAGGGGGAAAGAATATTATTTTGACTAAAACTGGAATCTTTGAGAGCGTCAGACAAAACATTTTCAAAATCAAGGGCGAGAACGGAATGATTGAAGGGAATCAGACTGCCGTTTTCCTCTGGAGAAGGAAATACATTCAATGCAAATAATAAATATAATAATAAATATTTTGATTTCATAAAGACCATCGTTTATGCTTCAATGTTTAAAGATAAAAAGTTGTAACAATAATGGAAACAGAGTGTCAACATTCTTTTCCATCCTTGTATTAGGATTTCCTCTCTTTTCTCTGTTGCCCTTGGTTGAGCCCTTTGTCTATGGACTTACAATTGTTGCCGGAATTTTATCCCTTGTTTTGGCCTTAAGGCTTTTATTCAGACATAATCCCGTTTTTTACATTCCTCACTCTTCCTTATTTTACATTTTTTCCATTCTTCTGGGATACTGTCTTTTTCATGGAGTACTGAATGGAAATAAATACAGCCTGCTGCCCCTGTTGAATGTCTTTTTTTTAACTTTTGTTTATTTGAATTATTTACCCGGTTTTCATAATTTTGAGTCTGTATTTTCCCGGCTTGCCTCCTATTTTCTTCTTCCTTACCTGCTTTATGCCTGGATGAGTTCAGGGAGAACTGAAGAGTCTTTGATTTTTGGACATTCCCATTTTATGGGAACATGGTTTCTGGTCCTTTTGCCTGTTCAGGCTTTTGCCTGTCAGAATTCAAGGAATACACAAGAACGGATTTTTTTTATTGTCCTTTTTTGCGCAAATTTTTTGTGGCTGATTTTTTTTTCAGATTCAGTCGCTTTGAGTTTCTTAAGTATTTTCTGTTTACTCTTCAGCCTTGCCTTTATCCTGAAAAAAACATTTTTAAACCGGGTGCTGTGGGGAGGGATTTCCCTGTTTCCCTTATGGATATTGCTTTTCAGACATTCTGTAATTCATTCTTTGGGAGACAGACTTTCCATCTGGAGATTGATTTTTGAGCATTGGCAGAAGGTTCCCTTCTGGGGGACAGGAATTGGAAACTTTGAGCCTTTTTATTCAATCCTCCTGACGGGAAGTTTAATCCGGAATCCGCTGGATTATAAGGGCTCAATGGCCATCCCCGTGGAATGGGCTCATAACGAATTCCTTCATTTTTTTGTTGAATATGGATACCCCGGTCTTTTTCTGGTCATGGGGCTTTGCCTTTTCTTTTTTAACGAATTTTATAACCGTTTCAGACGTTCTGATTCCTCTCTGCTTTTTTATTCAGGACTATTCCTCATGGTCTTCTGTTCATTCATATCCTTTCCTTTCAGGATGCCGGCTACGACCTTTCTTTGTCTTTTACTGTTCATGGGGTTTTCCGGAAAGTCCCCCCCCCGTCAAATAACGGGCTTACAATGGAAAACAAACCGTTCGGGTACTTTTCTCATGACCGAAATTTTTGTACTCGCCCTTGTTTTATATCTGATCATCCTTTACCATAATACAGCCGCGTATTATTTTTATACCAGGGCTTATACCGGGAATTCCCCGGGGCTGAAGGATCTGGAATATGCGGAAAAGGCTGTTTCCTATAATCCTTATTCCAAGCTCTATCAATATGGGCTGGCGAAGAAGTATCTGGATTATCGTGATTTTATTAAAGCCGAATATCATTTTAAACAGTCGGCTTATTATTCTTATACCTGTGGACCTTTATTCGGATGGGCCGTTGCCCTGGATTTCATGGGAAAAGGGGAAAAAGCAATGGATTTATACGAAAAAATCAAAAAAGCGGCCCCTGATTTTGAGCCTGCAGCGATAAATCAGGCAACCCTTGAACAGCGTTTTCAGCTGCTGAATAAAAAGGCGCCGGGGAATACCGTAAAACCGGATTAAATATCATATTTCCATTCTGAAAGGTCGAATTCTTTTTTATAAAGCATCAGATAATTCCTGAAATAAACATCCAATCCCATCGAGTAGACGATGTTCTGCGTTTTCTGACGCCAGGAAAAATTGGCATTATAGGATTGAGGTCTGCCGCCGATCAGGGATAGAAAATGGGTGGACGTTTTATTGGAAAACAAGAGGGTGATGCTCCTGTTTATTTTTATACGCAGGCATAAGGCATTTGTTTCCCGGTAGGCACTATAAGCGCTTTTGTCTGAAATCCTGTTGTAAAGAAGGTCTTTGATATTATTTTGCCAGGCGCTGAGTTTTTCTTCCGGATGATATAAAAAATAGTCAAGTTCCGTAAAGCCTCCGGCAATTTGCTGGGGTCTGTAATCTTTTTTCAGAGAGGGGGGCCTTTTGACAACCTTGATTTCATTACCCGTGGCAAGGATTTTTTTTAGTCTCTGGGTGTCAATAATATAGTCGTTATGCCCGACAACCGGGAGCTGAAGAGGGGGAAGCGCTGTTTCTGTCTCCAGGGCATTTAAAGAAAGGATGTTGCCGCTCACCCGGGAGACATAGCTTTTACCATAGCCGGATTCAAGGCAGGCAATGGATAATATGGATGCCGGAGGGGCTCCTTTTTTGAGACATTCTGACAGGATAAGCGGGGTGCAGTTCTTAATGAATTTCACGATTTCTTTTTTTTCCCAGTGAGAATACCCTTCTTTTCGCATATGAAGAATAAGCTGGTCCCATTCATAAGTAATGACCTCTTTTTCCTGGATCGAAGGAGAGGGAGGGGATGCCGGGGAACGTTTTTTAAATGATTTTTGAACAGCAATGAATAATAAAATCAGGGCGATAAAAACAATAAAAGACAGGATGCTGATTCTTTTTACCGGGGCATGATCAATGGAGGATCTTTTAAAATCATGAAGGCTCATGGGCGATCCCTAGAATATAGTCCTCATAAAAATTCTGAGGAAGATGATCGTCTCCTTTAAAACCTTGGATCATTTCGGGGGATATGGTTTGGGTGAATTTTTTTAACAGGGACGAACTGATCGGAAAATAAGACCAATGCCATTCTTCATCCTGATATCCATTTTTCCGGCCCGGAGAATAGGGCTGGAAAAAACCATAGTTCCGGGCATTGGTTTTAAGCCAATCATAAATCTTTTGCCCTTCTTTGGTTTTAAAATAGGCGCTTTCAACAGAGTTGAGATCCATATCGGTACCCCAGTGGTGCCTGGAGGACCCCGGGGCGGCAGAATATCTCAGAATTTTTAATACTTTTGCTGCAGGATTATTAAGAAAAACCTGGTTCAGATTCTGGTTTTCTACTTCTCTGAATCCGTTGAATTTTTCCTCCCATATCATTTTCTGATAGTCAAAGGAACGGAATCCGGAAACAATGCGCAGTTTAATTCTTTCTTTTTTAGCGTCTGCGGCCATTTTTTCAAATGCGTCCGCCGCTTCTTTTCGGAGATAATGCGGCGGACCATCTGAATAATCGGCTTTGACTTTCCTGAAATCAGGATGTCTTGACGCCTTAAACTGACCAAGAAGATATTCAGTTTCTGATGGAAGAACCATTTTTTTTGCACTTTTACCCTTCTTATTGCTGTCCATTCCTAAAATTTCAGCAGGAAAGATAAAGAGATACGAAAAAAAAAGTAAAAAAATGAAGTGCTGTTTTTTCACTCTGTTTTTTGTTCTGGGGTGTCCTTCAAAAGATCTTTTCGGCTTAAGACAGGTCTTCCTTTTTCATCGATGTCTATGCATTTGACTTCAATGGCCTGTCCGAGAGTAAGAACATCTTCCACTTTGTTGATTCTCTGATTTGAAATCCTGGAAATATGCAGAAGGGCTTCTTTCCCGGGCATGCATTCAACAAAGGCACCGAACTGAACAATGGATTTTACAATTCCTTTGTAGACTTTATCAACTTCAATTTCAGAGGTCATGAGGGAAATTTCATTTTTGCACGCTTCAGCTTTTTCCGCCTCTTCGCCTTTAATGGAGACATTTCCATCATCATTGATATCAATCACCACATCGAATCTCTCACATAAGCTTTTGATGTTTTTACCGCCGGGGCCTATGATCATTCCGATTTTATCCTGAGGGATAGTTAAAAA
Source organism: uncultured bacterium (assembly GCA_964443875.1). Taxonomy (GTDB): domain Bacteria; phylum Auribacterota; class JAFGBW01; order JAFGBW01; family JAFGBW01; genus CAYUET01. The sequence continues at coordinate 86,369 of CAYUET010000003.1, read as the reverse complement.
AATGATTCTTGGAGCCAGTGAAGAGAGCTCCTTAGGCTGAGGCATGGATTTTTCCATAATCCCCAGAATATGATTTCTGCCTTCTTTCGCCTGCAGGAGAGCCTTCTTCATCACTTCTTTGGTAATCCCTTCAACTTTGATATCCATCTGGACTGCCGTTATAGTATCTTTTGTTCCTGCAACTTTAAAATCCATGTCCCCAAGGGAGTCTTCCAAACCTAAAATATCGGACAAAATGGCGGTCTTGCCTTTTTCCATGATAAGACCCATTGCAATACCTGCAACAGGGGCTTTAATGGGAACACCTGCGTCCATAAGGGATAGTGTGCCGGCGCAAACAGTAGCCATGGAGGAAGACCCGTTGGATTCCAGAATGTCAGAAGTGTAGCGGATGACATAGGGGAATTCACTTTTTTCCGGAATAATGGGGGTTAGAGCTCTCTGAGCCAGTTCACCATGCCCGATTTCTCTGCGTCCCGGGCCTCTGTTGGGTTTTACTTCGCCGACGCTGTAACCCGGAAAAGTATAATGGACATAGAAATTTTCTTCGACATCAGAACCAAAGTCTTCACTTTTTTGGCAATCGCGGTCGCCGCCCAGGGTGATAACGCCTAAAGCCTGGGTTTCGCCACGGGTGAACACGGCAGAGCCATGAGTTCTGGGGAGAACCGAAGTTTCGATCCAGATATCCCGGATATTGGTAAGGCCTCTTCCATCGGCTCTTTTGCCTTCATTGATAATGGTATTTCTTAATACTTCGCTCTGCACTTCCTTGAAGGCTTCCTTGAGTCTGGTGAGGTTGAGTTCAGGAAATTCAGCCTGGGCTTTTTCAAGAATTATTTTGAATTTTACATCCAGAGCGTCAGCACGGGCGGCTTTTTCCTTAACATAAAGCGCTTCCTTAAGATCCTGTTCAGACACATATTCTTTTATTTTGGCCATTAACTGACGGTCAACCGGGAAAAGAGGCAAATGATTTTTTTGAGGCTGAACCTTGGCGATCAGCTTGTCCTGAATATCCAGCTGTTTTTTTATGGCTTCATATCCGAAGTCGAGTGCTTCCAGTAAATCATCTTCTTTGATGAACAGGGAAGAACCTTCAACCATGAGAATTCCATTTCTGTTTCCGGCCATCATGATATCAATGTCTGAAATTTTTCTTTGTTCATTGCTCGGATTGATGACGAGTTTGCCCTCTACGCGGCCAACCCTGACTCCGCCGACAGGCCCGTGAAAAGGGATTGCGCTTACGGATAATGCCGCTGAAGCTCCAAGAATGGAGAGAACATCCGGGTCGAGTGTGGGTTCAGCCGAAATAACCATGACTTCAACCATCACGTCATAAAGAAAACCTTCTTCAAAAAGAGGTCTTAAGGGACGATCCGTAAGTCTGGAAACAAGAATTTCCTTCTGGGTTGCTTTTGTTTCACGCTTCATATAGCCGCCTCTGAAGCGTCCCATGGCCGTAACTCTTTCCCGGTAATCCACACTCAGGGGGAAAAAGTCCTGATCCTCTGTCTTTAATTTTTTGGAGGAGACAACCGTGGCAAGAACCATCGTGTCACCGCATCTTACAGTAACTGCCCCATCCGCCTGCTTGGCCAATTTCCCTGTTTCAATAGTAATATTTTGTCCATAAAAGGACTCGGTTACAGTACAGACATTCATAATTAACTCTCTTTGAAAATGTTTAAGATTATTAGCGAAGATTCAAGAAAAAAACTGAAGAATTTTAGTTTCCTCTTATATTCAGCTCTTGTAATACCTTCAGGTGCTGTTCAGGATTTGTTCTCATCAGGTATTTTAAAAGTCTTCTTCTTTTTCCGGCCAAAATTAACAAGGAACGTCTTGAACTATGATCTTTTTTATGGGAATTCAAATGTTCTGTAAGATGATTGATGCGTTCAGTGAGTAAGGCTACCTGAACACCTGTTGATCCCGTATCTTTTTCATGGCCGGCAAATTTTTTAATGATGTTTTCTTTTTCAGCAGACATGTAAACTTCCTCCTGGTTGCTGAGAGATTCTTTCTTTTCTATTGTATTTTTAGTAATTAAGGCTGTCTTAATAACACATTCCATTAATTTACGACAAGAAAATTATAATCAAAAAATTTAAGAGAAGAAACCCAGGCAGACGACAGAGTCGGATATCGCACTGCTATCAAGCCGGTAAGGTATTGTGGATATGGAGGTCATTCACTTAATTGTTTCTTGACAGATTGAAATTGACCTGAAATTCACCCTGTTTGAATTTTAAAAAATCATATTTCATGAATAAAGTTAAAAAAAATATTGACGTATAATTTTGTTTTAGAGTATTGTCTTCACACTCAAATGAAAAATGACTCGGGTGGTTAGCTCAGTTGGTAGAGCGCAACGTTTACACCGTTGATGTCACAGGTTCGAGCCCTGTACCGCCCATGATTTAAAGATTTCTTTTTGGGGCAGTAGCTCAGTTTGGTTAGAGTGCCAGCCTGTCACGCTGGATGTCGTGGGTTCGAGTCCCATCTGTCCCGTTTAAAAGCCTAGTTTTTACTAGGCTTTTTTTTTGCTTGAATATGATCATTTTTTCCCCTTTAAAAGGATTTTCCTCTCACGGGGAAATCTTCTTATTTTGATCTGTTATTCTCATAATTTGCATTTTTACAATTCTTGAAGTTTTTTTAATCTTTTATTTTTATGTTTTTAAGGAATGCAAAGTCCGGATTTTTGACGCGGGTCAGCTGGTTCCGATTTTTTTGAATAAAAAATGGTTTTTTCTTGAAAAATGGAGGATGAGGATTTTTAAAGATTTACTCCATTTTAACTCCAAATAAATATTGAAAATATGTAATGTTTTGTGTATTTTATGTTATTTTAATAATGTTTCGTGTCGTTTTTTTGGTGATTTTTTTAAAAAGTATTGAGAATGTTTTACTTAGAGTGAGTGTTATATTTTTACGTTGCCACCTAGACAACTCAGGGATTATGTGGTAATGAAGTTAGTAATATTAACCTTATAAATATTATATTTTTTTAACATATATTTTAGAGGAGATTTATTTTGCGTCTACTCACAGATTTTAAAAAACGTTTCAGGAATCTTTGCCGATTCATTGTAGGAATTACCATCGTTTCTTTATTGAACGATGCGTATCTTTATGCGCAGGGAGGTGCCAGAGTCATATCGCCCCCGGTTTTACCTCCTCCCGGAATAAACTCCTATTCCGAGCAGATTCCGGTTTTCGAATATATCGATTCGATTCCGACAGAATATGCCATTGTAAAGGAAAGCTATTCTGCAGGTCCTAAAACCATTATTCATATTCAGGATGCCCATGCCAATCTTGAAGCCCAACAAAATACGGTTGAGGTTTTAAAACAGCTGTGTAAGGGGAGGAATTCTGTTGAAATGATTGCAATGGAAGGGGCTAAAGGGCTTGTTAATACTCTGGAATATGCCTCTTATCCGGATAAGCAGATTAAAGAAGACGTTTTTTCTTATTACCTTGAGAAAGGGATCCTTACCGGTGCAGAGTACTACGCCATTACCGAGAATCCTGATGCGGTATTGTATGGAGTGGATGATAAGGAACTCTATAAACAGAATATGAATTATTTTCAAAAAGCCCACAGAATCAAGCGTCATATTCAAAAATACATTGATAAGGTGAAAGCGATTATTTTTGATCTTAGTCTTCAGATATATACTCCTGCACAGAAAAAACTTATGGCTTTGGAGGATTCCTATCGGAAATCGGAAATTGAAATAAAGGAATATTCTGAAAAATTGATCGGCCAGGCCAAGGAAGAGGATATATCTCTTGAAAAATTCAAATCTGTTGTCGATCTGATAGATGCCTCTAAACTTGAAGAGGAAATTGATTTTAAAAAGATTAATTTTGAACGTGAAACCGTGTTTGGTCTTTTATCTGATTCTCTGGTTGCGGAAGATAAAAAAGAGTTTTTGAAATTGAATCTGGATTATAAGCTTGGTGTCATAGATACCTATCTTTTTTATAAATCATTAAAAGATTTCTGTGAAAATCCGGTTTTAAATATGGAGGCCTATCCAAATCTTTCCAAATACATGAAGGTTGTAATGCTCTGGGGAGGGGCTGACAAAAATTATTTTATAGAGCAGCTGGAAGAACTTCTTATTGCTATAAAAAACAAAACATTTGTAACCCCGGATCAGATTGAGGCCGATTCCATCATGCGTAAGATACGGATTCTGGATAAATTAACCTCTCTGGAAGTAACGCGTTATGAATTGGCGTACTACACAAACAATAAACAGGGATTTGAGGTTGGTAATTTTATCAGATTTTTTGACAGAATGATCCGAAAGTACAGCCTGCAATACCGGATTGATCCTAAAATCAGTGAAATTGATGATGAAATGAAGATCGTGGAAGGCTTTTATCAGAAGGCTTTTAATCGTGATGAGGTGATTGTTGAGAATACGCTTTCTGAAATGGAGCAGAGGAATCTGGATTGTTCTGTTTTAATCACCGGAGGTTTTCATACGGAAGGTATTGCAAAACTTTGCCGGGAAAAAAATATTTCCTATATTATTTTAGCTCCTAAAATAAAATATGTTCAAACCGAAACTCCTTACCTCTCTGTGATGATGCAGGAATATTCCCAGCTGGATCAGCTTCTGAGTAAAATTGGAAAAAGACTCATGCCGCCGCTGGCCTGTGCGGATGCAATGCCCTTTGAAGGCGGTGACGCCATGGTGAATATCTTGAAAAACGGTGTTCCTTTTGAGGTCTTTTTAAATATTTTTCAGGATCAGTTTTCTGAACGATTGCCGAGAATCATGTCAGGTATAAGAGAATTATCCAAAAAATCCGCATCAAAAAACGATATCACCTCCTTTTTGAATTCTCAGCGGGATATTCTCATCCATGAATCCAGGGAGATTATTGAAAACAACCGGGAAAACTGGAATAGAGTCTACCGGATAAAATCCAAGAACAAAGCTCTGACTCTGAAACAGATTTCAGATGCCCAGCTGGCCTTCCCTATGGAGCTGCAATGGAAGGGAAATGCCGACATACAGGCTGTTCTGAAACTGAATTTATCGGAGAATAAGGAAAAGGGGCATTATGATGTAATTATAAATATTGCTCCTGAAACTTCAAAAATAAACGTTCCCCTGGAAATGCTGGATATCCGCAAGAAAAAAGGGGTCAGAATTTTTGCCCAGTCTCCGGAAAATTATTTAATTCTGAATGTTGCCGGACAGATTGTGGATGCCATGGAAAAGATGGGGCAGACTTTTGAAAAAGAAAATGTGACGAAGAAAATCCAGAGAAATTTCATCAAGGCTTTTGATTCTAAATATTTTGATTTAAGTGAACTGGAGGAAATTTCACAGGCGCTTAATCATTCCTGGAAAGGCGGGAACCCTTTAGCCAGAATTTATTTCGACGCAGTGGAAGATATTTCCTTATCCCGGGATACCCATCGTGCTTTGCTGTATGCCTGGAGGTTTTATAAAAAACTGGGAAATAATCCTGAGGATTTTTACCGGCTTTTTAAACGGATACAGATTCTGATTCATTCGGGGGTGATTCAAAAGAACGGTGGAATCCGGGTTTCATCAGGAAAAATAAAGTCCTATAAGGCCTATTTGCCCGCCCTGCTTTTAAAAGATGCGGATAAAATGAAATATGCGCAGATGAAAGAACTGATTCAGCTTATAAGCCATAAAAAGGGATTTGAGGAAAGCGTGAAGCTTCAGGAAGAATTCTTATACCCGGATAAAACATTGCCCAAACTCAGCGGAATGACTCTTGACACAACTGAAGATATCATAGGCCGCGAAGGAATCAAGGAATTTGATATTCAGAATCTTTCCTCAGATATGTCTGAAGCTCTGCAATGGGCGAATGACCGCCGTAACCCTGAAAATCTTCATGAAACAGTTGACACTTTGCTGCTTAATGAAAACCGCAATCCGGAGGAGGTTAAACGGGAATGGTTTAAATCCATTTTCTTTAATCCTGAGAAATCAGACCTGGAAAACATGGAGACACTTTTCACGGAATCCATCAGAACTCTGGACAGCATCTGGGGATATGGGAATGCCCGGTTTAATTCCAGCTTTGAAATACAGAAAGTGGATCATTTCCGCTTCCCTTTAAATACGGCAGTGAAGGAAGCTACCGGCTTGAGCCGTCTGAATGTGGACAGGGTTTTAGCTTTTGAAGTCCTGAATCAGTTTCAATATTCTAAGACTTTACTCAGCGCTGAGGAAGAAGCGGCAATAGCGTCCAAATCCCAGGACATCAATACGTTATTGTGGATTGCAAGAAAAACGCTGATCCGTCAGCATCTTGAATTTGTTTCAGGAAATGAATCTGTGAAAATGGATTCTTTGCAGGTGCTTAAGGATTTATTGGGGAATCCGGTTTTCTGGAAAACGGAAAATCAGTCCCAGCTTCTGGAATTGATTTCCATGATTCATAAACTGGAGCAGGGTTTTAAGAGCTTTGCTGAAGAGGATGCCCGCTACGCCAGGAAAGACGCAAGTTACAAGAAAAGAATAACCGATGATTTCAATCAGACCATGAATCAGCTTAACCTTCTGGCTGTGCTTTCTGTTTCCTATTTACAGGGTCTAAAAGAGACCGATACGGTTTCAGCTCTTAAGTCAGGATCCTCTCAGAAAATTCTGTCTTATTTATTACCGGCGGCCTTTCAGAAGGCAAAAGGGGTTCCTTCGACCGAAGCGCAGATGAATGTCCTTATCACAAATCTGTATGAATCTCTGAATAAAAGCGTCAGAAATAACGGATATTTTACCTATGAGAGAGGGACTAATCCCTACGGCAAAAATGGATTGACCTTTCAAATGACGGAATCTTCATTGAAAGCGACTCTGAACAGCATGAAACCTTTTTCCATACCCCAAATGGTTACGCCGGATCTTAAGACTCCCCAGGTTATCGCCAATACAGGGAAAGGGATCAGTGCGGAAATTCAAAACGTCAAAGGTATGACTGTTCCGGAAATGAAGCCTGTGGTTTTGATGAACGACATTCCTGCAACTCAAACTGAATTCCCTGTAACAACAGGGCCTCCTGCAGTTTCTCAAAGCAGAATGGATGAAGAATTGTCTCTGGAAACTCTTCCGGCCCGTAAACAAGCAGAGAAAAGCACCCCGATACTGACTCCGGAAATGCTTGATCAAATTCAGAAAAAATCCTTAAAAAGCCCCCAGGATCTTTTATCAATCGATGGAATTCAGTTTAGAACTTATTTAGCCGACCGGCTCCTCAATGGTGATATTTCTGATGAACAATTTGCTCGTAATAAATCGGCTGAACTGAGCCGTCTGGAAAGCTGGATCACCTCAGCAAACGAACTTCCCCAGGAAAAAGATCTGATCCGTGTGCAGATTATAAGAAAAACAGAGGCCTTGAAAGAGGCGGTTCATTCTTTTGAATTCATCCGCAGTCTCCTTAAAAATATTGATGCAATCAGAAGACTGAATCTCTCTGAAGAGGAAAAAGAGTTTCAGATTGATAAATTTTTGAAGAAGAATGAAAAGCAGATTGCCGCAATTCTCGAGTCTTTCATCGGGTATACCCTGAGAAAATGGCTCGGCGAACATCAGCATGCCGCGAGCCTCGGGCTTGTGGACGGAAAGGTCATTCAGTTAGGCGCCGGAGGAGGAAAAACCCTGAATATTCCTGTTCCTGCTTTTTTTGAAATGCTGGCCGGACGCTCGCTTCATGTATATTCTTCCAGCAGTGCCCTTGCCGATGCGGGTGCCTTTGAAGTGAGTCCCGTTTTTAACAGTTTTGGTAAAACCGTGGGGGTTGCCCAATATCGAAATTCCGGAAATGCCGTAAACATGATGATGAGCGCTTTTCAAAAAGGTGAAATGGAATCGGTTATTGCGGATGCCCTTAAAGATATGTTTGAAAAATCGGTCTATCTTCCCTCCTCTCTTAAAGGGAGTTTTGTTTCGGATATATCCAATGTCATTAAAAAACGCTGGGGTTCCTTATTCAAGGACTGGGGAGACACCCTGTCAGGGGACCTTGATCTGCTTGCTCAATATATGCAGCTTCAGAAACGGAAAGAAAATCCGGATTATGATGAAGATCAAAAAGATATCGAAATCCGTAATTCCTATCAGGCGTCTTCACAAAAAATGGAAGATCTTAAACAGAAGCTTTTTGAACTCTGGAAATGGACGGATGTCCGTTCCAATCAGCTTGCCTTTGGTGTTTACGGCAGGGAGGATCGTTGTGATATCGCTTATGATCAAGACGGAAAAGAAATGAAAATATTTGATCCCTGGACCGATCCGGACGGAACCCTTCTTTCCAAATACAATTCCAGCGGACTGACCTATCTTTCCAATGAAGTGGGGCCTTTCACCTGGATGGGGGATCCCTCCAATGTGATGGATAAAAATGTGAGGAATTCCTTCAGAGTTTATGAGGTCCCCGGGCAGAATATCCTTGATGAAATCGACGTGGCGGCTGTTGATCAGATGAAAAGCGGCTATGTGATGAGCAATCCCAATCCCAACAAAAAGATCAGTACTTTTCATAATCTCAGTGAAAGTGTTGATTTTTTATTCAAGGGGCAGAGAAATTATACTTCAGCCATGCTGTCCATTCTTCTTCAGGAAACAAGCCAGGGAAAATCCGCCGGGGAAATCCGGGACATATTAAAGAATTTTAAAAAGGAATTTTCCCCCGGCACCTTCGAAACCGGCCCCTGGAAAGCCTATTCCGACAAGATGTCTGAAATTGTTTCCCGAATAAACGAGTTGAACAGGGAAAAGAATCGTTATGCTTCCAATTCCCCGGAATACAGTAAAATTCAGGAGCAGATGGACGAACTTGAAAAAATATTTACTGTTCCGGCAAGAGTTACCGATGATTTCAAGGATGTTATTTTAACCTCCATCATGGCGGATCCGGATAATGAAATTCTGCAGCTGCTTTTAACTTCCATTGACCAGGTGAAAAAGAATTTCAGAGGACAGTGTTATGAGGAACTGGCCGTATTAAATGAAAAAGCGGACAAGGAGAAAGAGGGCTCAAAAGCGTATGTCTACCGTCAGTCCCTGATTCAGGGGCTTACCTATTTTTTCAAGGATGAACGGGATATCAAGCTTACGGACATGGGGCGTGATATCCTCGTACGTTCCGGGTTGAGGCCTTCGCATCAGCTTCAGACAAAGCTCACCCCCCGAGAGGAAATTGAATACCGCTCGATTCTTGAACGTCAGAATCAGGTCTTATCCAACATGTTTCAGATCTGGTCCTCCTATACCGTGAACCGGAATTATGATCTGCGTTTGAATCCCTCCACCGGGAAATATGAAACCGTGCTTCTGGATCAGAACGGAAGGCGTTTATATGGACAGAGACTTGAAGGCGAAGCCCATATGGCCCTAGATGCCAAGGCGGCCTATGAACTTTATAGTGAAGCGGCCATTAAGGCTGAGCAGGCAGGAAAAACAGAATTGCGCAAGCCTGAGGATTTTGTGGAACTCCCTTCCGAATCCGAGACTTTGAATTCCATTTCAACATCCGGATTTGTGAATCTTTCTCGGAAAAAAGGAGGGATGACCGGTACCGCGTTATCGGTCACCAAATATTTCAGAAAATTTTACAACATGTCCGTTCTTGAAGTGCCTGTTGAATCCGGTTTAAAGACCCTTTCCATGAGAATTAAATTCAAGGCTGAAGAAGCAATGCATGCAGTCGGTAAACAGCTTCTGGACAATAGTAATAACAAAGTTCCCACTCTTCTCGGTGTCAAGAATCCTGCCAAGGTTGAAACTTATGCCCGTTTTTTAACGGAAAACAAATATGCCGAATATTTTGATCTTGGGCAATTTGCTGACGATCTGAAGAGGAAGAATCTTACTGAAATCCAGATCGAGTCCCTGATTAATGAGGAATTTGATAAGCTTTCCAAAAAAGCTGTCGCCCAGGAAAAACCTGTTTTAATTACTCTTTACTCTAAAAATCAGGAGCTTGAGGACTATGTTGTCCGCTATGCGGGACGTCCCGGAATTGTCGTACTCACAACCGGGATTCTGGGACGCGGTATCAACATGACCCTGGGCGGAGATACCGGTTATATGAAGCGTTTTGTTGAGGAAAAAGTTCTTTCCGCAAAAGAATATGATCAGATGATCAAAGAACGCAAACAGGAGCAGCAGGCGATTGACCAGGCAGGCGGCTTGTTCGTTTTACGAACTTTTGTCGGAAAGTCCATCCGTGATGATGAACAGTTTGATAAGCGAGCAGGGCGTGCAAAGGGGCCTGCCTTCAGGGAATCCATCAGCGTATGGAATCTCCTTGAAACCGGAGGAATTGCAAAGCTCCTTCCTCATCTGTTTTATGGTGTCATTTTCATGACCGCTTCTTTTTTTACCCCTCTGGCTGTTTTGGCCCCTGTCCTCGGAGGGCTCTGGGCCGGATACATGATTTTAAAAGCGGTTTCGGCATTTCCTCTTGAAGAGTATGAATTTTTAAATGCCTTTATCAACGGCGTCCGTGATTTACTTGGATTGAAATTTATCATCGCTCCTCTGAAAAAAATATTATCCGGGTGGATACTTTCCTCCACTTCAAAAAATGCGGTAAACCGCCGTCTTTTTAAAACTTTTGCATGGAATAAAGAGAAGATGTTTAAAGCCTTCCTGAAAGAATACCGCCTTCAGGATATAGACGTTTCGGTCCTTAATGAAAGCGATGAAACACTGGCGGTCCTCGGATTAAAGGAATTGAAATCCCTTTTTGAGAGCTGGCTGCAGGAAAAAATCATAGCGGACCGTGCCAAAGGCGGGACTCTCGGTAAACGGATGACAAAACTTAATTTTTTTAACGGACGGGCGCAGGTCATTACCTCCATTGAAGAAAGCCGTGAAGAGGATAGTGTTTTAAGTGAGATGAAAGCTCATGTGGACCGCTTTACCAAGGAAAATGCAAAAACAATCAGCACCGGCGAGGACTTAAGGACAAAGGGAAATATTTTTTCAGGATTAACCGGAGGCAATCTTTTTGTTAAGGCTCAGGAAAAGGCCGCTGCCAACCAGTTTGGTCAGGATGAGAAAAAATACCGGATCGACCAGGTGATTGATGAAATTTCAAAAAAAGTGGTTGAATTCAGTAATTCTTTAAATGGGGACGGCACAAAAGCAACGGAGTATTTTGCAGGCTGGGTGGACCGGGTTGTTCTCGATTTGAGAACCTTATCGAAATTTGACGAGGAATCCTTTAAAGCCGGAATTATTGAATTAAAAAAACAGAAAGACTATCTGGATGCCCAGATTCAGGAGATCAGGACCAGACTTCAGAAGGTTGAAGCGATTGCAGAGCCCTCAATTGAGGAAAGACAGGAATTGACCGATCTGCATAAGAGACTGGATATTTTTACCCGTGAAAGTCAGGATGTTTTCAGGGAAATGGATCTGCGGACCCAGACAGGACCGGAAAGGCTTCAGAGAGAAAAGATGATGATTCAGTTATTGAGTGATCTGAAAACGGGAATCATGCGTTTTGATTTTTCTGCGGATCTTAATACCCCGGAAGGCGAAATGGGGGCGAGAGAACAGATTCAGCGCATCCTTAATTCTCAGTGGGCAAAGACCATTGACCAGTTGAAAAATTCTGAAAAAATGATTCAGATCAATGCCGCTTCAGAGCTGGAAAGAGAAACTCTATTGATGAATGAAGCCCGTTATATTCTGGCTTCTTTCATGAATGATACCGCCTATGAGATTTCACTTGCAGCAGGAGGGGAAAGGGCTCCGCCAAAAGCCGCAGTCAAACCTCTGCCGAAAATCAGCCAGACCCTGATGAGTTTTGGTTCAGCGATAAAATCTGTTTTCAGAAACAAGGAGCTGATGACAAGAATTGCAGTAACGGTGGGCGTTGTGGCTGTCTTTTTTGTTTTGAGCACTTTTGTTCCCCTTCCTTTTCTCAATATCGCGGCTTTACTGCCCCAGGGTATCAACCTTCCTATCCTGGCTTCAGGGGTGCTGTCCAAATTTACACTGCTCTCTGTCGGAATTATCCCCTTCATTACCTCCTCCTACATTGTTCAGCTTCTTTTCAGTTTTAAGAAATTCAAGAACAATCTCGATATCAGCGGCGATTATGAAAAGAAAATGAAGGAAAAATGGACGAATGTTTTAGGCATAGTGCTTTCCCTGCTGTCCGCAGTCACTCTTGCCCCTATTCTGGGGACAACGGCTTTTCCCTTAACGGTTGCCGCCATGTTTTTAGGATCCTTGTTTTCAAAGTTCGTGCTTGCGGATCTGATCTCAAAACTCGGTCTGGGGGAAGGCATGTCCTGGATTTTATCCATCGGTATTTTTACGGCCTTTATCTCCTCCTTTTCTGCGATTGCCACGGCAGGAGTTTCTCTGCTTATCTATGGGCTTATCGTAGCCGCTATTGCTGCGGTTTCTGTTTATGTCATGACGGCCTCGAAGAAAATCCGGGTTGTGTCCATTAAAGATAAGGATCAGGAAGTGAGGGCCAAGGCCCCCAAATTCATCAAAGTCAAGCTGGATTATGCCGGCGCGACAGCCGTTATTGTGGCCCAGGGCGTTCTTTACATTCTGATGCAGGTTGTGCTGCCTAAATTGCTGGGATTATTAGGATATAAGGCCGCAGGCGCCCTTCTGATTTCGATGTTTGCACCGGGAACTTTTCCTTTTATTCTTCTGGCCGGGATCATCACGGCAGCCGGGGCCTTTTTCCTGAATATTGCAATGTATGGAGCCGCTGATCGTGCCGAACAGATACAGAAGCTTCCCATTGCAGCCCTTTTTGGTTTTGGGAAAAAGGACCTTTCCGATGTGGAAAAGCCTCTTTTCCGCATCCTTCTTAAACAGTCTGCCATCGGCGCAGTCGGCATTGCTGTTCTATCCATGCTTCCCGATCTTCTGGCCATCGGAATGAATTTACAGGGTGTTTTTATCGGGGGAACGGCTTTATTTATCCTCGTCAAGACTTTGCTTTCAGCCTCTGAGCATGGCAAGGCGCTCATGCAGAAGAAAGTGATGACGGAGATCAGACCTGTAGAGCTTGCCAAAGAGGAAACAATTTCTGAAGAGACATTAATGAAGGAGGAGGAAGAATTCAAGTCTCGTCTTGCTGAAATGGAAAAAACGGCGCCTTTTTCTCCTGTATTGAAGAACATTTTAAACATTCCGGAAAACAGGAAGCTGGTACGGAACGTAGACTATATTTCCAAGTCTCTGAAAGATATGAATACCAGCGGGGTGAGCCTTAATGCGGTAACAGAACTTAAAAATTATATGGTAAGGCAGAAGGGTTTCGGTGAAATAGAAAAAATCAGATACCAGATCAGCAATCCTGAACATCCTTCCTATATCCCTGTTTCCCAGACGATATTCGGAGCCCGATTTGACTCCATGAACCCGGATTTGCAGGCCGAGAATCAGGAACTTTTTTACATGGCCCAGGCTTTTCATTTGTATACCCTTTCCCTGAAAACCGAGCTGGCCATTTCTTATGAACTCGCCTTGTATGATGCCGCTGAAAAAACAGCAGGGAAAGAAAAAAAAGACGCTCTTTTCAGGGAAATCCGTTCAGGTGTAAAAGCCGACATGCCTTTTATGGTCATGATGGGCTGGACTCTGGATGTAGGTGAAAAAGGACTTAAGGATTATGCCCAATCTCTGATCAACAGAATCGAGGGGCTGCGGAATCAGGATGAGATTGCCGCCCTTTTGAAGGAACGGGCCGAGAAAAATGAAACAGAGATTTATGACCAGATCAAAAAGAAAGCACTTGAAGCGGAAGCCAGGATTTTTAATGTCTCTGTTGATGAAATCAATGTTCATTTTGCAAAAGTCAAGGCAGAGCAGGCCGATGTTGTTGCGGCTCCGGTTGATAACAAGTTTGAGGCCTTTACCAGAAGCATGGCATTTAAAATCGGAGCGGTTTCAACAGGTCTTATTTTAGTCTCAGGGACCTTATCCGGAATAATGGAAAAGCCTGCAGACTTTGCCTCCCAGGCTGTTTTCCAGCAGTACCAGAAGGCAGTAGATAAAAACCGTCTGAGTATCCTTGAGAATAAGGAAACCTCCGGACAGATAAGTCCCGAGGAATCCCAGGAACTCATTGCCTTAAGACAGCAGTCCGCCCTGTTTCAGAAGAAGCTTGCTGAAACCCGTGGCATGTATACGTTAAGGCAGCTTCTTGAAGAAAAGGCAAAATTGGAGGGAACATTACGGGTAACCGATCTGAGGACTTTTAAAATTAAATTAGAATCTTTATGGGGTAACCTGACCCGTTCTGTTTCAGATGCGGACAAAGCCTATCAGAATGTTCAGCTTGAACGAATCAATAAAGAAATTCATTTCCATGAGCTCAGCATCAAAAGTTATTCCCTAACCTATGAAAAAACCTACGCTGAAAAAACCAAAAGGGAGCTTGGTCAGGAAATCAGCCGTCTTGAACTTTTAGGGGCAGGCCTTGAAGGCTCTGCAAAACAGGATAATGAAAGGGCGATTGAGGCTTTAAGATTATCCGTTCAGGAAATCGATGAAAAGATTGCAAACCTTGAAGCCAGTATTAAGATCTATGATGATCTGGCCAGCGCTGTTCAAAAGGAGGTTACTGTATTAAAGGATTCTGAACGTGCTGCTCTGATTGCGAAGGAAAAAGGCGAAAAACCGGAGCAGGTTCAGGTTGAAGAATGGATGATTGAATTGAGCAGGGCAGGAAAAGCCTATCTGCTTCCTGAAGAAACAGAGGCTCTGTCTCAATACAATTCTCTGACCCAGAGAATGAACAATGCGCGGAGTGCAAACGATTTTAACCAGTTAAGCATTCTTTCCCAGCAGAGAGACAGTATTTTAAGCCGGTATCCGGATATGGACGACCTTTCAAGAAACGCCCTTTTATCTTTTGCGAAAATGAAATTGAGTCCAGCTGCTTTTAAGGAGCTGGAAAATGACAGTCTTTCGGAACTTTTAAGTAATACGGTCTTAACCGATTTACTGCGTGACGAAGTGATTGCCGGCATCCAATTAAATCAAAAATTAAACAGCACCATTTCCAAGGTCTCTTCCGCTATTTATGACTGGAACAGCAAATTTCTTACAGCTGAGACCGGCGTTGCCACCCAGCTGGATACCTTGAGACAGTACCAGTCTCTGTGGGCGGATCTTTCGGCTTTGAGAGCCGTTAAAACCGGCGCAGAAGCGGATGCCATTGATCAGGCCATGAAACTGCTTCAGGAAAAGATCAATGTTGCCTTCGGTTCATTGACAGCGGAATGCGCTGTGGCTGAAAATCTGCTTTTAAAAGAGATTCGTGATCTGGAGGCCTGGATTCAGGGGCTCGAAGATGTCGGAATGGATACTGCAGAAGCTTTTGCCCAGCTGAAGCTTCTTAAAGGGAATTATGATTCTCTGCTCCAGATAAAAAGAGACCTCCAATCTATTCAGGACTCAGTGATGAATACGGGATTAACTGCCGGGCATGTAACCCAGCTGGATAAGTGGAATGATCTGCTGTTGTCGACCCATCAGAGCATCATGGCCGACTACAATGCAGGCATCATGAAGGAAATAGAAGCTTTGAGGCGTTCAGCCGCTTCTGAACAGGTTTCCTTATATCAGATCGATCTTATTCAGGCGAGCGTATCTTCCCTGCAGGCGGCCTGGAAGGAAAAGTATACTTCCGCGGCAGACAAATCCGCTCATCTTTCTCCTCTGATTCAGGCTTTGAAAATGAACAATCTGCGCGAAACTCAGCTGGAATACAGTGCCAATGCTCTTCTGGAAAAGGCCTATATGAATCTTTACACCTTTGAGATTTCCCGCGAGCTTGCAAAAAAAGGATTATCCGCCTCTGACCGTAAAAAATTTATTGAGCAGCTGAGGGTGATTTATAAACTGGATGTCGGTGCTCTTGAGGAAAGACTGGCCGTTTTAAAGGGAGAAAGGCTTCCCACGGATGACCAGCTTAATGAAATGGACAGGCTGAGGGCGGAAATCAGAAAACGAAATCAGGAATTTGAGGTTCTTTTCAACAAGATTATGGCCCAAAGTTCAGATTCTCATTTGCGTGATCAGTATGTGCAGGAATTAACCGCGGTCAAGGACTGGATTGCGTCCTCACCCGAATTAAGTTCTCTGAATCAGTTTCTGCAGCGCTCAGCCACTCTTTCCACGTTTTCCTTTATAAAGGAAATACTTTCCAGAAATGCTAATTTTGAGCTTACGCTTTTAAATCAGCTGGGCGTTACACCCCAGGCAACACTGGAACAGCAGTTATCGTCCGCCCGTTCCCAGTTGCTGACTTTAAAGCAGCAGGCTAAGGACCTGGCACCTTCGGCAACAAAGGAAATGACGGAGCTTCGTATAAAAATAAGCGAAACAGAGAGACTTATAAATGAATTGGACGCCCGTTTGGCCTCCTTTGATTCATTTAAAGCCGTTATTTTTGAGCGTTTCGGCCTTTCGTCCCTTCAGATAACGCAGGCCTCTGCGAATCAGTATCTGGCGGATGTAAGGGCCCAGGGATTTCAGACAACGACGCCATCCGCGGCAAAACAATATGAGGATCAGATCGCTCAGAAACAGACTCTGCTTGTTGCCCTGGAAGTCCGTTTGGCCCGGAAGATGATGCCTCAGGAAAAACGCATCCTGGATCTTGCTCATGAAAAGACTTTGAAGGAAATCGAAATCCTGAAATTAAAAATGAGGATGGATGCTGCGACCGATCCTGAGGAAAAAGTCGCTCTTCAGAAAAAAATAGATGAGATTAATTTATGGATAGGATCCGGTTCTGAATTTGAAATGGCAGAACAGGTGGCCAGACTGGAATTGGAAAAAGCGCTGGTGACGGAACGGGAAGATTATGTTTCCAAATTGGTCAAACTGGGTTTCTATTCCAGAGATCTGGCAATGACGGAGGCCAGACTTTTAAATTCCTGGTCACTGGATGTCAGCTCAACGGAGCAGTTGAGAATGATTGCCGCTTTCCAGCAGTATGTCGGAATCAAAGAGGAGACCTGGGACGGGGTTCCCTTTATCGGTCCTGAAACAAGGGCCAGGATCAATGCGCTTCTCATAAATGATTATAATGATCAGATTGCCGCTTTACAGGGCGGAAGACAGATCGAAACAGAGACCCTGCAGGGGAAAAAGAACGAAATCGTTTACAGGCAGCAGGTGGAACAATTATCACGTGAAATCACTGAACTGGAAACCGCCCTTAAAAAAGGAAAGACACTCCTTCAGCGTCTGCCCGAAATAATGAATCTTCAGTCAGAAATAAAAGCCTATCTGAAGATGCCTGAAGGGGCTCAGAAGAGAAACCGGGAAAAAGAACTTTTTGCGAAGATTGAACAGATTTACCTGGAAATGACGGGAGTCAGGCTCGATTCGCGCTGGAGCCAGATGTTTTTACAGAGAGAACAGTTAAGAGAGGAAGCGATTCTTTCCATCGATGGAGAAGTCCTTAAGGGAATGGATTCCAAAATGGCTGAACGGAGGACTTTGCTGCTTGATTTTATGAGCGGTTTATTTTCTGAAATAACCCCCTTAGGTTCCGTTTCCAATATCAAAGTGCATTACGAAAGGCAAACCTCTGATTTAGCTTTGCAATTATCCGCCAAACAGGTTGAAAAAGATAAAATTTCTCAGAATCTGATGTCCGTTCAGAAGGATATTGAAATTTCCTCTTTGGATATGCAGAGAAGAACGCTTGACCGTGAAACCGCGAGGCTTCAAATTGAAATTCAGGGAAAAAACTATACCGGCATAAGGTGGATACTGATTAAATTGGGGCTTATGGGTTCCAAAACAGCTATCGAGAGGAAAACCATACAGGATGCCGCACGGCAAAGATTTGAAACCCTGGCCATTGACCGGCAGATCATTGATTTAAAAATTGAGCAGGTCAGGACGGGAGATCCTTCCATCGACCATGAACTGGCTAAACTGGAATTTCTGAAACAGGATATAGAGAAGAAATTTCAGCTCGAAGCCAAACAGCTCGAATTAAAAAAACTCCAGGGAGAAGTCGACGCTTTCATCAAAAAGGGATATACGGAAGATTATAACGAAGTGATTCAGCTCCGTATTCAGATAAATCAGCTTCAAAGCGATATTACAAAGCTTACGGAAGAAAGAAGAATCTTGGATCTGAGAATGCAGGGGCAATCCCTTCTGGCTGAAAATGAAAGAAGCATCTATCGCGGTCAGAGTATAAAAAAGATTCAGGACAGGCTTTCAGAAATTTCTCAGAGGCTTGCAGTACTTGATGAGCAGAGTTTTCCGGCGGAACATCCCGAGAGGGTTGCTCTTGTATCTGAACGCACAGGACTCCTGTCCCAGGCGGAACAGTTTAAAAAACAGGGGGTTGCCTATTTAAGATTTGGTTCCGAGGATCAGGAAGCCCATCGCCAGCATGCGGGGTTGCTTCTGGAGGTTAAAATAATTGAAATTCAGATACAGAAAGATGCGCTGGATTTATTAAAAGAGAAGTATGCGCTTCAATTCAGGCTGGATTATACCAAGAGGATCTCCATGGGAGCCAAGGGGGAAGATCTCAAGGATATGCTGGATTTGCTTTCCCAGACGGACAAAGTGCCGGCAGAGTACATTCAGAGAGTTTCCCAGGAAACAGCTTTTGGCGACCTTCATAAACTTCTGGTCCTTTCTTTTCAGGAAGCCATGGGAATCGTCCAGTTTAAAGACGGCAGGTATGTGGCGGCTGAAAATTATACCGGAGCCGAGCCGGGGGTATATACCCAGATTGAACGCCGTGCGGCTCTTGAAGTACTGATGCAGAAAAACTCAGAAAACAGGATGGCCCTGGATGGATCAGAGCAGTTTTACGAGGAAGATTTTGTGCTTTCCCGTTTTTATATGCCCAATGAAATCATCTCCTATGAAAAGGGATTGATCTCCTCCTATTCCAGACCCCGTTATCAGATAGCCCCTTCTCAAGAGTTCCGCAGCCGGGCCGATAAGCTTTCCCTGATTCTGGACAGTGAAAAAAGAGTATACGGCCTTCAGGAAGAGGGTTTAATGAAAGGCTATCTCACCCACAAGGATGAATCCGCAATCAAAGACGCAAAAATCCAGGCCCGTATAGAGGAACTGCGTTTTGAGGATCAGCTTCTTTCAACCCTCGAACAGATCCTTTTGAATAAAGAAACAGCGCCTTCTGCGAGGGAGATCCGCACGTGGAATACGGAAACCCGCTTTGAATGGGGAAAACGCGGTATGATGAAACTTGATGCCGCCTTTACTTCCGACAAGGAATTATTCAGAATTCTTCAGCAAACCTATAATGTCAATCTGTACAGCTCGGATCCTGCCGAAGAAATCCGCATTCTCCGCCGGATTATAGGGCTGAAAATCGAGCTTCAGAACGCAAAAGACGGAGATCAGATCGAGAACCTGAATAATCAGATCGCCTATCAGGAAGCCCTTCTTGATGCGCACCGCAGGGGCCTCAAATCAACCGCACGTCTTGAGGCCGCACAGGCCCGGATCAATGCCTATTATCAGAAACTTCGTCAGAGGGCCCTTGATCAGATGAAAGCCCGTTATGAAGCCCGATTAAGGGAGGCTAATATGTCAAGGGCAGAGATTGAAAGCTATACCCTCGGTTTTTTTGAGACGTCTGATAAATTGATTGTCCGTTTCCCTGGTGTTGTGGCAGAGGGACAGCCGTTTTTAGCGGATGCCTTTATCAGCAATTTCATTAAGAACAAAGGCGTTGACGCTTTTAATCTGTTTCTGGATTACCTTCAGTTTATGAATTCAGAATATGAGTCTGTCCGGCTTGAACGCATTTCAGAGGAAATGCAGAAATTAGAACAGCAGATCATCGCCATGAGAGAAAAAGTCAGCAAAGGGCAGGCTACTGCGGAAGATCTGGCAAAACTGGAGCAGGAAAGACAGATCAAGATGGCCTCCCTGCAGAATATGAGACAGAAAATTGATGAGAAGGCTATGATTGTCCAGAGAATGAGAGAGATTTTTGAGCTCATGCAGAAAACGGACAAATCAGAGACGGACATCAAGATCAAGGCTCTGGAACTGGAAATGATGAAGGAAGCTGCAGGTATCCGTGAGGAAGCCGGCCGCTATATCCTGTTTTCTGAATTAAAATATCTGCTTTCAAAAACAGACGAACTCAAGCCGGCCGAAATGCTGCGGATCAAGGAATTAGGGAAACTTCTGAATATTGATCCTGCTTCGCTGGCCGGGATTGTTCTTGATCAGTATCAATATGACCACTATGTCAAACCGTTGATGTCTATTGCGGCGCGTTATGACGGATATCAGAAGGAGGTTCAGTCGCTCAAGGCCCAGAAAGGCATTACTGAAGCCCCTGTTAAACCTCTTGAAGGGATTGAGCAGATTGCCGCTAATTACCAGAAAATCAGAGAAGGTAAAATTGTCCTTGCCCCTGAAGAAGCTGCCGTTTTTGAGCTGGCCGTTAAAGCCGTTCCTCTGCTTGAAGGCAAAAAAGAGGGAGTGACTCTTGCGGATGTCATTGCGGCTGTTGATTCTGTCAAAGGCACTCTTTCGGAGGAAGTGGTCAGAAAAGCCCAGAATTTAATCATTCAGTCAGTCTCCGGAAGATTTCCTCAGGATGTGAGAAGAATCTACGATTTATGCGGACAGGTGGAACTTTCCATGCCGGGCCGTGTTTATCTTCATGAATTCAGGAATCCCAATGTTTTGAGGGTTCAGAAAATTCTGAATCTGTTTTCCATTAATGCCATTTTCACCCCCGGAGTTAAAAATACAGGCGTCCTTGCAGATCTGCTTAAGGAAATGGATAGCTTATTCCGTGATCTTCAGAAGACAACCACACCAACCCTGATGCTGGAAGATTTTAACGGAGTTCCTTTTTCTACCTCCCTGATCAGCAAGGATGTGCTGCTTAAGGATTCGAGAATTCAAACGGCCCTTTTTAACTATTCCAAAAGCCATGAAATGCTTGGAGAGAACAGGGTGGATATCCTTTCCGCTTTGAATCCGGCTGCGGTGCTGGGATTTTCAATGAGTCAGGGGCAGAAGACCTTTGATCTCTCGGCTTCTATCGGCTGGTCCGGTGAACGCTGGAGTGAAATGGGCTGCATTAGCGTGGATCAGAGCACTCAGTTTTTAAAAACAGCCTACGAGTATAAAAAGAGTGTTTATGACCGGTATCAGCAGATTGTCCAAGCCTATAGTAAACTGTATTTTACGGAAAAGCAATACCTGGAGGCAAAAGCCTATTTGGTTTCTTTACAACAGATGGGGGAGGGGGTCATGGACCGTGCTCATATTGCCTCTGCTTCCCTGCAGGTATCCCAGTTGAGCGAACAATACCTTTCGGCAAGAAGAGATCTGGCTGTGGCCATGGGGCTTGATCCCAATTCCGTAATCACGCTCCCTGCGGGCAAGGATATTCCGGCCATACTGAAGGAGCTGGAGGCGGAAGCCAATCAGTTTTTACAATATGTAAGCACCATTCCTATGGATGCCTCGGGAATCCGCGGATACAAAGATCCCGGATTTTTTGATAATCTGGATATCCGCTTCGGTATTGGATTCGGATACACGGACGGAGGGGCGAATGCCTCCGGTATGCCTGTGACGGCCTTTTTCAGAATCGCCTATAAGATTTATGACAGCGCCCTGGCTTATAATCAGGCGTTGATGGATTTATACAGACAAAAACAGCTTATCGCACTGGATATTTCCATCAATGACCTTGAAAGGCTTAAGCAGCAATATATGAAGGAAATTGAACTTTTAACGGATAAATCAGGCACCCAGGTTCAATTCAAAGATGTGATAAGCCCCTATTCCAAGATGATTCCGGGGGGAATTGACATTGAGACCATTGATCCCCAGACTCTTCTTACCCGGCTGATAGAAGCCTACCATGCCGGAAAAATTTCTTCTGAGAATTTTGCCAGCCTGAGGACGGTTATTCTGAATTATATTTATAACAAGGGTAACGATAATATTAAAATTGATGAATTAAAGCTGAAGGTTGCGGCCATAGACAGAGAGATCGTGATTTTAACGGAACAGAGAGATTATCTTTTATCCCCCAAGGACTTTGCCTCTGACTCTGAAAGAAGCGAGTTTGAACTCAGAAAACAGAAGATGGAAACCCTCTGGAAAGAACAGATGAAAAATGCTTCGGCCCTGGTGACCAAAGCGGAAGAGGAAATGAAAGCGGCGAAGAAAATCTGGAAAAAAATCATGGATAATTATGAGGATTATATTTCGGATGTCACGGATTCGGATGCTTTGAAATATAAGGCCGCAGTGGAAAAAGATATTGAGGCCCTTCAGCTGCAGCTGAAAAACATTGAAAGTATTCTGTCGCCGATTCAGTTTTTGCCCGAGGCTGGGAAAGTAATGACGGACGTCCGCAGATATTCCAATCTTATTTCCGTGATTCAGCTCCGTGAAAAAATACGGGGAATACTGGATACCGAATATAAGGGGGTCAGGATTCCGGGCTTTGAAATTAAGCTGGATGCTTTTGATAAGAGCGCGATTGAAAAGGACCCTGTTACGGAACTGATGAATCTGACCAGAATTTTTGATAACTTGAAATACAGAGCCTCCCGCCTTGAGGAAATCAGACGTCTTATTTCGGAGCTTGAGGCTTTACAGGGACAGCTTAAAGAAAAGGAAGCGAACCCGTTTGTCATGCCTGTAATAGCCGACATTCAGTTCGGTATGGAATTCCAGGAAAGACAGAGGATTGAAAGTGAGATAGTCCGGTTAAAGCAGATTCTGAATCCCAGGGCTGTTACCGGGGTGGATACTCCGGAGACCCTTAATAAGGACCGTTTTGACAAGCTGTTTGAGGTGATCGAAAGTCCGGATGTCACAGGCGGCGGAATAAGCCTGAAAATTACAGCCATAAAAGACTACGGAGCTTTATCCTATGATGTCTATCAGAGTTTCCAGGTCAGAACGCTCGGTTCTGCGGAATGGAATGAGGATCAGGTTCGCGCTTATATGGCCGAATTGAACAAGGGACAGGCAGATCAGACTGAAAGACTGAAATTACTGACGGATCTGATGATGCAACTGATGGTGAACGGTAAATTACCGGATAAGCAACATGCCGGACAGTTTATTACGGTCTCTCTTTCTCTGGGCGACTTAATGCGCCTTGCCGATACCTTCCTTTTACAATCCGGGCTTTATGTCCCCATGGATTCAATTCTTCCTATTTTGACTGCCTTAAAAGCAAAAATCGCCTCTCACCCCGGTGCTGCGGAAAAGAAAGAATTTGAAAAATGGTATAACCGTATCGAAGGCCGGCTGATTGAAATTGCGGCAAATAAAATTTACCGCTTATTAGGTCAGGTTGAGAAAAAGACCCTGAGCATGCCTTATGACAAGGTTTTTGAGAGATTGGAGACTTTATATTCGGAATATTCAAGGATTGTGGATGGTCTTGAAGCGTATAACAGAAACAAGGAAACCCTCAGAAGGGGAATAGATGAAGCAAAACTGAAGCTGGAAGCGGATGCGCGTTCTGTCAGGGAGCAGTTTGATGCCAAATATGATGATCTTATGGCCCAGCTCAGGAATTGGGACGGAAAGGACGTTACGGCCCTTACCCTAGCGGAAAAACTCGGTCAGCTCAAACTTCTGATTGATGAGTCCGTTTATTATATGGGGAGTTCTTTGACCGATGTCATGACCAATAAATTCATAGAAGCGGTTAAGGCCTATCAGGACAGTATTAAATTAAGAGGGGATCAGATTCAGGAATATAAGGCTAAAGTGGAAGCCCTGAAAAAAGATATTGATTCGGCCAATTCTTCGGCTGCGCTCACAGCACTGATGACCAGGATTAAAGAACTTGAAAAATATGTTCCCTTTCTGGCCGACAAAACAGAAATCCGTTATTCTGACAATATTTTTGATTTATCAGAGCGGGTGAAGGCAAAAGCAAGAGAAATCTGCAGTCAGGAAGACTATAAGACCTTTAAAGACGGGGAACTGGTGTCGCATGACGGGGATATCAAGGCTTTCGTGGATGGCAAATGGTGGGAGAATTTAAAAAACAAGAAGCAGATAAATGATCTTTCCGTCTTTAATGAATCCCTGCTTCTTTTCATGTTGCAGGGGGTTCTGTATGAAGATGTGAAAATGAATTATGATCTGGTGCTTAACAATATTAATGCTGTTCTTGCCCAGTTGAATCTGAAGGCATCCCTGTGGAGTGATGAAATCTCAAGACTTCAGGTCATCCGCGGGCATGTGGAGGAGGCCTTCAAGGCAAGTGAGATTGTGAAAGCCTATACCGCTCAGGATCTGACAATGCGTGCTCTTCCTGTCACAGGGCTTCCCAATACCACCATTCCGGGTTTGTCCGTAGTGGACCTTCAGCAGATGTTTTTAAATCCCGGTGAAACGCTTGAACCCGGAACAGTGAAAGCCGCCCAGCTGCAACTCAAGGATAATGAAGTGGATCAGAGAATCGCCGCTGTCCAGAGAGACATGCGCGCAAATGCCTCATGGGAAATCAGTACTGGAGTCAATGCCGGTTTCCAGACTCTTGTCACAAGCGGCGGAAATATGGGAAGCATGGTGGAATTTTTCCTGGATGTGGAGGTGACTTTTGGTTCAGATGAGGAAAAGAAGCTGGGGGATCTCAAAGTTGAATACTACAAGCTCCGGAGAGAAATTCTGGAGAAAAAACTGAAGATTCAGGCTGCGACTTCTTATTACCGCTATCTTCTGGCAATGAACCATTATTACACTCTTCTTCAGAATAAAGATAAAATGGATATTAAAGATTATTCCAACATGATTTTCGAAGCCCGGCGTAATCTGGAATTTGCCATTTTACAGTTTCCTGCGGAAGTGCAGGCGCGGCTTCGCACACAGGAACCTTTCCCTGTGGACCTGGATAAGGCCTGGGAAACCTATAATCAGATGGCCATTCTGACAGAATCCGAAAGACAGGACATGAACCTGAAGGTCATGTTTCTTCTGATTAAGATCTCCGAACAGAACCTGGACGTGGTTTCAACGGTAAGGAGAGGGCTGAAAATTCATTTGTCCACAAATCTCATCATGATGATTGCCCAGAGTGTCCTGGAAACGCTGCCGCGTCTGATTGTCGGTTCCAGTGCTTCTTATTCACAGAAATTGGCTGCGGTAAATGAAGCCGACATGATGAAAAGGCGCTATATTGAATATCTGGGGCAGGTCAAGGTTGAACAGGATAAGATTTATGATCTTTTTATCAGGGAAACAGCCGTATTAAGAAGGCTCAGGCAGGAAGCAGAAAAAGCGGATCTGGAATTGAGACGCCTTATCGATTCCGGCGCTTCTGAAGAAATGATCAGGGATGCAAAGCGGATATACACCGATCTGATGATGAAAATCAATGTGGCCAATTTTCAGATGATGGAATTAAGAACAGCCCTGATGAATGCGGGAGTTGTATTGGATTCTGTCAAAATTGAGGAAGGGATCAATTCACCAACGGTCATGCAATATGTGGATGCGGTCTGGGCGCGTTATGATACGGCCTACAAGCAGAAGAATTACAATATTCGGCTGGATCAGTTAACCGTTCCTTTATCCGTTAATTCTGAGGAGGCTTATTCTAAAACAGATCTGGAAGCCGGAATGGGTTTTGTTTCCCGGTTTACTACAACCACCGCCTACGTCGGTGAGGGGGCTGATACTTTTGGGGATGCTGCAGTGAGAGGGCTTTCGATGGCGGATACCCGTCAGGTCGGGACCTATTACGGCAGCATGGACTTTTTAGGTGCCAATGGGGTTGCAAACAGGAATCGTTTATCCATGAACATCCAGGGTTCGGGTTATTCCCAGGGTGCTTTCGGACTTGATGAAATGGGATTTGAGAGCTGGGGAATCGGCCTGGACGGCGCTTTCAAGGTTTCTCAGAAAAGTGATCTTCAGGTTGTGGGAAATACCAGCCTGATCAGGGATGCTGACGGAAAAATGAAGTGGGCCATCGGCGCCGGTTTGAGAGATACCCCCAATGGATTCGTTCTGGACAGCGGGATCATCTTAAGAGAAGACGGCCAGGTGGATTCAATCTGGATTGGCGGACGTAACCGCATTGATTTAAGCAAGACTCCTGACGGAAAAACCCTGAGTTACTCCGATATTGTATACCTCATTAATGACAGCGGCATGAAGATTGGTCTCACGTATGTGAACGGAAGCTGGACGATTTATTCCGACTTCTTTTATGATCTTCAAAAAAGTCTTTTTGAAAAGGATCCCTCCATGGATGCCTCACAGTACGGCGGAAGCGCGTATGTCAAGTACAGGGTATCCGATGCCTGGACACTTAAGGCCGGGGCAACCGCAAGACGGGATCTGGCCATGAATCAGGATACTTTAATCTCCTATGCGGATATGCAGTTTGTGTTAAAACAGCTCCGGATAAGTTTTAAAGTACAGAGAACAGACCGTTTTAATGAGGTGGATGTTCAGGATAGCCGTTATCAGAAGGGAAGCACCATGGATTATATCCTTAATGGCGTTGTTCCCTTATGGAGCGGGGCGGAACTTCGTGCCTACGTCAATCTGGGGCTGAATGAGGCGGGAGGGGAGAAGACAACGACTTTGCAATATGGAACCGATATTGCCCAAAAATGGGGAAGGGCCATTTTCGGGCTGAGGGCGGTTGCCGGAACTTCGAGTCCCTATGGAACGGATGAAACCAATTTTGAAGTCAAGAGTATAAGCGGCTATATCACCCTGGACAGAGTAAACATGGAGTTAAGCTACCTTCCGGATGGATACAGTGTGAATGATTCAAGATATGACTTGTACAGACTGGGAGTGGATTTTGTCCCTGTCGCCGGAATTACCCTCTCTACAGACTTGGAGATCCCGGTGGGAACCTCAGATACAAGACAAATAGGATTCAGTACCTCAATTGGGGTTTCTTATGATGAGACCTTTAAAATGCAGGCTTCTTCAGCAGCCGGCATAGTATTTTCGCCTTCCCTTTCAGGCGACGGCAGTGCAGCCGTAAACCGTTCAAGCGCCTTACTCGCCCGGGCTTCAGTTTATACTGAAAAAAGTCTGGCTTATACTGCAGGCGGGACAGCAGGGGAAGAGACCCTGACGGGAACCGGGTATCAGGGGATGAGTACGCTTACCCCTGTAACCATAGCCTCCACGGATAATTCCTTGAGGGATCTCACGGAAATGAAGACCATGGAAACAGATCAGAGTACGTTTAATCAGATCAGCGGTTCCTTCTGGGAGTATTATAAGAAGAATGTAGAGATGAGTGATCAGGCGCTTGCAACTTATGAACAGAATTATCTGACTAAAATCAATGCCATACGGGGTGATTTTCAGACCGCCTATCAATTATGGAAAGCCAATCTTGCCTGGAGGGATCAGATAGCCCTCAAACGGCAGACAACGGTTGAAGAAATACTGCTTTTTGAAGCAAGAGCAAAAGAAGCTTTAAAATTATACGAAACAGCACTCGCAACAGCGAATCTTCTTCTGGCACAATGGCAGAAAGAATATCCCCAGTGGGCGGAATGGCGGAAAATGCAGACCCTGATTGACGGAATGGTTACACGCATCCGGGAAATCAATGTACAAATTGCCAAGGTTGAAACGTTTGCCCGAAATTATACGGCTGCCCTGGTCCAGAAAAAGGAAGAAGGCCGGCGTTATGGAGATTCTGTTTCAGAATCGATCCGTAAATTTAACTCTGAAATTTTATTTTCATCCGGCGAAATGCAGTTGCGTGAAACGGGTGTGGCTTCATTCATGAAGGATTTTAATGAGCGCCTTGTCAATTCCCAGAGAAATATCAACTGGGAGGCCTCCCTGGATGAAACCTGGAGTATGCGTGTGATTGAACTGACTGCAATGTTTTCCCGTATTGTGGCTTCCCGTTCCGAGGCTGCAGACCTGGCCAAAAAATGGGTTTTAATCGCAATGAACGGAGAATCAAGCGCTGTGGTGAATGGCCTTAAATACGAGGATGTCTTTCAGATGATTTCAGCCTGGGAACAACTCTGCGTTTATACCCGCTACAAGGATTATGTTGGAACAGCCATAAATCTCTATGACCCGAGACATCTGAGTGTATTGATCTATTGGGGATCCATGGTTCAGGCCCAGAATTTTTCAATTACCGATCTGGCAACTGATATCGAAAACAGGATTAAGCTTAAGCCGGCCGTAGCCGCCTTATTTGATAAATTTGATCTTTATAATGCGGATCATGCGGCTTATCTGACAGAGATGGCAAATCTTTTAACCTGCAGAACCAAATACACTTTTGATGAATTGAATGAAATACTGCTGAAGATGGCGTACTACCGGAAAAATCTGGAAATCCTTTTAAACAGGGAGAGTAATCCCTTTAATCTTGCCGTTTCAGCGGACAGAAATTCATGGTTCAGCTGGACCCTGCAGCTTATGGAATATTCCAAAAATGGAAAAGACAGTGATTCTATTTTACAACTGGCGGCAACCATTCGTCCGGCCTATTTCAAGTTTTTATCCGAATTAAAAACCGGATTTTCCGTTGACCTGTTGAACGCGAAAATTGCCTCCCCCTTAAGTGAAGAGTCACAGAATTTGCTGGCTAAAGCGAGCCTTTTAAATGACAAGACCAAGGGGGCCTTTAATATTTCTTCCGAAACGATGATTCAAATGCTGACGATTCGCGAGGATTTGTGGGCTGCCATCAAGACTCTCATCGATCAGCAGAACTTAAAAGAAGATGAATTTCTGCTGGTGTATGTCATGTCCGCTAAAACGGGGGAAACTTATACAGAAGACAAGCTGGTGGCTATCCTTCAGAGGGCGGCCGAAATCTGTTCGACTCTGAATACGAATGCGCAATATAATGACCTGAAAACCGTATTTTTTGGGGAAAAACTGGATTTAACGGATATGGGGCATCTCCGGTCTCTTTTATGGATATCGGAATATTCCCTTGAAACAAACATGGATGACCTTTTGAATCGTCTTCAAACGGCTGCAAAATTGAAAGTCCCTGTAGAAAGAGCCTTTGGAAATATAGATCTGAAGCTTGCAGAAAATTTAAGTCAGGACCTCTCAGGTCTGCAAACGCTTTTGTCCTGGGCTGAGCTGAGTAAAACCTATGGGGAAGCCAAAATAGTACAGCTTTTATCAACCATTGAAAACAACAGCGCACTGATACAGAGAATTTCCGGAGAGTCCGTTGCCCAGGCGAATCCCAATATTTTGAGCGGTCTTTCAACGATAGGAACTGATCAGGAAAGCTCTTCTTTGTTCGTGTGGATTGCGGCAATGATGCTGAGAGCGGACAATGAACGTTCGCCTGATCAGGTTACCGCCGCTCTGGAAAGAATGGAATCTCTGCACAGCAAAATGTACCTTTTGCTGTCATCCGACAGCCCGGCTATCAGAACGGACTCTGTCTATCTGCGATGGCTTAAAAAGATTTCCGATACCTTCGGGGATGAACAGATCAATATAGACCGTTATGTTCAGGTCATGCAGGCTCTCAAATCTTCGGGCCTTGTAGATGCTGTTTGCTCTGTCTCTTTCAATAAGAATATTTTTGATCTGGAAACCTATAAAACCATTATTGAACCCTTAAGCCTTATTCTTGTGAATTCCCAGTCCCCTTCGACCTATCAGATTTTTGCAGAGCGTTTTAAATCTCTTCTGGAACAGAAGCCTTTTGGCTTTATGGGGGCGGATTTTAATCTGGATCTTAAAAATCCGATTCATTTCAACATGGTCTGCAGAATTATTACCTGGTCTTTGACCGATAAAACCGAGGGCACGGGTAATCTTTATATTGATGATACGGTGTTCAAGGGGCTCTTTACCTATCTGAATTCAGCGACGGCAGATGGCCGTCCGAAATACAGAAGTCTTTTTGAATTGAACCTGATTTCAAACTGGAATCCTTCAGATCCTTTTAATAATATTGAAGCTCTTTTTTCTGCCGCTTTCAGACAATATACACAATTCGGTTTTAATAACCGTCTGGAAGGCGTTACAAAATTATTGAATCAGATTTATGGCGCAGCTGAACCCTTCAGCATGAGTAAACCCCAGGATGCTTCAATCATTGAGTTTTGGACTTATATGGACGGAAAAACCAATCCCCAGACCGGAACAGACTTTGATTCTGTCAAATATCTGGAAGAAAAAGCCCGCCTTAAATCTTACTTTGAAGAAACTTTTCTCCAGGGAAGAAGTTTGAATAAGCTGGATCTGAACAGCGGAATCGATGTGTTTCTTGATCAGTTGACATGGCTCAGTCTTAACAATTCAAGGACTGACTTTAATGTTGAAGATCTTATCAGTCAGATGGGGAACCTGCTTAACGAGCAGAATTTCATGGATTTGCTTGGCGTTACTGCCCCTTCCGACATATTCAAAAATGATTTTTATATGTCGGTTTTGATCGATCTGGCTATCCATAGCGTTGTCATTGGTGACAAAACCATGCAGGAGGCCGTGACGATGATGCTGAAAGTCAGACAGATCGCCAAAGAAAATAATTCTGATCCTTTCGCTTCACAGGATATCACAGCCTTGCGGAATAATTATCAGGGGCTTCTGCGTTTCAGCATGGAAGGGGTTTTCAGCGCACAGGGGATCAGTCGTTTTACAGATGATTTAAGCCGGATTAAAAAGATAGTATCCTTTGGTCCTAAAATCAATCAGCTTTTTGAAGCTTATGGCGCCCTGAATACAGAGGGATCACAGGCCAGGTACAATTTTCTGAATTATGAAAACCGGAAAATTTTATTTATGCTTGAGCAGTTTGAGAATCCTGAGGGAACCATGGACTGGCTTGTGCGTTTTGCGGCCGATATGAAAACCCTTTATGGAAACAGAAATCTTGATCTTTTCTCCGGTGACAGCAAAGACTGGAACTTCCTCATGGAATTGGCTCTTTACCGGGAGACCTATAATAAAAGCGATGAGGATCTTAAAAAGGTTATTACAGCGATTTCACTTCAGATGACACAGGAACGCAGAAATGAGATTTTTTACCGGGTTATTCCGACTACAGAGGTGGATACAACCGGAATTAAAAGGTCGGCCTATCTGGCAAGGACAATTACCCCGACAGGGACAGGTTCCGGCCTGCTGAAATCCGGTTCTGTCACATCCGCAGGAGTCTCTTCCACGGAAGAAGCCATCCTTTCCGCTTCTGACATCAGCGAGGTCGGAGTTTTAAAACAGGCGGCGGTGATCAGCAATTTAACGCCGGATGTGAGTACTGTTGAAAAGAGAGTGGCCTGGATGCAGTCGAATGCCGAATTTCTGGCTGCCTTCAGAAGTCTTTTTGGAACGCGTTCGGCTGCTGATGAGGAAAAACTGCTTACAGCCCTTGCCAATAAGTACAGCAATGCAAATTTATTCCAGGGGGTGACTCTTGACGGCGGAACAACAGTTACCACCGCCATTACAGAGTTGATGACCCGGCTGAGCGCTTTTTATAACAGTGAGAATTACAGGACGCTTTTCAGATATAATCTCAAGGATTCAGATAATTCTGCAGCCCTGTTATTCCTGAACAAAGCCGATGATAATGGACGTGATTATTTTATTTCAGCGGAAGAATCTGATAATTTTGATGACAAATCCCTTTTTGTTGAACTGTGCTGGCAGGTCGATGACAACGCTTTGGTCAGCAGTGCAGGCACTGATTTAACCCAGCTGGATACGGCGTTGGCCGCCCTTGATCAGAGGATTGCCAAGGCTGCTCAGAAACTAGCTCTGGAAATGGAACTCTGGAATAACGCGGCTTTCAGAAAAGCGATTTCCGTTTTATATGGATGGGATTACAACTGGACAGACAAGTATACGAATACTGCCGTCAACGGCTACAGTACAGCAGAGGATTATTTATCCTTAAAACCGTTCATCCGGGACCGTGAAGGTTCTGATGTCTATTCTGATGTGGCGGTGCGCGGTCTTCTGTCAATGTTTGCCCAGCAAATTATTGACGGAGAAGTCAAGGAAACCAAGATTTCCGTCATGATACGTGCTGCTGAAATTTTAACTGAAGTACGCAAATTTGATGGTTCTCAATTTGGAAACTCTGGCTATGATCCCAATAGACCCGCCAATATGAATGAACGTAACATTGTCACACAAATGGGTTTATACAGAGCGGTGTCGCCTTTTTATTATCTCGCAGACTATAATACCGGAGCTTATATTAAAAGTTTATGTGATATTGCCGGCACGCCTCAATTGAATTCATTAACCCCGAAGCAGATTGCAGACAGCTATAACAGACAATATCAGATTGTTTTTGCCGAATTGCCAGAACATACGGTGGAACAGATTATTCCGTTTGCTGTTAAAGAGGAAATTGACAACTATTCAGTTGCCGGGCTTGGGGATGAGTTTTTTACTTTCAGCTCCCCATTTCCTCATTTGTCGGTTGAAGAAGGGCGCAGGCAGTTCATAAACATGCAATACAATCTTTATATTTTAAGTAAATACCTTGGTACAGATATTACTGTGCCGAATACTCCTTTGAGATTATTACGTAAAACATTCATAAGTGATACCTGGGTTGGAACTCCCATTTCAGCTAATCAGGAAGCTTTTAATAATATGCTGGCTTCCTACTGGAGTACACAGATTTATTCAACATTGAACACAACGTCAATAATGACGGATATTGTCAACTTGACAAAACCTGAAAGAAATTTATCCCCTGCCAAGGATACCGGCGTCAATTTTATGGATAGCATGGCCAGGCAGATGATTTTAAATTCAGCAACGACTCCCGATGGCCGGACATTGGAGGAGTTGATTAAGAGCTATCTGTTTGGTGATCCTAATTATGATAATAATAGAAAATTACCTTCACCTGGAGCGACTCCTGTTTATGTTAAAGATGTTGTGGCCCAGTTTACGGCAATTTTATCGGATTATCTCTGGACACAAACTCATACTTCCACCCAGATTACGGGCTTTAACCTGGATACCTTCCAGGATTCTTCCACTCAGATCCTGAATTTATCCTCTTCTGTCAATACACCTGAAAAAGTGATTTGGGAGCTTTTTACCAAAACTTCTATTAAGGAATTAATGACCGCTGATCCCTCTATTTCTCAGGGGTTTGAGGATGCCTATGGATTCGGCCTGGATGAAATGACGGGAAAAGGAAATAATACAAAAGCTCTTCATACCCTTTTTGACAGTTTCACCCAGTTTGTTTATGACAGTACGTTTAATCCGGCAGGATTAAAGACCATCCAGGATGGAGCCTATGATCTGGATACGGGTTTGCCCATCCCCTTGAGTGTGATGATCGATCAGAACAGTACGGCAGAACAGATGGTCAGGAAATACCAGGTTCTGTTTGCCTTAAGAAATAATACAAGGCTTGCTGCTGCAGTTAAGAATTATTACGGTATTGATGTAACGGCTTTATGGATCAATGATGGACAAAATAGCCAGATGAGGCGGCAGTTGATCAATAATTTATCTGAAATGATCAACTATACCAATCACAGTTCAGCTTTGATTCAGTATTGGGATTTCGAAACCAATCAACTGGTTACAGAAACAACTACCAATCTTTACGGCGATGGGACAATGGGAAATTTGTCTGCCGCCATTGAATCTCTGGCTGAACACCTGGAGGTCAATTCAAAAATACGTCAATATGCACTTTCTCCAGACGGAGTTGAATTTGTTGCCGCTGTAAAGGCGATTTACGGGGAAGATGTGGATCTGGCTTCAGCAAGTTTATTCGGTACTACGGATAGTTATAAAAAGATCCGTCAGGTTTATGACGATTACTCCAGCATGATCCGTACACCAAACCATGCAAACATGGAAGTGAACTACTGGGATTT